>NZ_DAOUQB010000076.1 GCF_030625865.1 Anaerotignum sp. | reverse complement strand
TCCTTCCGCTGCAAGCAAACTATTGCTATAAATAAAATTTGCCATTTGGGTAATGAGATACTGAAAGTCCGGATTTTGCCCATTCAACAATGAAATAATATTCCCCGAACATCCATTAAGCTCAAGCCAGACAAGATTTGGCTTTTCAAGATTTTCACTTATTATCTCGTTTTTCACCCTTGCCACGAGGCTTGCTGTTGACTTTAATTTACTTTCTTGATAGGGACACTTAAATTTTTCTTCACTCATATTTATCGCCAACCTTACATTTAGGATAAAAAGCCTACAATGGGTAGTTTTTCCAGAATATTTTCTCCTGCATGACAAGATTCAAACTCATCTGTTAAATCATTGCCGGCACGAAGGCCAAAATGCGAAGCTGCCGCCCACGCAGGACTTTTTGTTACATCATAAACAAATCCATTGATTGCAACATATGCCGGATTACCATCCATGCCATTATTCATCGCCAATTCTTCCCGTGAAATGGCTTTTGTGGGCTGAACTTTGTTTATATCCTGGGACTCAACAATAGAATTAATTGGTGGCATTTCTGCCGCCTTTACCTGGCTTCCTTTGCTGAATTTTTTGATTTTACCTTCTAAAATCAGAACTTCTCTATTCAAATGACTTAGCACTTCTGGATCATTGTAATTGGTACTTATCTTTTCTATGTGCATATTTAAACACTTTACACTTTTAAGAATAGACTCTAAAAAATAATCCAATTCCATCAAAAAACCTCCTCATGTGCCATCCCATCTCTATCATCAACAGATTCTGGGCACTGTCTGCCCCTCTAAACTGGGAAGCACTCGTTTACCCCCTATGTCCGTCTGTAAATAAACAATTTTTCGGCAGCTTTTTGTAAAGTGACCAATCATTTGTGCATCTTTATATCCGTAATGTTTTTTTAAATCTTGAAGAATTTTGTATCCGAATCCCTCTTTTACTACTAAAATCATTCTCCCTTCGCAGGCAAGATATAAAGGATCAATACCTAATACTTGATTAACGGCTATCACTTGAGGATTGATTGGTATTGTATTTTCAATTAATTCCACATTATAGCCTACATGAGCCGCTATTTCATTTAAAACAGTTGCTATCCCGCCCCGGGTTGGGTCTTTCATTAGCTTTATATAGGGGAGATCCTCATTTAAATCAATAATAAGGTGACTCAAGGCACAACAATCACTCGTAATATTCGTTTCTATTGCCAAATCGTATCGATCAAGCAAAATGGCCGTGCCATGTTCTGCAATCGTCCCTGTTATGATAATTTCATCTCCGGGTTTGATTTCAGATAGGGCATAATTGTCTGACACAACACCAATCCCCGATGTATTAATAAATAATCCATCAGCGCAGCCTTTTTCTACCACCTTTGTATCTCCGGTAACAATTTTTACACCATTTGCTTTACATACTTCTCCCATGGACTGGGCTATTCTACATAAATCATCTATGTCAAATCCTTCTTCTATAATAAAACCTGCACTTAAGTAAAAAGGCTTTGCGCCCGCCGTTGCAAGGTCATTCAACGTTCCACAAATTGCAAGCTTGCCAATGTCTCCGCCACGAAAAAACAATGGCTGAACAACAAAGCTATCCGTTGTATAGGCTAACCTTGATGATTTTGGATCAAAAACAAAAGAATCACTGAGTGGAACTTCTGTATCATTGCCATAGTATTTCAGAAACACTTGGTTAATTAACTCGCCTGTCTTGACACCACCGTCACCATGATATAATCTAATTTTATTTGTCAAAAGAAACCCTCCCGTATTTATAATGCGCTGAGCATGCCCCTTCTGAAGATATCATACAAGGACCCATTGGATTTTCAGGGGTACAGTATATTCCAAATTGTTTACACTCATAAGGGGCTTTTAAGCCAAGTATAATTTCACTACATTGACAGGGAGATGGTCTTACTTTTGTTTCTTCTGATATGTTAAATTCATTTTTTGCATCAAGCCTTTTGTACTTTCCTTTCAAAACCAAAGCAGAATTTGAAACTTTTCCAATTCCCCTCCAGTATCCATCCTCTCGTTGAAAAATCTCACCCATGAATGCCTTTGCCAATTTATTTCCTGACTTGCTGACACAACCCCTATATAAATTAATAAAAGAAACAGAGCTTCGCCCCTCTATTTGATCCAATAGGTTGTAAACTCCCTTTTTTACATTTTCCGCCTCAAACCCACATATTACTGCAGGAATTTGAAATTCTTCCGTTACAAACCGAAAAGCATCTCCTCCCAAAACGGATGCAACATGACCGGGGCAAATGAGACCGTCTATTTTGTTTCGGTCATCTGAAAGAATAAATCGCAGAATAGGATCCATCCGCTTTAAGGCTGTTAGAAAAAATAAATTTTCCGGACCATTTTCATATACATCTTTTATTGTTGCCGCAATAATAGGTGCCGTTGTCTCAAATCCTACTGCTAAAAATACAACTTTTTTTTCCGGCCTTTTCCGTGCCAATGTAACTGCATCTTCAGGAGAATATACGGTTATTACATTGTCTTTGGATTTTTTTTCAGATAGACTTGAAAAAGCTCCCTTTACTTTTAACATATCACCAAAAGTAGCCAAAATTACATTGTCATGGGAAAGCAAATTAATTGCCCCATCAATATAAGCCTCGTGGGTCACGCAAACAGGGCAACCGGGACCGGATAGCAACTTGACATAATCAGGTAAAATATAGCGAAGCCCTGATTTTGATATAGCCTGCGTATGGGTTCCGCAGACTTCCATAATTCGAATTGTCTTTTTATTCTCTAGGTTCATTTTCATCGCTTTTTATCATCTCATTCAGTGTATTATTTAGAAATAAATATTCTGTTTGATCAATCTTTTCAATGGCAAAGCCTGCATGTAGTAACACAAAATCACCAGGCATAGGATTTTCAATTAACTGAATATTAATTTTTTGCCGAATCCCCATGGTTTCAGCATAGGCATAGCTTCCCTGTACAGAAGTGATCTTAGTTGGAATTGCCAGACACATAAGCTCCCTCCTCCAAAATTGATGCCGCTACCGAGGCTTGGCCAAAAGACAGCCCTCCATCATTTAACGGCACTTTTTTATTAAAAAACACATGAAAATCAGTCTCTTTCAATCCAAGAACTATTTTTTTTAAGACAAAGGAATTTTCGAATACCCCTCCGCTTAAAAAAACATGGTTCACATTATATTTTTCTCTTATCTTGCACGCACACGCTACCGTTGCTTTACAAATTGTATTGTGAAATTTCGTAGATATGACAGAAATAGGTTGTTGAGATTCCAAATCCGCCAAAACACCTTTTAAAATACTCTCATATCCCAATATAAAAGAATCCGTCTCCTCAAATATGGAAAATGGATATTCATCGGTTATAGTAATATCCACCATGTTTTCAAGCTCAATAGCCGCCTGAGCTTCATAGGAAATGTGATTTCGTTGCAATGTAAGGGCAGCAACACAGTCGAAAAATCTACCCATGCTCGAGGATTGATAACAATTCACTTTGTTCTGTAATGCCTTTTTTACAATCTCCAGTTGTAAATGGTCTATATTGGAAAAATATGTTTCCGTGTCTTCCTCTACTGCGTGAAGAAAAGATAGTGCACATTTCCAAGGTTCTTCTATGGCAGAATCAGCACCTTGCAGTGTAACATACTCTAAATGTCCCACTCTTGTAAACTTCCGCCGATTTCCAACGAAAAACTCCCCACCCCATATGGTTCCATCTGTCCCCATACCGGTTCCATCAAAGATAATGCCAATTCCATCCCCACAAAATCCATGCTCTGCCATACACCCAGCCATATGTGCATGATGATGCTGCACAGCTATTCCTCTTTTTTCTAGCTTCTTTGCATATTGGGTTGAAAAATAATTGGGGTGTAAATCATGAGCAATAAATTGGGGATGAGCATTTAATAGATGGGACAACCTATGGAGGACCCCTATATATTCATTACAGGCATCCAGAAAATGAAGTTCTCCTAAATACTGACTGATGTGCGCAATCCCTTTGTGTATAAAACAAACAGACGCTTTTTGATTCCCACCAAGAGATACTATCTCAAAAGGTGTATCCAAGGGCAATGCCATTGGTGCATAACCCCGCCCACAGCGGCTTATCAATACCTCTTCATTTAGAACTTTGACAACGGAATCATCAATCGGTGTCATAATTTCACGATTATGTACCAGGAAATAGTCAGCCACCTGTTTCAAATGGGCTAACGCTTCTTCATCCCCATAGCAAATAGGCATCCCACTGATGTTGCCGCTGGTCATAACCAGATATTTTGTCGTATCATCAAACAGAAAATAATGGAGTGGAGTGTAAGGAAGCATCACTCCATATTGATGAATATTCGGTGCAATTGTATCCGGAAGTCGTTTTTCACCATT
>NZ_DAOUQB010000081.1 GCF_030625865.1 Anaerotignum sp. | reverse complement strand
TAACTCGAACATGTAAAAATCAACTCCTTTAAAATAAAAAATTTATAGTTATATAAGGTCAAGTTCTCGGGACTCTGTCCCGAACCCTGCAAGCCTTTTCGAAGGCTTGAGCGAAACTTTATATGCAAAAATATATATTTTTGTCAATACAGATATTCATTCTAAAACCACATGTATATGCAATTTTCAATAAAGTTTTCATCCTTACTTTTTTTTCAAAAAGCAAGGGTGTGTGGGGTGGAACAGCGAAAAAAACGCTGCCATTACCCAGTAACGGTTTTGCGTAGCAAAATTCCTGACCAAAACCCCACTGCCTTGACCTTCAATTTCTATTGAAAACATTTTGTTTTATCCTTATTTAATTTTCGGCTTTTTGAAACACAATATAATTTCCCGAAAACGACGCTTCAAATTCCTCAATGGGAACCCAATGTGCCGCCCAATTATATTCCAAAAAGCAAGAAGGATGATGCACCAAAAACGCAACCGGTGCTCCATCTTCGTTGAATTCACAACCATAGGCCACCACTAAATGGCCGCCTTTGGTATATGGATTCCCATTTTCATCGGGTTTTCCCCCGGCAAATCTGGGAGAAACGGAAATAATACAAGGGTTCCCCGCTAAAATTTCCGTCCCAACATCCAACACATTTTTTTCTCTATGGGCAGTACCCAAAAGGCCATATTCCATCGCCATTTTTGCAAGTCCCTGATGAATCCAACCAACACCAGGCTTATATGCTTCTTGCTCAAGCCCTTTGTGTATCATTGCACCCTGGCCCTCGCAAGCAAGCTTTCCTTCCTGACGCAAAAAACCGTCGATGACCATTCTTAAGGATGCGATACCGCATCCCCGCATATTCCAGCTGAATCCCTCCTGCAAATCCGAAAACCCATCGGTTTTCCAGCTTTCCTCTGTTACCCTTTGGGTATAAAAAGGGATAGGGAAGGGTATTTCTATGATTTTATTCATATAATCCCCCCAAACGAAACATTTTATCTACCACAGCAATGCTTATATTTCTTGCCACTGCCACAAGGGCAAGGATCGTTACGACCAACCTTTTCGTCATTGCGCTTTTTGGGCTGTTTTACAGCAGAATCATCCTTATTTGTAAACATCGGCTGCTGTACTTCTTCTCTCTTCACTTCAGTCTGAATACGAATGCGATATAAAATCTTTAATGTATCCTCCTGAATATTATTGCTTAAATCTTCAAACATATCATAGGCAACAAATTTATATTCCATCAAAGGATCTCTCTGGGCATATGCATGCAAGCCAATGCCCTGACGCATATGGTCCATCTCATCAATATGATCCATCCACTTCTGATCAATCACACGAAGCATAATAACTCTTTCCAACTCACGCATGCGTTCTGCTTCGCCGATTTCCTTTTCTTTCATTTGGTAAAGCTGTTCACCAAGCTTCGTCAGATTTTCTTTTAATTTATCCTTCGTCATCTTAACCAAAGCTTCTTCTTTGATGTTCACCTTGCCCACGGGAATAATGGTGGAAAAATGCTCACTAAAGGAAGCCATATCCCATTCCTCCGGCAACTGTTCATCATGCATATGGGCATCCACACAACGAGCTACCACTTCATGAATCATAGAAATAATACTGTCACGCAAATCCTCACCATATAAAACACGACGGCGTTCCCCATAAATAATTTCACGCTGCTCATTCATTACCTGGTCATACTCAAGCAAATGCTTACGAATGGCAAAGTTGTTGCCCTCCACTTTCTTTTGGGCGTTTTCAATAGCCTTGGTCAGCATTCCTGCCTCAATTGGCTCATCTTCGCTCATACCCATGGCATCTACCAGCTTCATGGTCTTTTCAGAGCCAAATAAACGCATTAAATCGTCTTCCAAAGAAATATAGAAACGGGATTCACCAGGGTCACCCTGACGTCCGGAACGACCACGCAACTGATTGTCGATACGTCTGGATTCATGTCTTTCCGTACCGATAATTTTTAAACCGCCAATTTCAGCCACACCTTCACCAAGCTTAATATCCGTACCACGACCTGCCATGTTCGTAGCAATGGTTACTGCTCCCATCTGTCCAGCAAGGGCAACGATTTCTGCTTCTTGCGCATGGTATTTGGCATTCAAAACCTGATGCTTAATTCCTTCTTTTTTCAAAAGCTTACTTAATTCTTCAGATTTATCAATGGTAACCGTACCAACCAAAACAGGCTGCCCTTTTGCATGAGCCTCCATAATATCTTTTACCACAGCACGGAATTTTCCTGCCTCTGTACGATATACAACATCCTGCAAATCATTACGCTGTATGGATCTGTTTGTAGGGATTTCCACAACGTCCATGCCATAGATATTACGGAATTCTTCTTCCTCGGTTTTTGCTGTACCGGTCATACCTGATTTTTTATTATATTTATTAAAGTAATTCTGGAAAGTAATGGTTGCAAGGGTTTTGCTTTCCCTTCTTACCTGTACATTTTCCTTTGCCTCAATGGCCTGATGCAAGCCATCGGAATAACGTCTACCGGGCATCATACGGCCGGTAAACTCATCAACAATCACAATTTCGCCTTCGGCAATCACATAGTCTTTATCCAAATGCATATTGTAATTTGCCTTCAGCGCGTTATTGATATGGTGCTGTAACTCCAAGTTTTCAGGATCAGAAAGATTCTCAACGGAGAAAAACTTTTCGGCTTTTTCCACACCTTCCTGGGTCAATACAACGGATTTTGCTTTTTCATCTAAAACAAAATCTCCCTCTTCCTGAAGTTCTTCTCTGAGTAAGGGGTTCATTGCCTCATCTTCATTTAAGATGCACCCCTTTTGCAGTTGCTTTACAAAAAGATCGGCAACACGGTACATATCTGTGGATTTGGAACCACTTCCTGAGATGATCAATGGGGTTCTTGCCTCATCGATCAAAACAGAGTCAACCTCATCGATAATGGCATAGTGCAAATCTCTTTGTACCATGCTTTCTTTTTTGACTACCATGTTGTCACGCAAATAATCAAAGCCATATTCATTATTGGTACCATAGGTAATATCGCAAGCGTAAGCCGCCCGTCTTTCCTCGTTATCCATATTATTTAAAATACACCCTACGGTTAAGCCCAGGAAACGGAATACTTCTCCCATCCACTCAGAGTCACGCTGTGCCAGGTAGTCATTTACCGTTACAACATGAACACCCTTTCCCTCTAATGCGTTCAAATACGCAGGCAGGGTTGCAACTAACGTCTTACCTTCACCGGTTCTCATCTCGGCAATACGCCCTTGATGCATAACGATGCCACCCATTAACTGCACGGGAAAATGGCGCATATTCAGCACATGGGGGCGAGAAGCCGCCTCTCGTACAACTGCATATGCTTCAGGCAGTATATCGTCCACCGTTTCACCTTTTTCCAATCGATTTTTAAATTCCTGTGTTTTGCCTCTCAATTCTTCATCTGTCAGATTCTCATATTGAGGAGCCAGGTCTTCTATTTTCTTCACAATTGGCGTAATACGCTTAATTTCCTTTTCGCTATAGCTGCCGAATATTTTTTCAAAAAAACCCATTATGGTCCACCTCATTCTTTCTTGCCGCCCCAAACGGGCAGACTATTACATTCTCATAGTTTAACATTAGAATACCCCCGTAGGCAAGGATAATTT
>NZ_DAOUQB010000045.1 GCF_030625865.1 Anaerotignum sp. | reverse complement strand
ATACTAATGCTATTTACAAGTTTCTCATTTTGACTACCAACTTGTGTTGTCACACCATTCCTAACTTGAAAAATTACCGCTATTGATACGATGAGTATGGGTAAGATTGCCAATAATGTATGAGATAGCATCAGCTTAACTTTTAAAGGTAACCTTTCCTTTATAGCCTTATCATAATTTTTAACATCTTTTACATCCCGAGCACGTTTCTCTTTCTTTGCTTTTACCTTTTCAACCTTTTTCTTTGATACTTTAGATTTCGTGCTTTTTTCATCTTTTGGCTCTTTCACTTTTTTTGTTTTTTTAGCGAACTTTAGCTTTGGCGGCTTACGTTTCGACTTCACTAGAAAACACCTACCCTCTCACATAATTTCCATAATTTACATTTTACTACATTATACTATCTTATGCATGTTTATGCAAATATATTGTTACTTTTAAGACTTTAAGCCCATAATTTGTTATAACATGTAAATTATCTCTATACTATATCGGCATAATGGTATTTTTATATAACACTTTAATTACTGATCTCCCCATTTTTTATTATCCTATTTTCTATCTTTTCGATTGTACATTAGGATAACAATATATCTAAGCACGCTTACATAAGTTTGCACAAAAATAACTCCTACTTAGAATAGAAGTTATTAATACAAAATTGTTATAGGCAAAAAGCAGTACATCTCAATATCATAAAAAATCCCTCAGATACAAGTATCTGAGGGATTGTAATTTTAATAATATTAACGCTTTGAGAACTGAGGCGCACGTCTTGCTGCCTTGAGACCATATTTCTTTCTTTCTTTCATTCTAGGGTCACGTGTCAAGAAGCCAGCTTTTTTCAAAGCAGGTCTATAATCACCATCAGCCTGAAGTAAAGCTCTGGAGATACCGTGTCTGATTGCGCCTGCCTGACCTGTGAAACCACCACCATTTACGTTAACTAAAACGTCAAATTTAGCTGTAGTTTCTGTTAATTCCAAGGGCTGACGAACGATCAGCTTCAGTGTTTCAAGACCAAAATATTCATCAATGCTTCTTTTATTTACTGTAATTTTGCCATTGCCGGGTACCAAGTATACTCTTGCAACGGAAGATTTTCTTCTGCCTGTACCGTAATATCTAGCTGCTGCCATTATGCTTTCCTCCTCCTAATTAAAATTTAATTTCCAATTTTTCGGGTTTCTGTGCTGCGTGGGGATGTTCAGCGCCTGCATATACATGCAACTTAGCGAACATTTTTCTGCCCAGAGCATTTTTGGGAAGCATACCTTTTACAGCATGTTCAACTACTCTTTCAGGGTGTGTTTCCAGCATTTTATCCAATCTGGTTGTTTTCAAACCACCTGTATAGCCGGAATGATGATGATACATTTTCTGTTCCAATTTTTTGCCTGTTACAGCAACCTTTTCCGCATTTACAACAATCACATAGTCGCCCATGTCAACGTTGGGTGCATACTGGGGTTTGTTCTTGCCTCTTAAAATGTTTGCGATCTCTGTAGCCATACGACCTAAAGTCACGTCAGCAGCATCAATTACATACCACTTCTTTACTACATCAGATTCCTTCGCAATGTAAGTTGTTCTCATGGTTTCTACCTCCCTATTAAAATTTTGTTTGATCCGTTGACTTTGCCGTTTTGCGGGAACAAAACGGTCAATCTCCATTATGTGTTTCCACATAACTTATTGGATCCCACCTTGAGAAACATATATTTAAAACCAAATGGTCTTAAAATCAAAGTACAGCTTTATTATTATAGTACAATCATTCTTTACTGTCAACAGAATTTCCCTTAAAATCATAATAAATTTCCTGTAAAGTCAAGCCTTGCGGTTCCGCAGTCTGCCCTGCTTTCCGTCTGTCTTTACTCAAAATAATTTCTGAGATTTCATCTGCTGAAAGCTTTCCTTGTCCAACGGCGATAATCGTCCCAGCCATAATCCGAACCATATTATACAAAAAACCATCTCCGGTAACATAGATTTGAATCAAATCGCCTTCTTGCTTTACATAACAGTCAAATATTGTACGCACCGTTGAGGTTACGGAACTTCCCGCTGCACAAAAAGCAGCAAAATCATATGTCCCAATAAATTTTTTTGACGCTATGTTCATTTTTTCCAAATCAAGCGGACTATATACAAAGGTAGAATATAACCTTTCTTTGGGATTTTTCCATTTCCCATTCCAGATTCTATATTCATAGGTTTTCTTCACGCAATCATATCTGGGATGAAAGTCCTCAGGAACCTCTTCCGCCTTTACCACTATAATATCCTCCGGAAGCAGGGGGCGAATAGCCAATGGAATTTTTTCCGTAGGTATGCTTGTATCTACATCTATAATTGCTCTTTGCCCTAAAGCATGAACCCCTCGGTCCGTTCTGCTGGCGCCAATACAAGTTAAATCCGGAGAACGAAAAAGCGCTCTTAACGCCTTTTCTAATTCTCCCTCAACGGTAATTACTTCCGGCGATAACTGCTTCTGCCAGCCACTATATCTCGTTCCATCGTAGGCAATGGTAAATAGTATACGCATGCAGCACCTCCTAACACATGAAAAAGGGAGATACAATGCTCCCCTTTTGTAAGTATCATTCTAGCAACCAAAGCTTTCTTCTGTCCCCCGTATTTATCAAAAGCCTAATCTGTTTAAACTGCATAAATTAATGGGCTCCTATCAAAGAAATTCTCTGCTTTAGTCACAATTGCTCTTAAACTGTTCATGTTAAACAGTAATGAAGTAGCGATTTCTCTGTCAGATCAAAAACGGAAATATATTTGATGCATACCTTAATCCTATAATTGCCACAATATATATCAGTCCCAATACAAAAGCATGATAATCTCTTTTTTGCATATACATACGGTTCATTCGTGTTCTATTTTCGTCCCCATGATAGCATCTTGCCTCCATTGCCATGGCCAACTCCTCTGCTCGACGAAAGGCAGAAATAAATAGAGGCACAAGAATAGGAATCAAGCTCTTTGCTTTTTGCATTAAATTTCCTGTATCAAAGTCCGCCCCTCTTGCCTGCTGTGCTTTCATAATTTTATCCGTTTCGTCTAACAATGTAGGGATAAACCGTAATGCGATGGTCATCATCATTGCAATTTCATGGGCAGGTACACCGATCTTTTTGAAAGGACGCAACATGTACTCAATCCCATCCGTCAATTGAATAGGGGTCGTTGTAAGCGTTAAAACGGAGGATCCAACAATCAATAGAACCAAGCGAATACACATTTTAATCGCCAGCATGATTCCTTCTACCGTCAAACTTAAAAATCCCCATTGCCAAAGAATGTGCTCCCCTCTCGTCATAAAAAGGTTAATAAAAGCGGTAAAAAATATAATGATCATAATACTTCTAATACCCTTAAGCATAAACTTTAAAGGTACCTTGGATACCTGTATCTCCGCCATTAAAGCGGCAATTACAAATAGATATCCTACAAAACTGTTTATCATAAACAGTGTAATAATATAAATAAATGTCATTGTAAGTTTCACTCTTGCATCTAACCGGTGGATGGGGGAATCCACAGGGTAAAACTGCCCGATGGTAATATCCCGAATCATACACTCACCTGCTTTACCAAATTAATTAATACTTTTTTCGCTTCCTCAACCGTATATACATCCAAAGGCACATCAAAGCCTTTCTCCTTTAGGGCAGCAAAAACATAGCTCACCTGGGGTGCGGCCAAACCCATAGCTTCCAATTCTTTCACATGGCAAAATACTTCTTTCGGTGTTCCCGTCATGGCTGCTTTCCCCTCATGCATGACTATAATACGGTCAACCAATTTTGCAACATCTTCCATGCTATGACTTACCAGGATTACTGTAATTCCCCTTTCTTCATGAAGACGTTTAATTGCCTGCAATATTTCATCACGACCTTTGGGGTCCAACCCAGCTGTAGGTTCATCCAAAATCAATATTTCAGGGTTCATTGCCAATACCCCCGCAATGGCAACACGACGTTTCTGCCCTCCAGATAGCTCAAATGGAGATTTTTCATAAAGCTCCGGAGCAATACCCACTGTTTCCAGTGCAGAAATTACATTGGCATGAATCTCTTCCTTAGACAACTGCATATTCGTAGGGCCAAATGCAACGTCTTTATATACTGTCATTTCAAAAAGTTGATATTCAGGATATTGGAAAGCCAAACCAATGCGCCGACGCACCTCTTTTAACTTAGCCTTATCTCTATGGATATTTTCTTCATCCAATAAAATTTCGCCCTGTGTAGGGGTAATAATTCCGTTCAAATGTTGAATCAGCGTTGATTTTCCTGAGCCAGTATGCCCAATTAAACCAATAAATTCCCCTTGCTTTATTTCTAATGAAACATCATCTAATGCCCTTTTCTCAAAAGCTGTACCTAGATTATAAATATATGTTAAATGGTTAATTTTAATTGACATAGTGCACCTACCATTTCCTCAACTGTTAAAATATCTGCAGGCACATCAATGCCTTCCTTTCGCAAAAGATGGGCAACCTCCGTTACCTGTGGCACATCCAAGCCATATTTCTGCAGTCGTTCAACCTGAGAAAATATCTCTTTTGGCTTTCCTTCCATGACTACCTCACCATCATCAATTACATAAACTCGATCGCCACGAACCGCTTCGTCCATATAATGGGTAATCAGTATAATCGTAATGCCTTCTTCTTTATTTAAGCGTTCAATGGTTTCCATTACCTCTTTTCTTCCCACTGGGTCCAGCATAGCCGTAGGCTCATCCAAAACGATACAATCAGGCTTCATCGCTAAAACACCAGCAATAGCAATCCGCTGCTTCTGACCGCCTGAAAGCTTTGATGGGGTATGTTTTGCATATTTCTCCATGCGCACCGTGGCCAATGCTTCATCCACACGACGACGGATTTCCTCTGGCGCAATCCCCATATTTTCAGGGCCAAAAGCAATGTCCTCTTCCACGACTGTTGCCACCAGCTGATTATCAGGATTTTGAAAAACCATTCCCGCAGTTTGACGAATATCCCAAACCAATTCTCCATTCTTTGTATCCATTCCTTTTACCCACAGAGTCCCCCCTGTAGGCTCTAGCAAAGCATTAATGTGCTTCGCAAAAGTAGACTTTCCGGAACCATTATGACCTAGGACAACAACAAATTCACCTTTTTGAATCTCTAAATCAACTGCCTTTAAAGCAGCTACCTTTTCTTCTTCAGTGCCGTGGTCTGTTTCGAGCAATTTTATATACTCATATGTTAGACCTTCGGCCTTCACCATTTTCATAACTTCACCTTTTCCTTAAGGGTTTTCCCCTCTTAAGTCTATGACAAATAATGCTCACAGCTATGAATAGAATACGTTTTTTGCACAAAAAAGTCAAGAAAAATAGGCCTTTCCTCACAAAAAGTATGTAGCAAATCTCTTAGTAAAATCTTCTCTTTTTCGTAATTTCCTTGCAATTCCCCCTTAACCTCATCTTCTGTTTTTGTTGATATAATGATGTTATCAAAGAGTACGTTGTAATGCATTAGTAACAAAGGAGTAAGACAGCTGTAATGTCATCGTAAGGCGAGTGTAACCTACTCTACGAAACTTTATGCTACAATAATAAAAACAAACTTTGGCTTTGAAAGGAGAGACATTTATGAAAAAACAAATTATGAAACTGGCAGGTGCTTCAATCTTAGCTTTTTGTCTTTCCTTCCTGACTTTTATGTCTTTGACAGTAGCGGTGCAGGATGTTCATGAAAAGGAAAATGTAACGGCAATTCAAGTGGAGCAATCCTATGAAGACAATGCCACCTTAGCATCCGTCCACCATTAAAATTGGAAAACCCCTTCTAAATATAAAAAACCACGCACAATTCTTTGTGTGTGGTTTTTTCTTACACTAACCAACTGCCATCAATAATACTTCAATGAAACTGAAAAAAATGAAGGATGAAATCAAATGCAATCTCACCTACTTTGTCAAAGAGCATAATTTTTTTCTGTCTTTAATTAACTGATCCTATTTCTTCACTCTCTATACCACTTATAATACTTCAAGTTATTCAGCCATCTCTTTGACTGTCACTGAAATCATAGGAATTTCGTTTATTTTTTTAAAATTCAGTTCTGCCTCCCCATCTAAGAATTGAAAAGCACGATCTTTGCAAAAAATTTGTTGCGCACTTATTTTTTCTCCTGCCAACTCATAGGTATCTTCTGCAAATTCTCTGAAATACCCCTTACAGTATAAATCTTGCTCCTCACAATAATAATAAAAAATTCCATCGGCATAAACGGTTATATAACATTCTCTATTTGTTTCACAAGCATATGTCCCTATAAAGCGATTCGTCAATCCTGTACCCTCGGGAGGCTCCTGATACCAAAGGTAAATAAAAAGAATCACTGCAAGTACAATCAAATAATTTCTTTTTTTCATAATACTTACCTCCATGCAGGCATTACTTATGTTCGATGCAAAAACATATGAAAGCTTACCCTTACATTAGTAATAAATTTGTATATTGTCAATTAATTATCATTATTTGCTCCTATATCTTTTCGACAAAATATGCTCTGTAATTGTTTGCTGGTTCCCCACCCCAACATTTTACAAAGACAAAAAGAAGTACCACCCATACCTCTCGGTAGGATAATACTTCTTAATCATTGCTTCAATATAAGTAACCGCCGTCAAAAAAAGACGGGGAACTTGCTATTTATCTATTAAACCAATTCGATGAATACTTCCATCGCGCCGTCGCCTTTTCTTGCGCCCAGCTTTATGATTCTTGTGTAACCACCGTTGCGGCCTACAAACTTAGGAGCTACTTCATCAAACATTTTCGCTGCCATGTCTACCTTGTTGCTCATGGTTCTAACTTTCTTACCATCAGCAGGAACTTCGGTTACAGGGTAAAGATAAGCTAACATCTGACGTCTAGCTGCAAGTCTGGAAGGTTTATCCTTCTTTACTGTTTTCTTAACTTCATCATAAACAGTTACTTTCTTGCCATTTACAACTTCTTTCACACGCTTACCACTAGCATCTTTCTTAGCTACCTTTGCGGTTACTTCTACTTCATCAAAGTTGTCTTTTTCTTTTACAGCAAGTGTAATCAGTTTTTCAGCGATTCTTCTTACTTCTTTCGCTCTTGTTTCTGTTGTTTTAATTTTGCCGTGATACAGCAAATTTGTTACTTGGTTTCTTAACAAAGCCTTTCTCTGAGGTGTTGTTTTACCAAGTTTTCTATAACCGGATGCATGCATGGTTCGTATCCTCCTTGTTGATCCCCGTAAGATAGTGCCCGCCTTCACTGCTCATCGGGCTTATGTGAGGGCGTAATCCTAGGGTAAATAATAGTAACAGGCAAAGATTTATTCGTCGCTAGGTCTTAACGCCAAACCAAGCTCTGCCATTTTGTTCAATACTTCTTCCAAAGACTTGCGTCCCAGATTTCTAACCTTCATCATTTCATCTTCCGTTTTGTTTGCTAAGTCTTCCACTGTGTTAATGCCTGCTCTCTTCAAGCAGTTGTAAGAACGAACAGAAAGATCCAGCTCTTCAATGCTCATTTCAAGAACTTTCTCCTTCTTGCCTTCTTCTTTCTCAACCATAATAGAAGCATCCTTTGCATTATCGGAAAGATCAATAAACAGGTTCAGATGCTCATTCAAAATCTTCGCACCATAGCTAACTGCGTCATCAGGTGCGATGGTTCCGTTGGTCCACACTTCCAAGGACAATTTGTCATAGTCGGTGATCTGACCTACACGAGTATTTTCCACAAGGAAATTTACTCTGGTAACGGGTGTGAAAATGCTGTCAACAGGAAGCATGCCAATGGGTTGGTCATCTTTTTTATTTTTGTCCGCACCAATATAGCCACGTCCTTTGTTGATGGTAATCTCCATATAAAGCTTGCTGCCAGCGCCGCCGGAAAGTGTTGCGATGTGATGATCGGGATTTAATATCTCAATATCACTGTCTGCTTTAATATCAGATCCTTTCACTTCCCCTTCACCCTCAACGTCAATATACGCAATTTTGGGTTCATTGCCTTCACTGGTGTTTTTAATCGCAAGTCCCTTTAGGTTCAAGATAATTTCTGTAACATCCTCTTTTACGCCGGGAATCACACTAAACTCATGAAGTACGCCATCGATTTTTACATTGCTGACAGCTGCCCCAGGAAGAGAAGAAAGTAAAATTCTTCTAAGGGAATTCCCCAATGTTGTGCCATAGCCTCTTTCCAAAGGCTCTACCACGAACTTGCCATAAGTTCCGTCCGGTGCCATCTCAGCAATCTCAATGCGAGGTTTCTCAAATTCAAACACTCATTCAAACCTCCCTTTTTTATATTAAGGTGCTGCAGGACATTTTGCCCCACAGCTTTTTGATTGACTTTTTTGCACAACCGTTTCAGATTATTTGGAGTACAATTCGACGATAAATGTTTCTTCAACAGGAACGTCAATCTGTGCTCTTGTGGGTTTTGCCAAAATTGTGCCGCTTAACGCATCATGGTTAGCGGACAACCATTCGGGAACGATTCTGCCATCTGTAGTAGCCAAAACGTCTTTATATCTCTGAATGGCCTTATATTTTTCTTTTACTTCAATCATGTCGCCAACCTTAACCTGATAGGAAGGAATATCAACGGGTTTACCGTTTACAGTAACATGTTTGTGACGAACAATCTGTCTTGCTTCTTTTCTTGTTCTGCCGTAGCCAAGACGGTACATTACGTTATCCAGTCTCATTTCCAACAGCATAAGCAGGTTTTCACCGGGAATACCTTCTTTTTTTGCAATTTTTTCAGCCTGAGCATAATAGCCTCTGAACTGTTTTTCCAAAACGCCATAGATGAATTTTGCTTTTTGCTTTTCTCTCATCTGAAGGCCATATTCGCTCATTTTTCTGTTTGCTCTCAAGTTTTGCTTTTTAGATTTTTTATCAATACCAAGGTAGATGGGATCCAAGTTCAAAGATCTACATCTCTTCAGTACGGGTACTCTATCTCTTGCCATTTATCTACACCTCCTGATGATTATACTCTTCTGCGTTTAGGTGGTCTACAGCCATTATGAGGAACGGGCGTTACATCTTTAATCATTGTAACATCCAAACCAGCAGCCTGCAATGCACGGATTGCAGCTTCACGGCCGGAACCGGGACCCTTTACAAAAACTTCAATCGTCTTCAGACCGTAGTCAGAAGCAGCCTTTGCAGCTGTATCTGCTGCCATCTGTGCTGCATAAGGTGTGGATTTTTTGGAACCTCTGAAGCCCAACTGACCTGCACTTGCCCAAGAAAGCGCATTGCCAACAGCATCAGTGATTGTAACGATTGTATTGTTAAAAGTAGACTGAATGTGAGCCTGGCCACGTTCTACTTTTCTTTTATCACGGCGTCTGCGAGTTGTTGTCTTTTTCACAGTTTTTTTAGCCATTATTCAAACCTCCTTTGAAATCAATTATTTCTTCTTATTCGCAACGGTCTTTCTAGGACCTTTTCTTGTTCTTGCGTTTGTTTTTGTTTTCTGTCCTCTTACAGGCAAGCCTTTTCTGTGGCGAATGCCTCTGTAACAGCCGATTTCAATCAGACGTTTGATATTTAAAGCAACTTCTCTTCTCAGGTCACCTTCAACCCTCTGAGATTTGTCAATAACGTCACGGATTCTAGCTACTTCATCATCAGTTAAGTCTCTTACTCTTGTATTAAGATCTACACCAGCTTCGTTCAGAATACGAACTGCACTAGGATGACCAATGCCATAAACATAAGTCAGACCAACTTCAACGCGCTTTTCTCTTGGTAAGTCTACACCAGCAATACGTGCCATGTATATCTTGCACCTCCTATAATTTTCATCAATTTATCGATTCATGTTAGTTTTTCGCATAAATAAATTTACACCCGTTGGGCATTACAAACAGAGTGAGCAGCCGTCAGCCTGCACGCTGCCTCTGCTATTAACTGTATGCTCCTCCCGGCATATTGACGGATTTATCAAACGACTCTTAAAGGTACTCCCTTTTCGATTAGTCATATAATATATATCAGCCTTGTTTCTGTTTATGCTTGGGATTTTCACAAATGACCATTACACGACCTTTTCTTTTAATAATTCTGCATTTTTCACACATAGGTTTTACAGATGGTCTTACCTTCATTGTGATCGCTCCTTCCTTATTTCGCTCTCCAAATGATTCTGCCCTTGGTCAGATCATAGGGAGACATTTCAACTAATACTTTATCACCCGGCAAAATACGGATAAAGTTCATGCGCAATTTTCCGGAAATATGTGCCAGAATCTGATGGCCATTTTCCAACTCCACCTGAAACATGGCATTCGGTAATTTTTCCAGTACGGTTCCTTCTACTTCAATTACGTCATCTTTTGACAAGCCAAGAACCTCCTTAACAGTCTACTGCTTTTACTTGATACATTTTTATAGCCTTTCTGATGTCCGAGTCTTGAATATATTCATTCTCCGTCAATTTTTCGGCTATAACTGCGTCCACATAGTTTGTGGGCTGTACATGAATGATTTTTTTACGCTTGGGCTTTGCAAGCTTTCGCGTTTTCCCATTGATCAGATTTAAATACCCATCTTCAACAGAAAAAACCATCATTGTTTCACCCTTGTCGTGTCCGTCTTTAGAATAAACGATTTGCCCGACTTGATATTCCAACGCAATCACCTCAATCTTTCTTTGTCTATCGTGGTAACGTAAGAATCTCGGGTACATCATCTGTAATCAGTATGGTATTTTCATAATGTGCCGAATATTTGCCATCCCTGGTAACTGCAGTCCACCCATCTTTTAAGACCCGAACGTTGCAGTCTCCCACATTCACCATAGGTTCAATTGCAAAAGTCATTCCTTTTTGCAAGCAAATCCCCCTGGTTAACGCTTTATAGTTGGGAATCTCCGGCGGTTCATGCATTTTCGTACCGATTCCATGTCCTACATAAGCACGAACAACGGAAAATCCATTTTTTTCTACGTATTTTTGAATAGCCGAACCTATATCATTGAGATGATTGCCTTCTTTTGCAAAATTTATGCCTTCAAAAAAGCTTTGTTTTGTAACCTCAATTAATTTTTTCGCCTCCGCAGAAATTTCACCAACTGCATAAGTCCTTGCCATATCTGCGTGATAGCCGTCTAGGATGCACCCCATATCAACACTCAAGATGTCCCCTTCTTTTAATATTCGCTTACCGGGAATTCCATGCACAACTTCTTCATTTACCGAAGTACATAATGTTCCAGGAAATCCGCCGTAACCTTTAAAAGAAGGAATTGCCCCATGGCTGCGAATATAGTCTTCCGCCAGCTGATCCAGATATGCAGTCGTTACACCCGGTGCAACCGCTTTCGCAATCAGTGCTTCTGTTCTTGCTAAAAGCTGGCCTGCCCTACGCATTTTACCAATCTGATTTTCTGTTTTGATCGTGATAGACATATTATTTCTCCAGACCTTCTACGATAGCCTTTGTAATATCATCAATGGGCTTTGTACCATCCACTTTGATTAAGATGCCTTTATTATCATAAAAAGCAACCAAAGGCTCGCTTTGTTCATGGAATGTTTTTATTCTTGCAAGGCCTGCTTCTGTTGTATCATCTTTGCGCTGTGTCAAACCTTCACCACAAACATCACAAACGCCGGCAACCTTTGCAGGTAAAAACAATTTATTATAAGTTGCACCACATTTAGGGCAAGTTTCTCTTGCTGTCAGTCTAGCTAACATTACCTCATCGGGTGCATTAATATATACAACCTTATCCAGAGCTACCATCTCATCAAGCTTTTCAGCCTGAACTACTGTACGAGGGAAACCATCCAAAATAAAACCGTTCTTACAGTCATCCTTTTGAATTCTCTCTTTTACAATTGCAATGATTAATTCATCGGAAACCAAACCGCCAGACGCCATAATGCTTTTCGCCTGAATTCCCAGCTCTGTTCCCTTTGCAACTTCTTCTCTCAGCATATCGCCCGTAGAAATATGAGCAATGCCGTAATGCTTTACCAAACGTGCAGCCTGTGTACCTTTTCCTGCCGCGGGCGCACCAATGAGAACCAATTTCATAACAATCATTACCTCTTTTCTTCAGATAGCCCTTCTCTTTTTAGAACTCCCCACTCAACCATGGGGAAATGCGTAAGCATTTCCCAGCAGGTCAAGGTTATTCACTCAAAAAGCCTTTGTAGTGTCGCATCAGCAATTGGCTTTCCAATGCCTTTACGATATCCAAAGCAACACCAACAACGATGATCAGTGTTGTACCACCAAAGCCCACATTAATTTTGAATATCCATTGCAAAGCAACTGGCACCATAGCCAAAATTGCGTAGCAAATCGCACCAACCATAGTGACTCTGTTTAACACTCTTGTAATATAGGCACTTGTAGGCTGTCCCGGTCTAATACCAGGGATAAATCCACCGTTCTTCTTCATATTCATTGCGATTTCATTGGGATTCATCACAATGGAAGTATAGAAAAAGGTGAAAAATATAATAAGCACTACATATAAACATGCACCTATAGGATGTGTCATATTAAGAATTTCAATAATCTTTGTAAATACAGGTCCTTTATTGGCAACGAAGTTACCAATTTGCTGGGGGAACTGCAACAATGAAATTGCAAAGATAATTGAAATTACACCTGCAACATTAACCTTAATAGGCATCGTTGTACTATTTCCATTCATATGCTTGTGTCCCGACATTTTAGAAGAATACTGCACAGGCAGGCGTCTTTCCCCAATGTTCACACAAACGATAAAGGCTAATACAACAAGCAAAACTACCAAAATTGCTACAACTTTCGCAATACCAGCCGTGCCGGAACCGGAAATTGTATAATACAAACTGGCAACACCCTGAGGCAGATTAGACACGATGTTGATAAAAATGATTAAAGAAGAACCATTACCAACACCTTGTGCTGTAATCTGTTCAGCCAACCACATTACAAATGTAGAACCACAAACCAAACAAATTACTGAAGTTAAATAAATCAGCGGACTATTGGTCACAAACATATTCTGGTAGGTATATGTGAGACCCGCACCCTGGATCAGCGCCAACACAACTGTCAAATATCTGCTGTAAGACTGTAACTTTTTACGTCCTTCAGGGCCTTCTTTTGAAAGCTGTTCAAACTTTGGAATAGCAATCGTTAACAACTGCATGATAATGGATGCATTAATATACGGACCGATACCCATTGCAAATAGGGACCATCCGGAATTTGCACCACCGGCAATTACACTATACAGTGTACCAATGCCGGTTGCACCTCTTGCCGCAATTACACTTGCAGCATCGATGCCGGGCAAAGCGATTAATGTACCTAATCTAACAATTGCAAAAATCATTAAAGTATACAGTATTTTGTTTCTAATTTCTTTCGTTTTCCAGGAATTAACGAAAATCTTGAACAATTAAATCACCTCTGCTTTTCCGCCGGCTGCTTCAATCTTTTCAAGTGCAGTTTTACTAAACTGGTTTACTTTTATTGTAAGCTTTCTTTCCAACTCACCCTCACCGAGAATCTTAACACCATCTCTTGGGTTGCTGATTAAACCAACGGCTTTTAAAGCATCGATATCAACTACTGTATCGTTTTCAAAAACGTTTAACATATTAACATTAATTGCAACGATTTCTTTGCTATTTCTACAAGTGAAGCCTCTTTTAGGAAGTCTTCTGTATAAAGGCATCTGACCACCTTCAAAACCGCACTTACCGCCGGAACCGGAACGCTGGCCTTGACCCTTGTGGCCTCTGCCTGCTGTCTTTCCGTTACCTGTTGCATGACCTCTGCCGCGTCTCCAATTTTTTTCTTTGGAGCCTTCTGCAGGTCTCAAATCGCATAAGTTCATTTTGGCACCTCCTTAAATCAAATTTCTTCAACTTTTACAAGGTGGCTAATCTGATGGATCATACCTCTGATAGCCGCATTGTCCTGCTGAACGACACTGCTGTTTGTCTTTTTCAGTCCCAAAGCCTGAACTGTTTTTTTATGTTTCGGAACTGCTCCGATTGTAGATTTCACTAATGTGATTTTAATTTCAGCCACTGTCAATTCCTCCTTAACCTAAGAGTTCTTCTACAGTTATGCCACGCAATTTTGCAACAGCCTCTGGTGTAGTCGCTCTGGACAGACCTTCGATTGTTGCGCTTACAACGTTGCGCTTATTGTTGGAACCCAAGGATTTTGTTCTGATATTGCGAATACCTGCCAGTTCCAGTACCGCACGAGCGGGACCGCCAGCGATAACGCCAGTACCTTCTGCAGCTGGCATCAATAATACGCCTGCGCTGCCAAATACACCCTTCACTTCATGGTAGATGCTGTCAACGTCGTTTCTTTCAACTTTGATGATGTTTTTCATTGCATCTTCTTTACCCTTGCGGATCGCATCAGGAATTTCAGACGCCTTGCCCATACCGCAGCCAACGTGACCATTGCCATCGCCAACTACAACCAGAGCTGCAAATCTGAATGTACGACCACCTTTAACAACCTTAGTTACACGGTTGATAGTAACTACTTTATCTTTCAGATCTAAAGTGCTTGGATCGATTCTTTTCAACTCACTTACCTCCTTGCCTTAGAATGTTAATCCGGCTTCTCTTGCTGCATCCGCCAAAGCTTTCACTTTACCCTGGTAAATGAAACCGCCTCTGTCGAAAACAACTTCAGTAATGCCTTTTTCAACTGCTCTTTTAGCGATTACTTCACCTACAACAGCTGCTGCAGCAACAGTGGAAGTAAATTCTACTTTGCTTGCCACTTCAGATTCCATAGTGGAAGCTGCAACCAGTGTGTGATGTGTAACGTCATCAATAATCTGTGCGTACATATGCTTGTTGGATCTGAACACAGCCAATCTAGGTCTCTGAGCAATCCCCTTCACATGATTGCGGATTCTATAGTGTCTTTTCACACGAGCCGCTGCACGAGATGGCTTTCTAATCATAGTATTTCACTCCGTTTCTCAAAATTAGTCATTTTCCGATATAAATAGATCAAGCTACTTGACGTTGATTATTTCTTACCGGTCTTACCAACTTTACGTCTAATACGTTCGTCAGAGTATTTGATACCTTTACCTTTATAAGGTTCAGGGGGACGTTTTGTTCTGATTTCAGCTGCAAACTGTCCAACTTTTTCTTTATCAATACCCTTTACAATAATTTTGTTTGTACCTTCAACAGTTGTTTCAATGCCTTCAGGATCCTGCATTTCAACGGGATGAGAATATCCCAGAGTAAGTGTTAACTTTTTACCGGATTTTGCAGCTCTGTAACCAACACCGTTGATTTCCAAAGTTTTTGCATAACCCTGTGTTACACCAACTACCATATTGAAGATCAAAGTTCTTGTTAAGCCGTGTAATGCTTTATGTTTTTTCAGATCGCTGGGTCTTGTAACAACAATCTGACCGTCTTCCATTGCGATATGCATGTCAGGGGATAATTTTCTTTCCAGCGTACCCATGGGCCCCTTCACTGTCATTAAGTTTCCTTCACCGATTTTAATTTCCACACCGGCAGGAACTGCAACAGGGAGTTTACCAATTCTTGACATGGTCTGCACCTCCTATTTTTCTCTAGTTTTATTACCAAACAAAAGCAATAACTTCGCCGCCTACGCCAACTTTTCTTGCATCTTTGTCTGTCATCAAGCCTTGGCTTGTAGAAATAATTGCAATACCCAATCCGCCCAAAACCTTAGGCAGTTCATCTTTGCCGGCAAAAACTCTAAGGCCTGGTTTGGAAATTCTCTTCAAACCTGTGATAACCTTTTCATTTTTGTCTGCACCATATTTCAAGCTCACACGAAGTGTGGTTTTAACGCCATCTTCGATTACTTCATAGCCTTTTACATAACCTTCTGTTGTCAAAATGTCCGCAATTGATTTCTTCATCTTGGAAGAAGGAACATCTACTGTATCGTGTTTTGCTGTGTTACCGTTTCTGATTCTTGTCAGCATATCTGCGATAGGGTCGCTCATTGACATTATGAATTCCTCCTTTCTGTTTACCAGCTTGCTTTCTTTACGCCGGGAATCTGGCCTTTGTACGCCAATTCACGGAAGCAAATACGGCAAATTCCATATTTTTTAAGCACAGAGTGGGGTCTGCCACATACTCTGCAGCGTGTATAAGCTCTAGTTGAGAACTTTGGCGTTCTCTGCTGCTTTACCACCATAGATCTTTTAGCCATTTTTGTCCCTCCCTTTTATTTTGCGAATGGCATACCAAACAATCTAAGCAATTCTCTTGCTTCTTCATCTGTCTTTGCTGTTGTAACAAATACAATGTCCAAACCTCTGATTTTGTCAACTTTATCATATTCGATTTCAGGGAAAATCAGCTGTTCTTTGATACCCATTGTATAGTTACCTCTACCATCAAAGCTGTTTGCCTTTACGCCACGGAAGTCACGTACACGAGGGAGAGCAATGTTGATCAATCTGTCAGCGAACTCGTACATTCTGCCGCCTCTCAATGTTGCCTTGCAACCAATGTTCATACCTTCACGAAGCTTGAAAGCAGCGATAGACTTTTTAGCCTTTGTAACGATGGGCTTCTGACCAGAAATAATGGTCATATCTTTTACAGCGCCATCTAAAACTTTCGCATTTTCTTTTGCTTCGCCAACACCCATATTCAGGATGATTTTTTCCAACTTAGGCACAGCCAGCTTATTTGTATATGAAAACTTCTTCATCATTTCAGGAATAATCTCTGCTTCATAAAAATCTCTTAATCTGCTCATTGTTTACCTCCTTTCCAAGGATCAGTCGATAACTTCGCCTGTCTTTTTTGCAATTCTAACTTTTTTGCCGTCTTTAATCATAGCACCAAGACGAGTTGCTTTGCCATTATGCAAATACATAACGTTAGAAGCGTCAATAAAGCCTTCTCTCTTGATAATACCACCCTGCTGATTATTTGCATTGGGTTTTGTATGTCTAAAGATCATGTTAACGCCTTCTACAACAACGCGGTTGCTCTTTTTGTCAACCTTAAGAATCTTGCCTTGTTTGCCTTTATCTTTACCACTAATTACTACGACTTTATCGCCGCTTTTCAATTTCAAGTTAGCCACCTAGCACACCTCCTTATAATACTTCAGGTGCCAGAGAAAGAATCTTCATGAACTGCTTCTCTCTCAGCTCTCTAGCAACGGGTCCAAAAATACGTGTACCTCTGGGGTTTTTATCGTCTTTAATGATAACCGCTGCATTTTCGTCAAATTTAATATAGCTGCCATCTGCTCTGCCTACAGAGTGCACTGTTCTAACCACAACAGCCTTAACGACATCGCCCTTCTTTACAACGCCACCGGGTGTTGCGTCTTTAACAGTAGCAACAATGATGTCACCAACGCCAGCGTATCTTCTTGTAGAGCCACCCAGTACTCTAATGCAAAGGAGTTCTTTCGCTCCGGAATTATCTGCTACTTTTAGTCTGGTTTCCTGTTGAACCATGTGATTGCCTCCTCTCCAAAAAGGATTATTTTGCTTTTTCGATGATGCTTACGAGTCTCCATCTCTTGTCCTTAGACAAAGGTCTGGTTTCCATAACCTTTACGCGGTCGCCAATGCCACATTCGTTGTTCTCATCATGGGCTTTGAGCTTATAAGTTCTATTTATAATTTTACCATACAAAGGATGTTTTACTTTATCTTCCACAGCTACAACAATTGTCTTGTCCATTTTGTCGCTGACTACCTTACCAATTCTGGTTTTACGAAGATTTCTTTCTTCCACAAAGAGTTCCTCCTTTCATTAGACCGGATTATTATTTCGCTGTTCTAGCATTCTGTGTAATCACTGTCTGGATTCTTGCAATGTTCTTACGAACTTCCTTGATTCTTGCTGTATTATCCAACTGGTTAGTTGCGTTCTGGAATCTCAGGTTGAATAATTCTTTTTTAGCAGAAACAAGGTCCCTCTGTAATTCATCTGCAGTCTTACCTGTCAATTCATTTACATAACCTTTTGTTTTCACTGCTGATCACCTGCCATTTCTGCCGCCTCTGCCTTGGAAACAATTTTACATTTGATAGGAAGCTTGTGAATAGCCAGTCTCAACGCTTCTCTTGCTGTTTCTTCTGCAATGCCGCCAATTTCAAACATTACTCTGCCTGGTTTAACTACTGCTACCCAGTATTCAGGCGCGCCTTTACCGGAACCCATACGTGTACCGATAGGCTTTGCGGATACGGGTTTATCGGGGAATACCTTAATCCAAACGTCACCACCACGTTTAATATGTCTTGTCATAGCAATACGAGCTGCTTCAATCTGGTTAGAGGTAATCCAGCTTGGCTCCATAGCCATAATACCGAATTCACCATATGTTACTTTATTGCCTCTGCGGGCTCTGCCCTTCATGGAGCCTCTTTGCTGCTTACGATATTTCACTCTTTTAGGCATTAACATAATTACTTAGCGCCTCCTTCCTTTTTCGCTGCTTTTACAGGAAGTACCTCACCTTTGTAGATCCATACCTTTACACCCAGTTTGCCATAGGTTGTATCAGCTTCTGCAAAACCGTAGTCAATATCTGCACGCAGTGTCTGAAGAGGAATGGTACCATCATGATAGCTTTCTGTACGAGCCATATCAGCGCCGCCCAAACGTCCGCTAACAGATGTTTTGATACCTTTTGCGCCGAACTTCATAGTTCTGCCCATTGACTGCTTCATAGCACGACGGAATGTTACACGGTTTTCCAACTGCAATGCGATGTTTTCAGCTACAAGCTGTGCATCCAATTCAGGCTTTCTGATTTCTTCAATGTTTACAGCAACTTTTTGTGTTGTCAATTTCTGAATTTCATTCTTCAATTCTTCAATTGCCTGACCATTCTTACCGATAACAATACCGGGCTTTGCTGTGTGTACTGTAATTTTCAGTCTGCCGGCTGTTCTTTCAATAGCAATTTTAGAAATACCGGAAGTATATAATTTCTTTTTGATAAATTTTCTGATTTCTACGTCTTCTACCAGGTAATCAGCGAATTCTTTCTCTGCGTACCATTTGGTATCCCAATCTTTAATGATACCGACTCTTAATCCATGCGGATTTACTTTCTGTCCCATTTCGTACCTCCTTATCTCTCATTGAGAATGATGGAAATATGGCAGGATCTCTTCAGGATCCGATATGCTCTGCCTTGCGCTCTAGGGCGGATTCTTTTCATTGTGGGGCCCTGATCAGCACATACCTCTTCCACATACAATTTGTTTACGTCCATACCCAAGTTGTTTTCTGCATTAGCCATTGCAGATTTTAAAACCTTTGCAATGATATCAGAAGCATATCTTGGGGAATAATTTAACATTGCCGCTGCAGTAACAACATCCTTGCCTTTGATCTGATCCAAAACGATCTTCGCTTTTGTGGCAGGGATGCCAACATACTTTGCAGATGCATGGGGTCTTCTCTCTTTCGTTGCAATGTTTCTTTCTTTTTTAATTTGGCTTCTATGACCTTTTGCCATGAACGAAACCTCCTTTCGTTATCAGGATATTAGCGAACTCTTGATTTCTTTTCTGCGTCTTTGCCATGACCTCTGTAGCTTCTTGTCAATGCAAATTCACCAAGTTTGTGGCCTACCATATCTTCAGTAATATATACAGGCACATGTTTTCTGCCGTCGTAAACTGCGATTGTATGACCGATCATATCGGGATAAATTGTAGAACGACGAGACCAAGTTTTGATTACGTTCTTTTCGCCCGCTGCATTCATAGCATCAATCTTCTTTAACAGATGGTCATCAGCGAAAGGTCCCTTTTTGAGTGATCTGCTCATGTTTTAATCCTCCTTGTTTCGTGTTTTTGTATTTAGGCTACTGCCCTCACACATTCCGATCTATTAGCCGTTTCTACGGCGAACAATATACTT
>NZ_DAOUQB010000014.1 GCF_030625865.1 Anaerotignum sp. | reverse complement strand
ATAAATTGCGGTCTGCCAACTGCAAAAAAGCGAAGGGAGTTTTTAAAGTGAGTCTAAGCGACATAAATAGTTTATCGCACACAAGATGGAATTGCAAATATCATATTGTGTTTGCGCCCAAATATAGGAGAAAAGTATTTTACTATGAAAAAAGAAAAGCAATGGGAAAAATATTAAGGCAGTTATGTGAATGGAAAGGTGTGAAAATAATAAAAGCAGAGGTATGTCCAGACCATGTACATATGTTGGTGGAGATACCACCAAAGATGGCTATATCAAGTTTTATGGGGTATTTAAAAGGTAAGAGCAGTACGATGATGTATGAACAGTTCGGAGAGCTGAAATACAAGTATAGAAATCGTGAATTCTGGTGTAAGGGATATTATGTAGATACAGCAGGGAAAAATGCAGGAAGGATAGCAGAATATATAACGAATCAACTGAAAGAAGATGAGATAGGAGAGCAACTGCGCATCTCAGATACAAGCCCTTTTAAGGGCAGCAGGTAACAGACACGCAGTTGGCAGACCTATTTTATGCGTTTACGCATATGCGAAGAACATAGGGCTATGCCCGTCAAAGGACAACCACGCGTTTGACGCGTGGATGGGTTTTTTATAAACGTAATTTAGCTTAATTTTTTTTTGCTGGATAAATAGATTGCTTTAACACGATCGAATTCATCAGTGATTTCTTTTTCCGGTGCTTTTGTCAAAAGGCTTACAATGATGATAGCTGCCATGGAAATTAAAAATGCGGGCAATAATTCATAAATATTCCAAGCACCACCCATTGGTCTTATGAGGTATTTCCAGATAAAGACCATGGAGCCCCCGGCAATCATCCCTGCCAAGGCACCGTACTTATTGGAGCGTCTCCAGAATAATGCAGTCAGTACAACGGGACCGAATGCAGCACCAAAACCTGCCCATGCAAAGGATACAATACCAAAGACAGAGCTGCTGGGATCTCTTGCAATAAATGCTGCAATGATGGAGATAATGATAACGGAACATCTTGCCACAGTCATTGCTTTTTTCTCAGACATTTTGATGCCGAAGAAAGTTTGCAGCAGGTTGTGGGACACGCTGGAGGAAGCTGCTAAAAGCTGAGAATCCGACGTGGACATGGTTGCTGCCAGAATACCTGCTAAAATGATACCTGCAAGAAAAGCCACTGCAATACCGTTTTGACTCAATAGGTTTGCAATTTGGACGATAATTGTTTCAGAAGCAGAACCCTCTAAAACGGGAATGGCACCAACCTTTGACATGCTATATCCAACAACGCCGATAAAGACAGCAACTATCATGGAAATTACCACCCAAGTCGTTGCAATTCTCCGAGAAAGGGCTAATTTTTCCTTATCTTCGATTGCCATAAAGCGTAATAAAACATGGGGCATACCAAAATAGCCTAATCCCCAAGCAGCTGTGGAACAAATAGTTAAAAAACCATAAGGGGTCTCAGAGTTGCTGGAGATAACAT
This sequence comes from Anaerotignum sp., assembly GCF_030625865.1. GTDB lineage: Bacteria > Bacillota > Clostridia > Lachnospirales > Anaerotignaceae > Chakrabartyella. Next base: position 62,029 of record NZ_DAOUQB010000014.1, on the reverse strand, counting down.
ACATTTTTATCATGCTTAAATAGCCAGGCAATGCCCTTGCGTTTTCCATGACGATATCTAATCCCCCTGCAACGTGGACGCCAAAGATCACTACAACAAATAAAGCAATTGTCATGACGATACTCTGAATGAAATCTGTTGTACTGGCGGCGGAGAAGCCGCCGGTTGCGGTATAACCTACGATAACGATGGCACTGATAATCATGGCTGTTTGATAATCAATACCAAATAGGCTGCTAAACAGTTTTCCACAAGCAGCAAAACCAGATGCTGTATAAGGGATAAAGAAAATAATGATTACCACTGCTGCAATGCACATTAAAATATTTTTTTCATCTCTATATCTTCGGGAAAAGAAGTCCGGAAGGGTAATGGAATTTTGCGCTTCGTGGGAATAAATACGGATACGTTTTGCCACCAGTAACCAGTTAAAATAGGTACCTAATGCTAAACCGATTGCTGTCCAAGTTGGATCAGCAATACCGGAAAGATACGCCACACCGGGCAAACCCATTAAAAGCCAACTGCTCATATCAGAGGCTTCTGCACTCATAGCTGTAACAAAGGGGCCGAGTTTTCTGCCGCCCAGATAAAAATCCCCTACGTTTTCGTTCTTTTTGGACCAATAAATACCAATAGCTACCATGCCTATTAAATAAACAGTAATGGCAATCATGATACATATTTGTTCTGATGTCATAATTTCAAATCCCTTCTCTATTCATTTCTAGAGTTTTTCTCAAAACTTCAGACTTATGTCTGTGAACACAAAATTATCTGCTAAGCCTAGGTATTGACCATCCAATGTTCTTTGCTTAGCAGAAAATGATTACAAATATCGGAGAATGAGTTTTCAGAAAGACTCTAGTCAGTATAAATGATTATAACATACTATGGATAAGACTAAAATGCAGAATAAAGTATAGAATACATACTATACTAAATATAGAAAAATAGACAAAAAACCTAATAAATCAAGGAGTTTCAACTAGACGATATTTTATATTTTTTTTGTTCTAAAAATATTATTCGATATAATTCGACTTCTTTGTACGAAATCCTGCTAAAAAAAGAGGTATGATTTGTTTGGCATACTGACAAAGGGAGTATTCCCCATTACAGACACACCAATCATAAATTAATGCCCGTTCACACAAAGCGTATGCTTTTACAAATTCATTTACTGAGATGTCAGAGCGCAAATCTCCTTTTTGCTGTCCCTCTGCGGTAATTTGACGTAATATTTTATAATATATCCGATTATGATCCAAGAGAAGCTTTTGCCCACTGGTAACAAGTTGTGTGGAGTATAATCTGGCTATCAAATCCATTGAGATACTGTTATCAATCATGAGAAACAGTTCTTGATTTAAAAACATGAGCTTATCAAAGCTATCTAGGTTGTCATCTAATTGGGGTATCAATTCCTGATACTTATTATCAAACAGATCGGCAAGGGTGCCTAAGAGGGCGTCTTTTCCACCAAAATAATGGTAAAAGGACCCTTTTGAAGTTCCGGATGCTTCCACAATTTCTTCAATGGTTGTATCGTCATAACCTTGCTCATAAAACAGCTTCCATGCCGCCGTAATGATTTTGTTTTTTGTATTACGGCTGTTTCTTTTTGCCATTTTGTTCCTCCCTGTTATCTAGATCTTTTTCCATTTCAAATTTACTAGGTCATGCTCTCGTATGGCTTTTACCAATCTTTGTCCGAAGTCGTCAGCCATGATATCTGTGGCATCTAAAAGTTCCAGGCCAAGTTCTTGAGCACGTTTATAGGTTCCTGTATGGATTTTCTTTTCCTTGCTGTAGGTTACGATAATACCTTTTGAAAACCAGCCACCTAAACGTTTTTTTGCAATCAAAAGTTCGTTTAGTGCCGCAGTATCTGCATCTCGTAATTTACAGGAAATGAACACGGGCAGGGAGTCGTCCATTAAAATGACATCTATCTCATTTCCCGCAACGGTAATATTGTCATAAGCGTCCCAATCTATCATTGTGCCTAGTTTTGCATCATGAAACACGCCGGTTTCTTTTGCTGAAATATATACATAAAGCTCTAGCCAAACGCCAAAGCTGATGCAATACTGTCTATCTTCAATTGTGTTAAAGGCAAATCGAACATACTCTCCATGTACGGATAGATTTTGGATAAAACCTAAGGTTTGAAACATTTCCAAAATCTCTTGGTCTGGATAAACAGCCTTGCCGTTTTTTATATGTATGTTCCATTTGCTTTCCATCATTAGCTCATGGGGCAGGGTTCTTGCCGCAACTGTTTGTAAAAAACTGCAAGTATATCTCCATTGATGAAGGTGTTTAAACAAAAAGCGTGCCATTTCCTTAATTGCCAGGAAACGTTCCTCAGAAGGCGGCCGATGTGACTCGCCCATAAAACAAGCGCCTTTTGCATCCACAAAGTCTTCTAGGGTCAAAGGCACGGTTTTTGCTACCAAACTATCGTCTTCTAAATCGGTGATCCGCTTATTCACAAGATCCGTATGCAACAGAGGAATATTTAATTTACTCCCTGCTTTATATCCTGCAAGGAGCATTAATTCACTGCCTCCGGTTAAATCCAAGGCACATTTTTCGATACTGTTGCGGTCAATAATTCTACCGATTTGACGGGATATCCGATCAACAGAGGAGATATCAATGGGGTAATACTCCAGCTTGATATCCGGGATATTTCGTTCCAGACATTTTTTTAGCGCAGTGAAAACCAGCATATCATTCATGCCGATATCATAAAAATAAATCACTTTCTTTGGCCGCAAAGTCAAAGGTGCTACAATGTTTTTTAAGACGTCCTTATCATAAAATTCAATGAGAAGTTCCAAAGGAATCATCTCCCTTCAAATCCATTTAGTACAGATTATTTTTCAAATTTTTCTATAATTACTTCCTCTTCAAATTTAACATCCTCTTGGGGTTCTTTTTTATCCCTGTTTCCAAAAATTGCGCCAAAATTCAATTTATTTACTACACCAGGTGCCATATCTATTAATTTGCTGACTGCATCCTGATTTTTAATATTAATGGTTTGAACAGTTCCGTTTTGGATTGCCAGCACGGCAGAAGGGGTGATTTTTGCGCCGACACCACCTGCAGCATTTATGTTTTCTTTTGCGCCGGCTCCTGCGCCAACGGATACTTCAATCAAGGGCAATAAGGTTAAATCGCCAATGACAATTGCCTCACCTACTACGGTTTTTGTGGAAACCAAATCTTCAACTTTATTGAAAAGTACATCTACCGATTCTTTGAAATCTTTACCCATTCTGCTTTCTTCCTTTCCAAAGTTTGATTAAAATTCTACGTACAGGCTTCTTTAATAGAAATGCTGAAAGGCTATATAGAAAATAGCCCATCACTAGCTTTCCCTTTATATTTATTTCTATATCCTCCGCCACAAGGCGGGTAAAATCAGCCTTGACACGAATGTTTCTTCCGAATTTTGCCGTTAAAACACCCACCAGACCCATGAGATAACCTGTGTAGTCGGGCTCACCCAACCCTACGGTAGCTTTTAACATAAGCTGATTGGGAGAAATGCCTTTTATGAGTCGTTTTAGGAGTTTTTTTGCTGCATGAAATATTTCCCGCTTCTCCTCTATTTCTTGGAACTTGTTTTTATAAAAACGAAGCTTGTCCAGCATTGAGGTGTTTTCGGAATCTCCTTCTTCCTCTTCGTCTGTACCTGTAAAGAAAGCGTCCTCTTCCTTTTCTATAGGAACAGCAATAGGTTTTTCTTGAATTTCTGAAAGCTTTACCCGCCGTACCTTTGGTTTTGGAGGAAGGGCTTCTGAAATACGCGCGTTGGCAATAGGATTTTCTGTTTTTTCCTTTGAAGGCGTTTGCTGTGTTTCCTCTGCCTTTTTTGGTGATATAGATTCAGCCATATAAATGCTTTCGGAGGCCTGTTTTTTGGAAGCCGCTGTTTTTTCTCTGGCAGCAACTGTGCCACCTGTTTTGATTGGCTGAGGGCTGGGTTTCGTTTTCCTTTTTTTCTGTCTTTTTTTCTTTTTTTCTCCCAGGAGGGTAAACCATAGTATTTTTAGGGTGATTTGTGGCTCATTTCCATAGATATATTTACCTTGCAATCGAATCAAGCCAAACAGCCAATGGGCAGCAAAATCACCTTTTAGCTCATCCTTTTTTTCTCCCGCCAATTGATATTTCAAAGGGCTGATGAGAACTACTGTAATGATTAAAATAAACAGCAGAAGAATACTCAAAAGCAAAATCCCTATGAACTTTAACACAGCCAATAGTATGCCTAACATATCATTCCCCTGTCTTCATTCGTTTTGCCAAAAACCAGGATAAAATCCAGACAATGAGAGCACTTGCGCCAAAAATGCCTAAAATCCAAAAGGCGGTATCCCGAAAAAAGCCTTCGGGAACAATGTTAATTAACAAATCCGTTTTGATGTTTAAGATCCAATCATCATTACTGAAAAAAACTTCATGAAACAAGGTGAAATACCGATTGAAATCATGAACCATCACAACAAACAAAAGGAATAATCCACCAAAAAAGACGGCAATGCCCCATTGAATGCCACGAAACAGTGCAGAGCCTTTTTTAAAAAATAATAGAATTGCCATAATAAATACGGTACATAATATTGCAGCAAGACGCAGTTTCATTGCCTTGATAAATAAAGATTGAACATCTAGCATATGTTTTTTCTCTTTGGCATTGAAGAATTCTCTCTCTGCGTTCCCGATTTTTGTATAAACAACCAAATCTTCCCGATCACCCTTTAAATAATCCATCATTTCTTGAGTAACCGTGAGCAAATCATCCATTTCAATATTTATTGATTTTGTTACTTCATATTTATTATACTCTTTTTCGAAGTAACCGTCCATGTAGTATACCACATACTCCGTTGAACTGATTAGTAAAATAACCATAAGTGCCAGTCCGGTTAAAAAACCAAGGCTTTTATACACCAACGTCATTCATGATCCCTTCTATCCATTTACTTGGGTTTAATAAATCTTTCTTTTCTTTTACAGCTTCTTCTAAGATAAACGCCATAAGATCATAGGTTTCCCGTTTCCCGTTTGCAATGCCTACGATGATACCTTCTTTGGGTTGGAATGTTCCCTTACATAATTGCCATGAAGAAATCAATTCATACCGATTTTTTTGGGAAATAAAAACGATGCAATATAGGCGAGGCATAGGAATATTTCGCTTTAGAGCATACACGACTGTTTCTAAATCGCTGATATTTTCTGCTACATACAAGTCTTCTGCTAAATTCAACAGCCATCGCCACCTTTCTTTCCATTTCTTAGCATTATTATAGCAGAACAAACCAAAAAAGAAAATAAGCAATAAACAGCACCCGGTTTGGAGGGTGCTGTGCAGGATGCTGGCAAATTTATTGTTTAAAACATGCTACAACAATTTTATTGAAGAGCTGATTCCAGTTTATCTAACTTTTCATAAGGGTAGTTCTTTAACAGTTCTTTATATTGGGGATTTGTTAATCCCGGGGTTTGGGTATAAATTGCAATTTTTTCGTTTAAATCTGCCTGTATAAATTTTAGCTTTAATTTGGAAAATTCGTCTTTGTTCATGTTAATCCATCCTCTCTTGTTTTTTCTTTTTAAAAACTTCGCTTAGTCCCATCAAAAAAAGAAAACCACCAAATATTTTTCGTAGTAAATCGGCATCCAATGAAACGGCTAAAAATGAACCTGCTGCTGCGCCCGCAAGGCCGAATAAAGCTAACGGTTTTGCAGTTTTCCATAACACATTTTTATTTTTTGTATGTGTAATTAAAGCAACAACAGCTGTAGGGATAAAATAAATTAAATTGATTCCTTGGGCTTGGTGTTGTTCTGAGCCGAGAATTAAAATAAGAGCGGGAATCAGTATGGTTCCGCCACCAATACCCATACCGCTGATAATGCCGGAGAAGAAACCAATGACAATAACCCAAATCATAAAATCATCCTTAATGCAGCCGTAATCATGAATAACCCAAAAATTCGATGTAACCAAATACCGCTGATTCTATTCAACAGCTTTGCACCGACAATGCCCCCTGCAATGCCTCCGGTAGATGCCCATAAGGCAATACTCCATTGAACATCTGTTTTCCAGCAATAAATAGCAAGGGAAAGCAAGGATAGGGGCAGAATAATACTGATTGCGGTTGCATGGGCTTTATGTTCCTCGACATCGAGAAAGCGTTCCATTGAGGGTACAACTATGGTTCCCCCGCCGGAACCGAAAAGACCGTTTGCAAAACCTGTTATCAGACCGATGGCTATTTGTTTTCCCTTATTTTGCACTGAGATGTCACCGCCTTTCTTTTCCTAGTATGGCGAAAAATTCCTTTTCTATGTATGGCATCGAAAGAAAAAAACTTTCGATGCCGGTTATAATTAGCTTGCAACCGTTGCGGTGCTGTTATCCAGTGTGTTTTTTACACCGTTTTTGACGTCTCTACCTGCATCTACAATACCGTTGCCTAAATCTCTTGCATCATTGGTTAAAGTATTTCCTACGGTATTATCCGTTAAAGGTCTTCCGCTATTGATACCATAACCGTCCCAATATGCAGCGCCGTTGCCGGTATAGGTTCCAGTGCTATATCCGCCATAGGGAGCACCGTCGCTGTCATAGTTATTATAGCCATAGCTATTGTAACCATATCCATAACCGTCTGTTGCACCGCCTAAGTTGTTAGCAGATGTGCCACAGCCGCCAAAGGCAAGCATCATAACTGCTACCATTGCAATGAAACCGCTCTTTTTCATAATAAATACCCTCCTTGTGCAAAAAATCTTTGCACTAATATTGTCTGACGGAAACAAAAAAAAATCCTTCGTTTTCATTGGCATTATGGGGAATTTTTAGCATAAATGCGGATAGCTGGAAGAGTGAAAAACTGCTAAAATATACCTTAGTATCTTAAAAAATATAACTAACGCCATCGTATTTCATTCAAGCTTTGTGATTTAAGGAAAAACAATGGAGGATTGTGTATGAAATTTTTGAAACAGCATATTGTAAGAAAATGAGCATTTTTCCAAAGAAGCGTAATTTTAAATGGGAGTTTTATGGAAACATATTTAGATAAAATTTTTAAATTTGAAATGAAGAGGAGCTGTTGTCTTGTTCAAAAGCAGAAAAAGTGGAATTCTTTTGCCCCTTTCGTCTCTTCCTTCTTTTTTTGGTATTGGCGATTTTGGCAAGGATGCTTACGGTTTTATAGAGAAGTTAGTAGCGGCAAAGCAAACGTTATGGCAAATTTTACCTTTTTGTCCTGTGGATGACAGTGGATCGCCTTACCAAAGTACATCAGCATTTGCAGGAGAGCCACTTTATATTAGCTTGGATTTATTGGCGGAAGAGGGGCTTCTTTTAGAAAAAGAAGTGGAACAGGCAAGGCAGGCTTTATTTGTCAAGACTGATTATGGGATGGCAAGGCAAATCAAATTTCCTTTGCTGCGAAGGGCGTTTTCAGAGTTTTGCCATCAATTGCCTATAGAGGATTTTGATGATTTTTTTATGAAAAATAAATATTGGTTGGAAGATTATGCCCTTTTTATGGCGGTGAAGGCATATCTGGTGGAAAAAAGAAAAGAAGATGAGAGCGGATTATTGGAGTTTCTTCAAGAGACAAAGAAATTTTTGCCCGAGGAAAAAGGAAAAGGCTATTTTTATACGGCATGCTGGTGCTCCTTTCCAAAAGAGCTGAGACAGCGAAGACCTGAAGCATTAGTGGAATGGGCGGCAAAATTAAAAGATGAAATACTTTGGGAGTATTTTTTACAATTTGTATTTCAGAAGCAGTGGCAGGCACTGAAAAAATATGCCAACGAAAATGGAATTCAAATCATTGGAGATACCCCCATTTTTGTTTCCTATGATAGTGGGGATGTTTGGGCGAACCAAAAAGCCTTTCAACTGGACAGCTTGGGATTCCCCACGGTGGTGGCGGGGGTTCCTCCGGATTATTTCAGCGAAACGGGGCAGTTATGGGGAAATCCCCTTTATCAATGGAACTATCACGAAAAGACTTCCTACCAATGGTGGGTTTCCCGTATCCGCAAAGCCTTAGAGGATGTGGATGTTTTAAGAATAGACCATTTTCGGGGTTTTGAATCCTATTGGGAAATTCCTTTTGGTGCGGAGGATGCCAGAAGTGGTCAATGGGTAAAAGGGCCCGGGATGAAGCTGTTTTATCAATTAGAAAAGGAATTGGGGAAATTACCTCTGATTGCAGAAGATTTGGGGATTATTACAGAGAAGGTTCACAGGCTTAGAGAAAAAACAGGGTTCCCGGGCATGCGTATTTTGCAGTTTGCCTTTGGTGATGATAGGAACCACCCCTATTTACCCCATTCCTATGAGAACAATACCGTGGTATATACAGGTACCCATGACAACAACACCACGCTGGGGTGGTATGAAAATGCCACGGAAAAAGAAAAGGATCATTTTCGCCGATATATGAATGTGACTGGTGCGTCTCCAAATTGGGATTTGATTCGTCTTGCTTTTTCTTCTCCTGCACAAACAGCAATTGTTCCACTACAGGATGTTTTGGGTCTTGGAGAGGAATACCGTATGAATAAGCCGGGAACCATTGAGGATAATTGGACATTTATGTTCCAATGGGACATGTGGAACGAGGGTTCCTTGGAGGGACTCAGCTACCTCTCTCTTCTGTTTGGAAGAAACAATGGTTAGAATTGCTTTCTTTGCTAATTTGTGCTAAAGTTAAGCCTGAATTATATCATAACCCTATCGTTTTAGGAGGAAATAAATTATGTGCGGGATTTGCGGGTTTACAGGCCGTTTGGCCACATCCGAAGAAATTTTGGAAAATATGAAAAACAAAATTATTCACCGTGGGCCGGATAGCGGTGGATCTTACATTGATGATGGTATTTCCATGGGCTTTCGCCGATTGAGCATCATAGATCTGGAGGGCGGTCATCAGCCTATTTATAATGAAACAAAGGACATGGTAATTACCTTTAACGGAGAAATTTATAACTATCAGGAATTAAGAGAAGATTTAATAGCAAAAGGGCATGTTATGGCCACGAATTCCGATACGGAAGTTCTTTTGCATGGATATGAGGAATACGGTGAAGATTTGCTTCCCAAGCTTCGTGGAATGTTTACTTTTGTTATCTGGGATGCAAAAAACCAGACGTTTTTTGGGGCAAGGGACTTTTTTGGAATCAAGCCATTTTATTATGCATTACAAGATGGTCAGATGATTTACGGCTCTGAAATCAAAAGTATTTTGGAGTATCCGGGTTTTAAAAGGGAAGTAAACAAGGAGGCTTTGGAGAATTACCTGACTTTTCAATACAGCGTTTTACCGGAAACCTTTTTTAAGGGTGTGTTTCGCTTAATGCCTTCTCACTGTTTTACTTTTAAAAACGGGGATCTAAAAATCAAGCGTTATTGGGAACCGAAATTTCAAAATGAGGAAAACAAATCTTTGGATGAATTCATTGAAGAAATTGATGCTGCCATGCAGGATTCTGTGAAGAAGCATAAAATAAGCGATGTGGAGGTAGGGTCTTTTCTTTCCAGCGGTGTGGACAGCTCCTACGTTGCCGCATCTTTCCATGGGGATAAGACGTTTACCGTAGGGTTTGATTATGAAAAATACAATGAAATTGACTATGCCAAGGCATTATCGGAAAAAATCGGAATTGAAAATCACAGCAAGCTGATTACAACGGAAGAATACTGGGATACGTTAGGGAAGGTTCAATATCATATGGACGAGCCTTTGGCGGACCCTTCTGCCATTGCTCTATATTTTGTAAGCCAAACAGCTGCAAAATACGTTAAGGTTGCTCTAAGCGGAGAGGGAGCCGATGAGTTTTTTGGTGGATATAATATATACCGAGAACCCCATGATCTGCGCCCTTTAACTTGTTTACCAAGACCCATTCGCAAAGGCTTAGGTGCAATTGCGAAGCGTTTGCCAAAAATGAAAGGCAAAAACTATCTGATTCGAGGAAGTAAGGACTTACAAGAGCGTTTTATTGGGAATGCTTTTATGCTGACAGAAGAAGAAAGAGAACGCATTTTGAAAAATCCCACGGGAAATTATCATCATACCCGTCTGACAAAGCCTTTTTATGATAAAGTAAAAGACCAAGATGATGTAACAAAAATGCAGTATATTGATATTCATTTTTGGCTAATCGGGGATATTTTACTGAAGGCAGACAAAATGAGTATGGCGCATTCTTTAGAGGTACGTGTACCGTTTTTGGATCGTATGGTATTTGACGTTGCCCGTACGGTTCCAACAAAGTATAAGGTGAATGAGGAAAATACCAAGTATGCCATGCGCCAGGCGGCACACCGTTATTTGCCTGATATGGTTGCAGAAAAGAAGAAGTTAGGATTTCCCGTGCCCATTCGTATTTGGCTAAAAGAGGACAAGTATTATAATATTGTGAAAGATGCTTTTACTTCCCAGGCTGCCCAGGAATTCTTCAAAACAGCGGAGATTGTGAAGTATCTGGATGATCACAGGGCAGGAAAGGCGGATAACAGCCGTAAAATTTGGACAATCTTTATGTTTTTAGTATGGCATAAACAATATTTTGAGGAAACAGCATCATAAAATCTATGCGCTAATGTGCGCAGAAAGATGGTAAGGATGTAGATCTGCAAAAAGCAGTTAGAAGCGTATTATGCCTCTAACTGTTTTTTTAATTGTCATTTGATTCTGTATTTGGGATTTCAGTTTCTATAGCTTCATTTGTAATTGGATGATTTTTCCATTTAAGATCTGAAATGATTACAGCTGAAAATACAATGAGCCCCCCAATTAAAATTCGTGGTGTAAAAGGATCACCATAAAAAAATACGCCGAAAATAAAAGCAAATAAGCTCTCGGTAGAAAGTAAAATTGCGGTATGGGTGTCTGATGTATATTTTTGAGCCACATTTTGCAAGGTATAGGCAACGGCAGTATTTATGAAAGCCAAATACGCCAAGGACATTACCCCTGCTGTGGGAAACGTTGTTGGCCGCTCCTCGAAAACCAGTGCTACAATCAATGAAAGTAGGCCGGTGGTGAGGTATGAGAAAAGGACATCCCAAGAGGATTGCATTTCCCCGCAAAGATTCCGGTTAGAACAACGAAGATTGCATAAAAAACAGAAAAACTTAAGGAAAGACCATCTCCCAATTGTATTGATAAAGAACCGTTTAGGGAGATTAACCCAATCCCAATCATAACCAGAATGCCTGCAATAAAAGAGTTTATTTTGGGGCGCTTTCCAAGCACGATCCAAGATATAAACGGCACCATTGCTGCATATCCCGCCAAAAGAAAGGCCTGTTTTGAAGGTGTTGTATATATGAGGGCAATCACCTGTAATGGCATGACAAAGAAAAACAAGGTGCCCAGTATCAAGCCTGACTTTATTTCGGCTTTTCCACAACGGCGAATCACTCGACCAAAAAAGATAAACATAATCAAAGCAGCGGACAAAAAACGAATGGCCAAAATATAAAAGGGACTAAAATATTGCACTGCAATATCTCCCGCAATAAAACCGCCACCCCAACAAACAGCGGCTAAAACCAAAGCACAGTCGGCCAGAAAGACCCTTTTTTTATCGTTCATATGTACCCGCTTCCCTTCTCATTATCCACCCACTATATCACCCCAAATATGTTATTTCAATAGGTATTGCACAAGGAAAAGGAACCTCGTGGAAAGTCATATTTTGGCTGAAAACTTTTATCTTTTTTTGTTGATTTTGATGAGAGAGAAGAGGATGTTTATAGTAGAAAGGCTTCCAGTGTGATATACTAAAGGCATCAAAATTACCCATTGAAATAGCTCTTTCTCTTGGCAGGCAAGAAATTTGATTTGGATTTGAGAAAGCATTGCTGGAAACAGAAATTTTTTTACTACTTCATAATTTTTCAAGAAAGACTTTATAATAAAAAGGGGGTTTTTATATGAAATTTCAACATTTTGTTCCCACAAAGATACTTTTTGGTTGTGGGCAGCTGGACAAGCTTCATAAGCAGAGGTTACCGGGGAAAAAGGCCTTGATTGTTATTTCCAGCGGTACATCGGTAAAAAAATTTGGTTACTTGAAAAGGCTGGAAGAACAGTTGGATAAAGCAGGGATTACTTATGTTTTATTCGATAAAATTCTGCCAAACCCCATTGAGGCACATGTAATGGAGGGGGCAGATTTTGCCAAAAAAGAGGCTTGTGATTTTGTGATTGGATTGGGCGGCGGCTCTATTATTGATTCTGCAAAGGCCATTGCAGTTATGGCAACCAACGAGGGAACTATCTGGGATTATATTTTTGGCGGATCGGGGGGAAGCAAGATACCTGAGAATTCTCCGTTACCGATTGTTGCCATTACAACCACCGCAGGCACAGGCACGGAAGCAGACCCTTGGGCAGTCATAACCCATCAAGACAAAAATGAAAAAATTGGTTTTGGATATGATAAAACTTTCCCTGTGCTTTCCGTGGTTGATCCAGAGTTGATGCTGACGGTTCCGGAAAAATTAACTGCCTATCAGGGTTTTGATGCTTTATTCCACAGCACGGAAGGATATTTAAACAAAAATACGAATCCCATCAATGACATGTATACGCTAAAGGCCATTGAGTTGATTGGAAAGTATTTGCCTGTGGCAGTTAACGATGGGGAAAATATGGAAGCGCGTGAAAATGTAGCTTTGGCTAATACTCTTTCGGGGATGTCTGAGAGCATCAGCGGTTGTATCTCAGAGCATGCCATGGAACATCCTTTAAGCGGACATAATCCAAAGCTTGAGCATGGGGCAGGGCTGATTATGATTTGCGAGGCGTATTATGCATATTGGGCGAAGACGGGTATTGTAAATCAAAGATTGATTGATATGGCAAAAGCTCTGGGGAAAGAGGATGCGGAAAATCCTGAGGATTTTGTAACAGCACTCCATGAATTAATGGTTTCTTGTGGTGTGGATGACTTGAAAATGTCCGATTATGGAATTAAGAAAGAGGACCTTACCATGTATACCAAGGCGGCATACGAAACCATGGGTGGTTTATTTAAAGGAGATCCCGGTGAATTAGCCTTTCAGGACTGCTTGAAAATTTATGAGAAATCATATAAATAGAAAAATTTATAAAAATGGCTCGTTTTATAGTTGCCAAGTTTTTTATTTAAGGTAATACAATAAAAGCCCGTATGCAAAAATTCATTTTTTGAATTTTTGCATACGGGCTTTATATTTTAAGAGAATTAGGTTTAAAAAGGTTTGCATTTGCAGAAACGAATTCTAAACCTTTTATGAAAACACGACTTCATTAAAGTTTTAATTCATGGTAGGCTTGGGTTCATCTTTCTATGATATCATCCATCATATCATCAATGACTTCCTCAGCTTTTACAGCCATTTTTTTGCCTCTCTTCATCATTTTACGGTAGGCTTTTTGATCCTGCATCAAATAAGAAACGCCGGCTATGGTGGCAATACCGCCAATGACAAGGCCTGTGGTAAATTTATTCATTGTAATCCCTCCTTTTTGCTTTAGTATGCGGAAAAGAGGAATTTTTTATTCTATGAAAAAACTAAAATTTTAGGAAATAAAAAAATTAAAAATCCCGGGTTGTGGAGAAATTTCCATACCCGGGAAGATGTTTATTCGCCCAAATCGTGAAGGAACAGGCCGCTTCTTAATTTTGGTTCAAACCATGTGGATTTTGGAGGCATGATCAAGCCTGCATCTGCCACATTCATTAATTCGTCCATAGAAGTAGGGAAAAGGGAGAAAGCCAGCTTCATTTCGCCGCTATCAACCCGCTTTTCCAATTCGGCCAAGCCACGGATACCACCAACAAAATCAATTCGTTTATCCGTACGAGGATCACCAATAGCAAGAAGGGGTTCCAAAACCTCTTTTTGCAAAATGGAGACGTCCAGTCCCAATACAGGGTCATCAGAGATGGCTTCTTTTTTCGTAGTCAAAGAGAACCATTTACCTGCCAGATACATTCCGAACTGGTGAGGGTTTTCGGGATGCAGCTGTCCTTTTCCTAAATATGGCGTAACTTCAAATTTTGAGGTTAAAAGTGATAAAAATTCTTCTTCAGTATGACCATTTAAGTCTTTTACAATACGATTATAATCCATAATTTTTAGTTCATCAGCAGGGAAGAGTACGGAAAGATAATAGTTATATTCTTCGTCACCTGTATATAGTTCATTTCGTTCTCGTCTCTTTAATCCTACTTTTACGGCGGAGGCATTTCTATGATGACCATCAGCAATGTAAAAATTTTCGACCTTACGGAAGGAATCAACTAAAATGCCGATTTCCGTGTCACTATCCATTACCCAAACAGTATGGCCGATTCCATCCTCGGAAACAAAGTCATATTCAGGTTTATTGGCAGTTTTCCAACCTTCAATGATAACCTTAGCCATTTCATTATTTTTATATGCCAAAAAAATGGGGCCGGTATTAGCGTTTAGAGTATCAACGTGGCGAATTCTATCAGCCTCTTTATCTGCACGGGTAAGCTCGTGCTTTTTAATGATACCGTTTAGGTATTCATCAATGGAGGTACAGGCAACCAGCCCGGTCTGACTTTTGCCGTTCATAGTTAATTGGTAAATATACAAATTGGGAAGTAGGTCTTGAGTAAAAATACCTTTGGCAATCATATTATCCAAATTTTCTTTTGCTTTTTCATAAACAGCATCGCTGTAAATATCAATCTCTTCGGGTAAATCAACCTCTGCTTTATCAATATGTAAAAAGGAATAAGGTTTTCCTTTTACCATTTCTCTTGCTTCTTCGCTGTTCATTACATCATAGGGCAGTGCAGCCACATCCTTGGCATATTCTGCCTGGGGACGTATCCCCATAAAGGGTCTGATGGTAGCCATAATTTTGTCCTCCTTATTTCAGTAAGCGTACTTTAATTACGCTGTTAATTGCATACAAGTCTCGAATCAAATCCTCTTCATTTTCAGGCAGACTATCGCAAACGATGATGTTATAAGCCAAATTGCCTTTAGAATTGTTGACCAATTTATCAATATTGATACTATATTTTGTAAAAACAGCGCCTAATTGACCGATCATATTCACGATGTTTTTATGAGAAACGGCAATACGTGGTTTACCGTTATAAGGTACGGTACAGTTAGGGAAGTTTACTGAGTTTTTTACATTTCCATAGTTCAGATAATCCCGCAGTTCTTGGGCAACCATAATGGCACAATTTTCCTCGGATTCCGGAGTAGAGGCGCCAAGATGAGGGGTTACAATGACGTTTTCATTCCCTAAGAGTTCTTTTTCTGGGAAATCTGTAATATAACGGGAAATGATGCCGTCTTCCAAGGCTTTGAGCATTGCCTGATTGTCAACCAAGCCGCCCCTTGCAAAGTTTAATAAACGAGCCCCTTTTTTTGTTTTAGCAAACAATTCTTCGTTATATGTATTCTTTGTTTTATCATTCAAAGGAATGTGCAATGTAATATAATCGCTTTTTGCAACGACGTCCTCAATGGAATCGGCTTTTTCCACAGAAGGGGAAAGATGCCAAGCGGATTCCAAAGAAAGAAAAGGATCATACCCAATGACATCCATGCCTAAATCAAGGGCTGCATTGGCAACCAAAACACCAATGGCACCTAGACCGATGACACCCAGTGTTTTTCCTAAAATTTCGGGGCCAACAAAGTTTTTCTTCCCTGCTTCGATATCTTTGTTTAATGTTTCGCTATTTGCAATGGACTGTACCCATTTGGAACCGGCTACAATACGGCGGGAGGAAATAAACAAGCCTGTTAAAACCAATTCTTTTACGGCGTTGGCATTACCCCCGGGGGCATTAAAGACAGGTATGCCCCGCTGTGAACAGTAATCAACGGGAACGTTATTTGTTCCGGCACCTGCACGGGCAACTGCCAGCAACTCATCGTTTAATTCCATGCAGTGCATATCACAGCTTCGCAAAATAATTCCATCGGGAGTTTCACAAGCATCATCTATGATAAATTGTTTCTCCGACAGCTTTGCCAAGCCCGTCGGTGCAATATTATTTAATGTACGAATTGTAAACATAATTATCTCCTTATTTATTTTCCATTTCGAATTTTTTCATGAAAGCAACCAATTGTTCTACCCCTTCTACAGGCATGGCATTATACATACTAGCACGCATACCGCCAACGGTGCGATGTCCTTTTAGGTTTACAAAACCCAAGGCCTCTGTTTCTTTAATAAATTTTGCATTCAGTTCATCCGTGGGCAGTACAAAGGGGGCGTTCATCAAAGAACGGTCTTTTGGTACTACGGTTCCTTTGAATAAAGAAGATTCGTCCAGAAAGTTATAAAGCAAGGAAGCTTTATGTTCGTTTATTTTTTGCAGAGCACCTACACCGCCTTGACGCTTTACCCAGTCAAAAACCAAGCCCATAAAATAAATGCCATAGGTAGGCGGGGTATTATATAAAGAGTTATTTTCCGCATGAATATCATAACGCAACATGGTTGGTGTAAAATCCATGGCATTCCCCAATAAATCTTCACGAATGACAACAACGGTTACACCTGCCGGACCCAAGTTTTTTTGTGCGCCTGCATAAAGCAGACCGAACTTGGTAATATCAATTTCTTCCGAAAGGATGGAAGAAGACATATCTCCCACTAAGGTTACATTACCTGTATCTGGCAACTGTGTCCAGCGTGTGCCGTAGATGGTATTATTCAAAGTTATGTAAAAATAATCGGCATTGGGATCCATTTTTGTGGCATCCAATTCAGGAATGCGGTTGAAAGTGGTATCAGCCGAGGAAGCCACGATATTTACCTGGCCATATCTTTTTGCTTCTTCTGCTGCTTTTTTTGCCCATTGACCGGTTAAAACATAATCTGCTTTTTTATTTTTATTCATCAGGTTCATGGGAATCATTGCAAACTGTGTGGAACCCCCACCCTGAAGGAACAGAATTTTGTAGTTATCAGGGATATGCATCAATTCTTTTAAATCTGCCTTTGCTTTTGCCAAGATGGATTCAAACATTTTAGATCGATGGCTCATCTCCATTACTGACATACCACAGGAAGGGTAACAAACAAGCTCGCGTTGTGCTTGTTCCAATACTTCTACGGGTAGCATGGATGGTCCTGCTGAGAAATTAAATACTCTTTTTTCCATAAATAAGCCTCCTAAAATTATTTGATATGAAACATTTGCCATCTTGTCTTTACAGGGTGGTCAAATGTACGAAAAATATTATACAAAGAATTATAGCACCTTGACAGAAACCGTCAACCAAAAAGAGGCATTTTCTTGCATGCGATTCATTTTTTGGAGGAACGGGCAAAAAAAAAGAAGGGTTTTGTGAAATCTTTGGCAAAATGTACAGCCTTTTTTATGAAAAAGGCGGGGGGAAAGAAGGGTTTTGTATAGTTAACAAAGATTTTTTATGAATATTTTTAAAATTATAAAGAATGTAGAAAGTTTTCAGCTAATTTTTCATAAGGTTATTTAGAAAGGGGGCGGACAAATGAAAGGAAAATTTTTCGTCAAAGATAGATATAAAGTTTTTTGCCTTTGTGCAGTGATTGGATTGTGTTTGTGTCTTTCTGTAAAAGAAAACAGGGAAAGTGTTCGTGTATTGCTTCCGGTTGATCAAAAAGTGATTATTTTGGACGCCGGTCATGGCGGCTGGGATCCCGGTAAGACAGGAGTTGGCGGAGAGGACGAAAAAAATATCAATTTGAAGATTATGGGAAAGTTACAGCAGTATTTAGAGCAAGGTGGGGCCACGGTATATATCACCCGTGCCACGGATGAAGCTTTGGGCAGTAAGAAAAGAGCAGATATGGCGGAACGAAAAAAAATTGCTAATGAGAGTTCGGGAGACATTTTGGTAAGCATCCATCAAAATGCCTTTCCATCTACGGGCGTAAAGGGTGCCCAGGTTTTTTATCATAAATCGAGTGAGCAAGGAAAAAGACTGGCGGAATCTGTTCAGGATGAACTCAAGTCAAAGGTAGATAGTGAAAACCAGAGGCTGGCAAAGCAAAACAGTGACTATTACATATTGCGTACCACGGAAATTCCTGCAATCATTGTGGAGTGCGGCTTTCTCTCCAACCCCACGGAAGAGGCTCTTTTGAACGACGAGGCCTATCAAGATAAGCTGGCATGGGCAATTTATTTGGGTATTACCGATTATTTTTCGGGAGAAGAAGGTATCTGATGATTTTGTTTACATGTTCATAAAAACAGGCTATAATTGGAATAATAAACGAAAAGGCTTGTTCCTAAAATAAGGAAGGAATAGAACATGGAAAATAGATTTGAAAAATTGGGTTTATCTTCGGCTTTGGTGGATGCACTGATAAAGCAGGACATAGAAACGCCCACAGAAATACAACAGCATATGATACCGCTGATTTTATCGGGCAAGGATGTAATGGGACGTTCTGAAACGGGCTCAGGCAAAACGTTAGCCTATCTCTTGCCTATTTTTCAGCGTTTGGATTTGAACATTAAGGGTGCTCAGGCTATTATTTTAACTCCAACCCATGAGTTGGCAGCCCAGGTATTTCATCAAGCAGAACTGCTGGAAGCAAACAGCGGTCTTGATGTTGGCTGCATGCTGCTGATTGGATCGGCGGGGATGAAACGGCAAATGGATAAGCTTAAGGAGAAACCACGCATTATCGTTGGCTCCACAGGGAGAATTTTGGATCTTATTAAGCGTAAAAAAATACCGGCTCATTTGGTAAAAACAATTGTTTTAGACGAAGGAGACCGTCTTTTGGAAGATGGTAATTTTGGGGATGTAACAGGAGTTATAAAATCCACATTAAAAGAGAGACAAATAATTTTACTTTCCGCTTCTGTTGGTGAGGAAACCAGAATGCGAGGAAAGGGCCTTATGAAGGAGGATGGGCTGTTCATTGAAGCCAAGACCGGCAGTTTGGTTCCCCAGGGCATTTCCCATTTTTATATTTTGACAACACACCGAGAGAAGTTTTTACAGCTTAGAAAAATTTTGGCAGGAGAAAAACCCGAAAGGGCTATGGTTTTTTTGAATAATCCTGAAAATATTGAAGTGACGGTAGACAAACTATGTTATCATGGCATAAAAGCCGCAGGAATTTATGGAAAAGCGGGGAAGCTAGATCGGAAAAATGCCATGGAGGATTTCCGACAAGGCAGAATCAATGTTTTGGTGGCTTCGGATATTGGCGCAAGAGGTCTTGATATTGAAGGGGTAACCCATATCATTAATATGGATGTACCAGAGGAGCCAAGTCATTATCTGCACAGGGCCGGGCGCTGTGGGAGAAAGGGAGAGGAAGGCACTGCAATTACCTTGGTGACACCCTATGAAAGACGGTGGGTGCATAAGTATGAAAAGGTATGGGGACTTCAGTTTGTGCAAAAAGAAATGTCCTTTGGCAAACTGGAAGATAGCGCCAAAACCAAAAAGGACTTAGAGAAGCCGAAAAAAAATAAGAAACCTCAAATGGAAGAGATAGAAGAAGGCATAGTTTACAGCGAAGAGAAACGGAAAAAGGCATCTTCTTTTCATCAGAAAGCATTGGGCAAAAAGACAGTTAAAAAAGAAGATAAAAAAGAAGAATTAGGTTTTTTTGCCGCAAAGGCGAAAAAGCAGGCGGAAAAACAGAAAAATAAATTGCAAAACCAAAAAAAATAATTGTCCTAATGCTTAGAATAGGGTATGATAGAAAAGTAAATAGATTTGCCTAAAGGAGGTACTGTATATGAGTGACAATTGCGGATGTGGATGCGACCACGAGCATGAAAATGAAGAGATGGGCTTAGAAACAATGTTTTTAACTCTGGATGATGATACAGAATTGGAATGCGGAGTTCTTGGCGTATTTGATGTGGAGGGCATTGCAGGTAAGGAATTTATTGCATTAATGCCATTGGAAGATGAAACAGTATTATTGTATGAATACAAGGAAGTCGGCGACGAAATTGAACTGAATGTAATTGAAGAGGATGAATTGTTTGACAAAGTATCCGCCGCATTCAATGAATTATTTGAAGAAGAAGAGGAATAAAAAATTTGAAACGGGGAGAATATCCCCGTTTTCTGTTTTTATAGGAGGAAAGGGAATGTTTGCGAAAAGAATGACGGCAGTGATGCTGGCGGCAATGCTTGGCACTACCTTGCCTGTTACAGCGTTTGCCGGGTGGCAAGAGGAAAACCCTTTGGTTGCCCATGCGTTGGGGGAGGTTGACGGAAAAATTGAAACCAACGCAAAGGAGGCATTTATAGCCTCCTGGGGGAATGGGTTTCGTGTGTTAGAGGTGGATTTTACATATACATCTGACGGCATTTTGGTTGCCCGCCACGATTTTGAAGAGGATGGTTCCTATTACCGTTTGGAACAGGATGTAAATCAGCCTTTGGTGATGGATAAGAATACATATGAAAACAGCAAAATTATTTATGAACAAACACCTTTAACAGCGGTGGATCTTTTGGGGTTGATGGTGGAATATCCTGATGTATATTTGATAACCGATACAAAGGATACGGACAAGGAGACAGTGCAAAAGCAATTTAACGATTTGAAGAAAATTGCCGAGGCTATGGAACAGCCCCAAGTATTGGAGCGCATCATACCTCAGATATATAACGAGGAAATGTATGACTGGGTAAAAGAAATTTATCCCTTTCAAGAATGGATTTATACCTTATATTTAAATTATTATCCTGATTATCCGGAAATTGCAGATTTCTGCGAAGAAAAAGGAATTGGTACAGTTACCATTGAGTATTCACGTGTTACAAAAGGGGTGTTGGATACGCTCCACGAAAAGGGAATTAAGGTTTATACCCACACCATTAACCGATATAAGCAATTTAAAGAATTACTGGATTTGGGGATTGACGGAATTTATACAGACCGAATCAAGCCTTATGAGTTAAACTGGGTAGGGCGATCTGACAGCCGTAAGGTAGAGAAAAAGACGTTCCGTTTTGGAGAAACGGAGTATACTCTGGATACCCTTGAAATTTTTAATGAGGATTATGTACCACTACGTCAGTTGGCGACCACTGAAAAGAAGTTTTCTACACAATTTGACTGTCAAAACAGGACATTAAATTTACTTTCCGGAAAACAATTTTCTTCTTTGGGAAATGAGATTTTAATAGACCTTAGAGGAAATTTGATTATGAAAAAGGCTGATTTTCGTTTGCTTTTTAACGGAAAGGAAACAAAAATTTATCCTATACTGGTGGATGGAGAAATCTATGTACCTTTAGGTCAGATGACCACACTTTTGGGATTTGATGCAGAAACGATTTCCTTGACAGAGGGGTAAAATCGTGCTATTTTGTAAATAAATCGAATCATGAATTTGCTGGGGGTGCCATCATGGCTGAGAATCAAGCAACAACTTGTTACCCTTTCTACCTGATCTGGATTATACCAGCGTAGGGAAGCGCATTACTTCACAAACGGGGCACAGCAAACGAGGGATCGTAGCTGTGCTTTTTTTCAATAAAGTTATTACTTTCTGAGAAGCTTTGATGTTTTGCAACAGCGAGAATGCTAGTTCACTGTTGCGATATTTTTATTGTTAAATTTAAAACAAAAATATTTTAATTTTTTGGAGGTTGATACAATGAAGCACGTTTTAACCATAGCCGGTTCTGATACCTGTGGCGGCGCAGGCATTCAGGCGGATATAAAAACTTTTTCCGCCCATGGTACATACGGTATGAGTGTCATTACTGCGGTAACGGTGCAAAATACCCAAGGAGTTTTTGGCTGTCAGGATATTTCTCCTGAAATTATCCGTGGGCAGATTGACGCAATTTTCTCTGATATTCAAGTAAGTGCGGTGAAGGTTGGAATGGTTTCCCAAATTGAGACGATTCATGCCATTGCAGACAAACTGGAGGAATACCATGCATCCAACATTGTGGTTGATCCCGTTATGATTTCAAAAAGCGGTTTTGATCTGATGCAGCCGGATGCAAAGGATACACTGATTCGGCGATTGATTCCTCTGGCATTTGTTGTAACGCCAAATTTGCCTGAGGCAGAGGTCATTACAGGTATGAAAATCAATGATTTGCCTTCTATGGAACAGGCGGCAAGAAAAATCTATGAAATGGGTGCGAAAAACGTATTGATTAAGGGTGGGCATTTGGAAAACGATGCAACAGACCTATTGTTTGACGGGGAGAAAGTGATTCCTCTGCATTCCCACCGCATTGAGACGAAGAATACCCACGGAACCGGATGCACCCTATCCTCTGCCATAGCGGCAAATCTTGCCAAGGGAAAGTCTGTGGAAGAGGCGGTACGCATTGCCAAGGATTATATTACGGTAGCCATTGAGCATAGCCTGGAAATTGGCAAGGGTGTAGGTCCTACAAACCACTTCTACGAGCTTTATAATAAAGCAGGAATTTGGGAAGAAGTGAAAGACTGAAAAATAGCAAGAGATAAAAGCGGTAGAGCATGTCTGCCGTTTTTTTGTTGTTCTATATCCATAAAGGGAAAGTATTCATTCGGATTAGGGGCGTTGCATCCTAAGGGGTAAATTATAGAAAAGTAGCATGATATTCAGTACCAACTTATGTATTAAAGGAATTTTCATTGTTTTTTTCCCCATAGAGTAATATAATAAAAAGCGATTCTGACGAATTTTGTAGAGAGGACGATACTCCCTTATGGATAAAAAATTATGGAGATTATATTTTAAGACATTATTGCTTACGTTACTTGGATTGTGTGGGGTGCTTGCAATATTGTACGGAATTTTTATGTATATGGTAGGAGGATTAAATCGTCAAACGGTTGATGAAGATTCTCTTTCGGTAAATGAGGAACTTGGTGTTTATGGAAGCCAAGGGATTATGAACATTGCCTTATTTGGGATTGACTCCCAAAATGAGGAAAACAAGGGGCGTTCTGATGCCATTATGATTGCTTCGGTAAATCAGAAAACAGGGAAAATAAAGTTGATTTCTATAGCCAGAGATACTTATGTAGACATACCGGAGCATGGAAAAACAAAAATTAATCATGCGTATGCTTATGGAAGTGCTGAACTGGCAATTCAAACAATCAATGAAAATTTCGATCTAAACATTAAAGACTATGCTACGGTGAATTTTGATTCTTTGGCGGATGTAATTGATGAAATGGGCGGCGTTGAACTGGAGGTTACTGAGGCGGAACGGCAGCAAATAAACAATTATCTTTTAAAAGGTGAAAAACTCCGAGAATCCGGGTTGGTGCATCTAACGGGGCCTCAGGCGGTGAGTTATTCTCGTATCAGAAAAATTGACGGGGATGTGCAAAGAGGGGAGCGGCAGAGGAAGGTTTTGGAATGTTTATTCCAAAAAGCTTTAGGAATTAACCCTTTACTGTATCCTTCCTATGTCAGAAAATTCTCTCCCTTGGTGGAAACATCTTTAAGCAATGATGAGATTTTAAAATTAGCCTCAGTGGGCGTGAAGAGTGGTCTTTCACTGGAACAGGCAGGGTTGCCCAATGATAATATTCAGTCCCACGGCGAGAGAATTAATGGTGTATGGTATTTTGTGTATGATATCGATGAAGCGGCAGATATGATTGAAGAATTCATTTACCATGATATTCCTTTCGACCAGTATGGAAAGGATGAAGAGGCGACGGAAACACAGGCAGAATGAAAATTGTGAATAAGTTATGAATATAATGAAGAAAAAACTTGAAAACGAACAGCAAAAAAACGATTACTCGTTTTAAAAAAGGATTGTTTGATTATAGATATTTGAATAAATGCACAAAAAAAAGAAGATTTTTTATATAAAGTGCTGAGACGAAGTGATATATATTCCGAAAATAAAAATGAGTTTTCATTGACAAACGGAAAGAAATTTGTATAATGAGGATAACTTAACTATATTGAAAAAGGCTGAGAAAAGAAGAGTACATCTTAGATGGTTTTACAGAGAACCTCCTATGAAGCTGAGAGGGAGGGAATTCAGAAAAGATGGAAGATGGTCTTGGAGCTGCGTACCGAGAGGTTTTTCCTTTAGGCTGCGACGGGAGCGCCCGTGATAGCGACGGAGTATCGGTAAATGATGTTACCCGTACTTGCAGAGGCTATAGCTGTGAGGCTATGGTAAATTAGGGTGGTATCACGAAGCGTATGCTCTCGTCCCTTAGACAGAAATGTCTTGGGGATGAGGGCTTTTTTTATTTATTTTAAGCAAAGCCTGTGTCAGGTTTGGATAAATATTTTCAGCTGGTGTTACATTACTAAAAAAGAATAGTTCATTGAAAGAAAATAATGGGTACAACTTAGATTTTTTTCTAGTGTCGTATAAAAGGAAAAGAGGGTAAGGGTATGGATAAAAAAGAAATAATGATACATTTAGAAGGTATATCAAAAAGCTTTCCTCAAAAAAGAGGGTCTTTAGAGGTATTAAAGAATATTGATGTGCAAATTGAAAAAGGAGAGGTTTTTGGAATTATTGGCATGAGCGGTGCGGGAAAGAGTACGTTAGTGCGGTGTATTAACCTATTGGAAAGACCAACAGAGGGGCGTGTTTACCTGGATGGAACAGAGTTAACCTGCTTGGCAGAAAAAGAGTTGCGGGAACAGCGCCATTCTATGGGAATGATTTTTCAGCAGTTTCATTTGTTAATGCAAAGAACAGCGTTGGAAAATGTTTGTTTTCCTTTAGAAATTTCCGGTGTGCAGAAAGATCAAGTTAAGGCAAGAGCCAAGGAATTGCTGGAGCTGGTTGGTTTGGGCGATAGATTAGGGGCATATCCTTCCCAGCTTTCCGGTGGGCAGAAGCAAAGGGTTGCCATTGCCAGAGCGTTGGCTACGGAACCAAAGGTGCTTCTTTGTGACGAGGCCACCAGTGCCTTAGACCCAAATACCACCGCGGGCGTTTTAAGACTTTTAAAGGATATTAATGAGCGATTGGGAATTACCATTGTTGTGATTACCCATGAAATGAGCGTAATCCGAGAAATTTGCAATCGTGTTGCAATTATTGATGGGGGACAGATTGCAGAAATAGGAGGCGTGGAGGAAATTTTCCGGGCACCAAAAACCAAGGCAGGCAGAGAACTGGTGTATCACGAGGGAACAAACAGAGAGGCCATTGAAGGCCCTATTGCACACTGCTACCGTGTGGTATTCAGAGGCGGGATATCCGGAGAGCCTATTTTAGGTGGGATGATGCTGGAATGCAATGCCGTTGCAAACATCCTTTCTGGGAATACCCGTATGATTGACGGCAGGGTATATGGACAAATGATGATTCAATTGTCAGAAGATAAAGAAACAAGAGAAAAGATGTTGGCGTACTTAAAAGAAAGAGACGTTGAGGTAGAGGAGGTTTACTATGTTTAAGGAGGGATTGCTTGCCTTAGTTGGCGTAGCATTTTGGGAAAGTATTTATATGACAATTATATCTACTTTTATTGCATACATCATTGGGTTGCCAATGGGGCTGATCTTAGTTATGACGGACAAGGAAGGTGTTCGGCCTATGCCTATCGTTCATCAAACTTTGGGTATTATCATTAATATTGTTCGTTCTGTCCCATTTTTAATTTTGATGTTGACAATTATGCCTTTTACAAAATTGGCTGTGGGTACAACAATCGGGCCCAAGGCCGCCATTGTTGGGCTTTTGGTGGCAGCAGCCCCCTTTATTGCAAGATTGGTGGAGTCATCTTTAAAAGAAGTAGAAAAAGGTGTAGTTGAGGCGGCGCAATCCATGGGAGCTTCTCCTCTTCAAATTTTGATAAAGGTTTTGATGCCGGAAGCAAAGCCATCTTTATTGGTTGGCAGTGCCATTGCGGTAACAACGATTTTAGGCTATTCTGCTATGGCCGGATTTATCGGTGGTGGTGGTTTAGGGGCAGTTGCTATCAATTACGGATATCATCGTGGACAGACGGACATTATGTATATCATGGTAGTTTTACTTGTTATTATCGTACAAATTTTGCAGGAATTAGGAATGCAGATTGCCAAGAGAACGGATAAACGTTTGTAAACCTAGCCAAGGGTTTCAAAATAAAGAAAGAATGAAAAAAAGGAAAATAAGGAGGAATTGTATTATGAAGAAGTTTTTTGCACTATTATTGACAGGTGCTTTAGCACTGGGGGTTGCCGGTTGCGGCAGCAAAACAGATAAAGCGGCAGACGCAAACGATGCTGCCAATGCGGCTACAGAGACAGAAGCCATTACATTAAAAATTGGCGCTTCTCCTACACCTCATGCAGAAATTTTAAATGCTGCTAAGGAAGAATTGGCTGCAAAGGGTATTAACTTGGAAGTTGTTGAGTTTACGGATTACGTTCAGCCAAACCTGGCTTTGGACAACGGCGATTTGGATGCTAACTATTTCCAGCACTTACCTTATCTTGATTCCTTTAATGAGGAACATGGCACAAACCTTGTAAGCTTAGGAACGGTGCATTACGAACCCATGGGTATTTACAGTAAAAGTGTAACAGATTTAGCAGATTTGCCTGATGGAGCAAAGGTTGGTATTCCTGCGGACGGCACCAACGGCGGTCGTGCTTTATTATTGCTGGAGTCCAATGGTTTGATTACATTGGATCCTGAAGCAGGTATTTCTGCAACAAAGCTTGATATTAAGGAAAATCCTAAGAATATTGAAATCATTGAGATGGAAGCAGCACAGTTGCCTTTATCCATTGGAGATTTGGATATCGCAGTTATCAATGGCAATTATGCAATGCAGAATGGCTTGAAGACTGAGGATGCATTGGCAATTGAAGCAGCAGATTCCTTGGCAGCAACAACGTATGCAAATATTATTGCAGTAAGAAGTGGGGATGAAACAAGACCTGAGTTGGTTACTTTGCTTGAGGTGTTAAACAGCCAGACCGTAGCAGATTATATCAACAACACTTATGGGGGTGCCGTTGCGCCTACAACGAAGAACTAAGCAGAAGTATTCTATTATGAGGTGATATGATGGAAGTGACCTTTATTGAACCTACAGAGGCATATATTATTTCTTATAGCGAAGCACTAGACGCCGTAGCTAGAGAAAAAATTTATTTGGCGAAACTGGAGGGATTTCCTATAGAAGAGACAATCCCCTTTATGAGGAATTCCATCCAGAAGAAAATACCCTTTCTTTTGGCTGTTAATACAGATACAAATCAAGTTGTTGGATGGTGCGATGCGCAACCCAAGGCAGAGGAAATAGGTTATCTTGGGCTTGGAGTACTGAAGGATTATCGTGGCAAGGGAATCGGCAAACGTTTGGTTCGGGCGATATTGGAACATGGAAAAAAGTTTGGATATCAGCGAATTGATCTTGAGGTTCGTGGCAGTAACGAGAGAGCCATTGGATTATATCTAAGCATGGGGTTTTCGGAAGTAGGTACAGTGAAAAATGGCCTTACCATTGGTAATATCACAGATGATGTGATTCAAATGACAATAAAATTATAAAAAGTGACAAAAAACGTTCCATTTTCAAAAGAAATGGAACGTTTTTTTATCATGAATTTTGTATGATTAAGTTGGTAGTATCATAGGTTACTTTTGCATGGTTTTTTTGCAATAATTCTTTTTCGATACAAACATTGGTATTTGCATTTATCGTTTCGCGGTAAATGGTACCATTGCGGTATATACCATCCTCTTCTTTGGAAAAAAATTCATGTTCCGTATATATGTGATATACATAGGATTGGTTTTCATCTGCTCTCAATTCTCCACAAAGATCTTCTTCGGTTTGATAAATAAAAATTTGGTATGTAGCAGATGTATTGTTTTTAAATCGATAGTCAAAATAATTATAGACGATGGAGGTACCTATGCCAAAAGGGACTTGCCGCTTAAAATCGGGGAACAAATCCAGTTGATCATGGTGATGCCGCTCTGTAACCGTTAGGGGTGTATGCAGAACCATCCAATGAATAAGATTTGTAAGCTGACACATCCCACCGCCAATATCTTTTGATGGGCTGCCCATTTTAATAGAAAGCCCTGCTTTATACCCTTTTGCTATGGAGGTATTGCCAACTAGTTTCCAGAATGAAAAAGTTTCACCGGGGCCAATCAGTATGCCATTTACCAGAGGTACAGCCAGGGAAAGGTTAGAAACCTTATTTTCCTGAAGTGCTTTATCTACATTTCCCAGTTTTCGACGCATCAAAGAAGTGTGGGAAAATATTTTATAGGGCAAATCTACAGGGGACTTTGTTTTTGCAAACTTTTCTTTACTTATAATATTTTTCAAATGTCGCACCACAACACACTTTCCCCTTGAAATTTTATAAGTTAGAGGAGATATTTCACAAAACAATCTTCGTCCCACAATGGATGCACCTCATTTCACTGATTATTTTTTACCGGTGGAGCCAATGCCTCCCCTGTTTTTATTACTTAAGTTATCCGTTTCCTCAAAGGCGATAGCAGGTTGATGCTCAAAAATACGGAATTGGCAGATACGATCGTTTTCCTCGATTACGGTATCTTTCATTGCCAAAGCGGGGAAAAACCATTGATCGTTATTGCCGCAATAGCTTTCATCCACAATGCCGCAGTGGTTTGTTTGGATCACTCCGAAATTTTTAAAGGTGGAACTTCTAGGAACAATATGGGCTTCAAAGCCTTTGGGCAACTCCATTGCAATGCCCAAGGGAATGAGGCGAAATTCTCCCTGCTTCAATTCTATTCTTTCTGCTGCCCTGAGGTCAATCCAGTCAGATTTACCATCTATATAGCGGAGCTTTTCGATTTTGTCACTGAGGTATTTGATTCTAATGGTTTCCATAATTTTTCCTTTCTGTTACTCTGCATGATAAAGATAGAGGGAGTTATTTTTTATTGATTTTTGTACATCTATAATTCTTTGGTTAAAGCTTCCTTTCCAATGAAGCTTTGGATCTTTCAAATCTTCTACGAAACGACCGTCCACCAAAACATCAATATATTCCATTACCGGCAATGCACTGATTTCTTCCCAACGGTAACCGGTATACAACCAAGTGTTTTTATGAGGGAAGCGCGCTTTTATCAGTTTTGCCAACGCTGTCACATCTTTTCTGTTTCCCAAATACAGGGGGTCACCGCCGCTAAAGGTGATTCCGCTGATGTAATCGTGATTTAAGGCTTCAAAAAGCTCATCTTGTGCTGCCGTATCAAAGACAATCCCTCCGTTGGGGTCCCAAGTGATGGGGTTATGGCAGCCCTTGCAACCATGGTCACAGCCAGAAACCCAAAGTACAATACGAAGGCCTTCGCCATTTAGCATGTCATCCTTTGTTATATTATGATAACGCATAAGTTACATACTCTTCCTTTCTGCGATTTCTGCCATTTTTGCTTCATTAAGACGGGTATCACCTTTTACTCTGGAGTAGGAAAGATAGCCGTTCATACGGTCGATTTTTGTTAAGTTATGACTTCCGCATTTGGGGCAAACCTCCATTTCCAATTCCTGATGACCACAATCGTCACAATATGCCAAGGAAAGATTTACGCCTTCATAAAAGCCCATTTTCATGGCACGACGTATCAGCGTGCGAATGGCATCTAAATTATATTCAATGGGATATTTCACATACTGAATTTTTCCGCCATTAAATAAATCCCAAAAACGATTTTCCAGATTTTGCTTCTCAATGGGAGTGAGTTCTTCCGTTACATGGCAATGGAAGCTGTTGCTGATATAGGGTCTGTCAGAAACATGTTCAATGACACCGTATTTTTTACGGAATTGTGTTACCTGCAAGCCGCAAAGGCTTTCGGCTGGGGTTCCG
This sequence comes from Anaerotignum sp., assembly GCF_030625865.1. Taxonomy (GTDB): domain Bacteria; phylum Bacillota; class Clostridia; order Lachnospirales; family Anaerotignaceae; genus Chakrabartyella. The sequence continues at coordinate 32,185 of NZ_DAOUQB010000014.1, read as the reverse complement.
TAAATGGCATAAAGATTACCGTCCTCCACTTTAAACTGCGCAATTTTTTCGTTAATATGGGCCAATGTATCAATGGCAAACTGACCGTCTTCCACTAAGGATTTGCCATTATACAGCTCTTGAAGCTCATTTAAAGCAGTTATACCAAAGGAGGCAGTTGCAGCTTTCAAAAGAGGTTTAATTTTATCGTGCAGGTTTAATTGACCGCCGTAAAAACCGCCTTCACAATACGCCAAGGGGTTGGTTGAGGCACGCATTTCTCCTAAATAGGCATAGGTGCGGATATGGAGATTACGAATTAATTCCAAATAATAGTCTAAAACTTCATAAAAAGGTTTGCTTTCCTGTTTTGCTTTTGCATAAATCATGGGTAAGTGCAGGCTGACAGCCCCGATATTGAAACGTCCCACAAAAACAGGCTTATCCTGTGCATCAGCAGGCTCCATGCCCCCTCGTTCAAACCAAGGGGATAAAAAGGCACGGCAACCCATAGGACTGATAATTCTGCCGTATTTTTTATATATATCTGCTACATAGCCGTCTCCGGTCAGGCTCAACCAATCTGGGTACATGCTTTTTGAAGAACAAAGGATGCCCGCTTCAAAAACATCTTCCAATTCTTTACCTTTTCCATGGAGGTTTTCATCATAGAGAAATACCAGTTTAGGGAAAAGGACGGGTTTTTTGCAGTTTTTCTTGCCCTGTCCCTTGCGGCGGACATTGAGCATGGTAATAGACGCTAATTTTGCAAATTTACCCATACCTGTGCCGAAGGTCATGGTAATAAAGGGGTAATCGCCACGGCTGGAGGCAACGGTATTGAACTTATATTCCCAGCCTTGAAAGCCTTGTTCAAAGTCATTCAAAATATCTGCCATGGCTTCACGGTCGGCCACTTTTGGAGTCAGGCCGATATCAATATAACGGCGATAGAATTTTTCATAGCTTTTTTCTGCATAAGGCTCTAAAAGCAGGTCAACGGATGGCACCGTAAAACCGCCATATTGTTGGCTGGCAGCGGAGAGAACAATATCGCCGATAACGTCAAAGGCAACATTTAAGGTTTTTGGCTCGTTATACCAAAGGTTGCCCATTTCAAAACCGTCCTCCAGCACGGCTTTTACATCAAAAAGACAGCAATTCATGGTATCTCTGCGGGCGGACATATCATGAACATAAATATAGCCGTCACGACAAGCCTGCAATTCTTCTGTGGTCATAAAGAATTTTTGATATAGTTCTTTATTGAGCTGGTTGAAAACAAGGCTTCGTTTTGTGGAAACCAAAGCACTATCGGTATTGCTGTTTTCTTTATCTCCAATATACATTATGGATTGGCTCTTTTTATAAACCTCATCCAGCATTTTCACAAAGTCTTGTTTATAGTTACGATAATCTCGATAACTTTTTGCAACCTCAGGCTTTACTTGCTCCAAAGCGGATTCCACGATATTATGCATCTCGGCAATGGGGATGCCTTCCTTGCCCAAGGAATAGGCCTTTTCCTCGACGTATTTGCACAAAAAGTCCAGTTCTTTTTGGGTAAATTTTACCAAGGCACGGTAAGCGGATTTATTGACTGCGATGACTACTTTCTGAACATTCCAGGGTTCATGGGTATTGTCTTTTTTTATTACATACATAAGATTTTCTCCTCCTTTATAGACAAAGGCTATATTAAAAATGGGATAAGATTGGGTGGACTCCCTTTTTATCGCTGACTATAAATTTAGCACATATTGTGTTATTTTTCAATATAAAATGAAAAAAATACTATATGTTGTTTCGTCATTTTTTGCAAAGAGCCTGATTTACGGCGTTTTTCCAGGCATTGTATTTTAATTCTGATGCTTCCTTTGTGATTTGAGGAGAGTAAACACGAGATATTTGCCAGTTTCTTCTGATTTCCGTGAGATTTTTCCAATATCCAACGGCAAGCCCTGCCAAATACGCGGCGCCCAAAGCTGTGGTTTCCAAGGTGGAGGGGCGCAAAACGGGAACGCCTGTAATATCTGATTGAAATTGCAGTAAAAAGGCATTTGCGGCGGCACCGCCATCTACCCGAAGTTCTGCCAGGGGAAGTTCTGCATCCTGCTCCATGGCGTGAAGCACATCATAGGTTTGGTATGCCATGGATTCCACAGCGGCCCGTACAATATGGGCACGATTTGCCCCTCTGGTCAAGCCTGTTAATATGCCTCTGGCATAGGGATCCCAGTAGGGCGCCCCCAACCCTGTAAAAGCAGGAACCAAATAAACACCGCAGGTATCTTCTACCGAACGGCAAAGGCCCTCTGTTTCCGCTGCCGAGGATATCATTTTTAATTCATCTCGCAGCCATTGAATTGCTGCACCGGCAACAAAGACAGAACCTTCCAAGGCATAGGTGATTTTATTATCCATACCCCAGGCGATGGTGGTGAGTAAGCCATTTTTCGATTTAACGGGCGTATCTCCTGTATTCATCAGTAAAAAGCAACCTGTTCCATAAGTGTTTTTTGCGGTGCCGGGGGAATAACAGGCTTGTCCGAATAATGCCGCCTGTTGGTCACCGGCAACGCCGGCAATAGGGATAGGGGTACCCAAGAGGGCGGGAAGGGTATGGCCTAAAATTCCTGAAGAGGGAACAACTTTTGGCAGGATATTTTGAGGGATTTCTAACAAATCCAATATTTCCTTATCCCAGGTAAGGGTGTGTATATTAAAAAGCATGGTTCGAGAGGCATTGGAATAATCGGTTGCATGAACTTGTCCTCCTGTTAGGTTCCAAATCAGCCATGTATCTATGGTACCGAAAAGCAAGTTTCCCTTGGATGCCAATTCCTTTGCGCCGGAAACGTTCTCCAGAATCCATTTGATTTTTGTTGCGGAGAAATAAGCGTCGATTAAAAGACCTGTTTTTTCACGGAAAAAATTTGTATAACCCTGCTCTTTTAATTTGTCGCAAAAAGGGGCGGTACGGCGGCACTGCCAAACGATTCCATTATATAGAGGTCGTCCGTTGCGCTTGTCCCACAAGATGGTAGTTTCTCTTTGGTTGGTAATGCCGATGGCATGAATATCTTCTGCGGAGATGCCCATTTTTTCGGTGACTTCTCTGGCAGTTTCTAATTGTGTTTGCCAAATTTCCATGGGGTCATGCTCTACCCAACCTTGATGAGGATAGAACTGAGTAAATTCTTTTTGAGCCGTACAAACTGCCTGACCCTGTTGATTAAATAAAATGGAGCGGGAGCTGGTAGTACCTTGATCCAGAGAGAGGATATATTTCATATAAAGCCTCCTTTTTTGGCAGAAAAACCCCGTTCCAAAAAAGGACAGGGTTATTTTTACTTACATAAAGGGATTTGAGCTTCTTTCGATTCCTAAGGTTGTGGAGGGACCATGACCAGGATATACAGTATAATCCCCCGGAAGGTCTCTCAGTCGTTTTAAAGAGGATAAAATGGTAGACCAATCTCCCGTTGGCAAATCTGTTCTGCCGCAGGAGCCTTGAAATAGAGTATCTCCTGAAAAAATAGTATCTTCAAAAATATAGCAAAGACTTCCTTCTGTATGTCCGGGAGTAAAGAGAACTTGAAACTTCATTTCTCCTACAGTTATGCTGTCGCCGTCGGACACAAATTCATCAGGGAGTACGGTCATTGCGCCGCCAGAGAAAATGGAGCAGTTTGCAGCGGGGTCGGTCAAAACACGAATTTCATCCTTTCCTGCAACAACCTTACAGCCATACTGTTCCTTCACTGCTTTTACGGCACCAATATGGTCATAATGGCCATGGGTAAGCAGGATATGGGTGGGTTTCAGGTTATGTTCGGAGATATAGAAAAACATTGGCCTAGGGTCTCCATCACAGTCGATGATTGCAGCATTGCCTGCATCATCGGAAACTACATAGCAGTTTGTCCCGATTGAGCCCATTGGAAGAACTTTAATTTTCATGGGAGAGCCTCCTTTATCATTAGGTTTTAAAACTTTAGTATTTATCTTTATAGATTATAGCAGAACGAAAAGGGTTCGCCAAGGAGAAAAAGCAGATTAACCAGGAAAGTAATTTAACATCGCCCGTTCATTGTCCAAGAAAGGTGGACAGAGAAGCCCTTACGGTCTTAATCTGCCCAATTATTCAAAAAAGGTACTGCAAATTTGCAGTACCTTTGAAGTGCACATATTATGTAAATTATTTATTTTTCAAATAATCATCAATGGCTGTGGCTGCTTTTTTACCTGCACCCATTGCGAGGATTACCGTTGCGGCGCCGGTTACGGCATCGCCGCCGGCATATACGCCTTCTCTTGTTGTCTGATTTGTTTCTTCATTGACAACCAAACAACCTTTTCTGTTTGATTCCAGGCCCTTTGTGGTGCTTCTGATCAGAGGGTTGGGAGAAGTTCCGATGGACATAACTACGGTATCTACATCAATGATATAGTTGGAGCCTTCTATGGCAACGGGGCGTCTTCTGCCGCTGGCATCAGGTTCCCCTAATTCCATTTTCAAGCACTCAATTCCGTTTACCTGTCCTTTTCCGTTATTGAGAATCTGAACAGGGTTACGAAGAAGGTGGAACTCAATACCTTCCTCTTTTGCGTGATGTACTTCCTCTAAACGTGCGGGCATTTCGGCTTCTGAACGACGATATACAATATAAACGTGTTCTGCACCTAGGCGTTTTGCACATCTTGCGGCATCCATGGCAACATTACCGCCGCCTACTACGGCAACAGCTTTGCTATTGCGGATGGGGGTATCATAATCTGATTCATAAGCTTTCATCAGATTGATTCTGGTTAAATATTCATTTGCAGAGTATACGCCTACCAATGCTTCCCCGGGGATATTCATAAAGGAGGGAAGCCCAGCGCCAGTACCGATAAATACAGCTTCAAAGCCCATTTCTTCAATGATTTCATCAATGGAGAGAACTTTACCGATAACCATATTTGTCATGAATTTTACGCCCAAAGCTGCAAGGGTATCAATTTCTTTTTGCACAATACCCTTTGGCAGACGAAATTCAGGAATGCCATATACCAAAACACCGCCTGCTTTATGGAAGGCTTCAAATACGGTTACTTCGTAACCTGCCTTTGCCAAATCTCCCGCACAGGCAAGGCTGGAAGGACCAGAGCCAACGACTGCGACTTTTTTGCCGTTGGGTGCAGGTTTTTCAGGGGTTTCATTGCAATTTGCCATATACCAATCGGCAACAAAACGTTCCAAACGACCGATGGCAACTGCTTCACCTTTGATTCCGCGAACACATTTTGCTTCGCACTGGCTTTCTTGAGGACAAACACGACCGCAAACAGCAGGCAAAGAATTAGTGGAAGTGATAACTTTATATGCTGCTAAAAAGTCACCCTTGGCAACCTCTGCAATAAACTCAGGAATACGAACGTTTACGGGACATCCTTCTATACAGGGTTTATGTTTACAGTTTAGGCAACGAGTTGCTTCTTCCACTGCCATTTCGGCGGTATAGCCCAGTGCTACTTCTTTAAAGTTTTTATTTCTGATATCAGGTGCCTGTTCAGGCATTTTAATTTTTTCTAAACTCATGTTAGCCATGACTCATACTCCCCCTTTAATGAATTAAATCCTTTGCCAGTTTGTCCATACGACAAACATGGTCTTTGGAAATTTCTGCTTCTCTTTCTTTATAAATAGAGTTGCGGTTCATCAGCTCATCAAAATCTACCTGGTGACCATCAAAATCAGGGCCATCAACACAGGCAAACTTAATTTCGCCGCCAACGGTAACGCGGCAACCGCCGCACATTCCGGTACCGTCGATCATAATGGGGTTAAGGCTAACGATTGTTTTAATACCATATGGCTTCGTGGTCAGGCTGACAAATTTCATCATAGGGATAGGCCCAATGGCAATTACTGTATCATATTGATTTCCGGCATCAATCAAAGATTTTAATTTATCGGTAACAAATCCTTTTTCTGCTTTTGAGCCGTCATCGGTCATAAGATAATAGTTTGTGGATACGGCTTTCATTTCATCTTCTAAAATAACAATATCCTTGTTACGGAATCCGGCAATTACATCCACTTCAACGCCCAATGCTTGAAGGGCTTTTGCTTGAGGAAAAGCTATGGCACAGCCAACACCGCCGCCTACAACGGCAACTTTTTTCATCCCCTCATACTCCGTTGGAGTACCTAAAGGACCGACAAAATCTGAGATGGTGTCGCCGATTTCTTTCGAAGCAAGAAGGTTTGTGGAAAAACCAACTTTTTGGAAAATGATTGTGACAGTACCTTTTTCTCTGTTATAATCAGCAATGGTTAGGGGAACCCTTTCACTGTATTCATCAACGCGAAAAATAATAAACTGTCCGGCTTGCGCTTTTTTTGCAACAAAAGGAGCTTCGATTTCTAAAAGAGTCACTGCACTGTTTAGCTCTCTTTTATCTACAATTTGAAACATGAGGCAAACTTCCTTTCTCTTTTTGGATTTTTTTTTCGCCGCTTTTCATTCACGACATTTTTTGATAAAATTATAGTATCAATAATATCACAAAAAGAGAAGGGACAAAAGCCTAAAAATGCTGTTTTTATAGAGCATTATTAACAAAAAGTTTGATTATTTTTTGGGAGAAAAACCCAAGTGTAGCTTATATAAGACAGAATGGAGGTATTTATTTTGAATAAAAGGTATAATTTGGATGACTTGGTAAAAATTATAAAAAGATTGCGTGGAGAGGGCGGTTGTCCTTGGGATAGAGTACAAACCCACGCGTCTTTAAGGGAGGCAATGCTGGAGGAAGCATATGAGGCGGTGGATGCCATTGAGCGGAAGGATACAGAGAACTTGAAAGAGGAGTTAGGCGATGTATTGATGCAAGTGGTTTTTCATGCAGAGATCGAGGAGGATGCAGGAAAGTTTACCATAGAGGATGTTATTGAAGGCATCTGTAAAAAAATGGTGTTTCGTCATCCCCATGTTTTTGGCGAAATAAAAGTTGATACTGCGGATGAGGTTCTTGTGAACTGGGAAATGCTGAAAAAAGAAGAAAAACAGATTACAACACAGAGTCAGGCAATGAAACAAATCCCTATGGCGTTACCTGCATTACTCCGAGCGAAGAAGGTGCAGAAAAAGGCCGCGAGCGTAGGTTTTGACTTTAACGATGTGGGTGCAGCCATGGAAAAGGTAAAAGAAGAAATTGAAGAGTTGACAGAGGCGATAACACAAGGTTTGGGCACGGAAGAAGAAGAATATGGGGATATTTTGTTTGCGTTGGTGAATATCTCTCGTTTTTTAAAAATAAATGCTGAGTTTGCCTTGACAAAAGCCACTAAAAAGTTTATAAATAGATTTGAGTATGTTGAGAATTCAGCCCTTTCAGAGGGAAGAAAGCTTTCAGAAATGACTCTGGAAGAAATGGATTTACTTTGGGATGAAGCAAAAACGAAGTTTTTATCTAATCGAAATCCAATTAATTAAAGAACTATATTTGAGGAGGAATTTTTAATGAACAAATCTGATTTGGTAGCAGCTATCGCGGAGAAGGCAGAAATGAGTAAAAAAGATGCTGAAAAGGCGCTGAAAGCTTTTGAGGATGTAGTAACAGAAGAACTTACAAATAATGGTAAGGTTCAGCTGGTGGGATTTGGTACATTTGATGTTGCAGAAAGAGCGGCTCGCGAAGGCAGAAATCCACAGACAGGTATGGCAATGCCTATTCCAGCTTCCAAAGCTCCCAGATTTAAAGCAGGCAAAGCGCTGAAAGATGCAATTAACAAATAATTACCGTTTGCCGATAACGCGCCTTTCGTAAGGAAGGCGCTTTCATTATTTTGCAGATATCTTATATTTTTTGCCATTTTCGGTGGATGGTTAGCCACAGATTTTCAGCAAGTTGGTATAAAAACTTGTCACACAAGACGCTTGGAAAATTTACTTAACGAAAATAGTATTTACTTAATTAATTATAAAATCAAATTCTTCTCAATTTAGATAAGTTCAAAGTATTTTAATTATAAATAAAAATTTTAAATGAACATGAATCATATGATAAAAGTAAGAAGAACGATTTAACCCAAAGGAGGAAGTTCGTTGCGCATTGATAAATTTCTTAAGGTATCCAGAATTATTAAACGCAGAACAATTGCCAACGAGGCTTGTGATGCCGGAAGAGTTATGTTGAATGATAAAGTAGTGAAAGCGGGAGCCGAGGTAAAAGTGGGCGATATTATTGAGGTGCAGTTTGGCAGTAATACTACAAAGATTGAGGTATTGAGTATAAAGGAATCTCCTCGTAAAGAAGATGCAGCTGCAATGTATCGTTCCCTATAAAAACCTTTGAAAATTTTTTCAATGGGAAATTCAGTCTTTTCTGCACAAGAGTGAAATTTAAATGAAAATATTTTTATACGATATAAATTAAAAAAATAAATAATTTGATAAAAACACCTTTTGTTTTGAGCAAAGGGTGTTTTTTAATGCAGTCTAAAAGTTTTGTAACGGACATATATTGTTACCAGACAGAAAAATGCGGGAGGCGGATTTTATGGCAGAGGAAAGAAAACGAAGCAGACATACAGTATCCATGGAGGAGCGAGAGCGCATTCGTATGGGAGGCGTTTTAGAGGTGTTATCCTTTGATGAAGAGGGAGTTATGCTGGAAACCGAATGCGGATTGATGATGATAAAAGGAACAGGATTACATATGGGAAAGCTTGACTTGGATGCCGGAGAAATTACCATGGAGGGATTGTTTGATAGCATTACCTACTCGGATGGAACCTTATCGGAAAAACATTCTTTTTTAGGAAAGTTGTTTCGATAAAAAGGGGAGATTGTAATGATTTTATCTTTGCAGGGGCAGGCGCAATTGTTTTTATTAACGGTATTATTAGGGGGCGGTTTAGGCGTAGTCTATGATTGCTTAAGAATTTTTCGCCATATTATACCCCATAAGCGTCTGTGGGTGCAGATGGAGGACGGGCTTTTTTGGCTTTGTGCAGTGTTTTTTGCCTTTGCTGTAATGCTTGGAGCAAATGACGGTGAAATACGGTTTTTTGCTATTTTAGGAATGTTTGGCGGTATGGGAATTTATTTTTTGACATTGAGCCGTTTGGTGATTGCCATTAGCGACAAAGTGATTTATGTGATGAAAAAAATTCTTTTTTTGTTGTTTACTATCATAATGACGCCGTTTCGGTTGGTTTATTTCGTGATTCGCAGACCATTGGTGAAAGCGGGCTTTTTTTGCGGTAAGTTAAAGAGAAAAGTGTTGCATTCCTGTGGGTTTTATGCAAAAATAAAACTAAACGCAATACGGAGAGACTGGCACATCGCAGTCAGGAAAAAGCAGAAAAGTGGTGACAAACCAAATGGGCAGAAAACGAAAAAGAAACGATGGGCTAAGCCAAAAAAAGTCAAAAAAGACACGAAAGATAGATAAAATATTTATTCGTATTTTTTTGAGCGTTTTTATTTGTGCTGTTGGATTCAGTATTGCGTGCCAAGCAAAGGCCTATGAGCAGATCAAACAGGAGAGGACAGCTGTTGCATCTCAAATTCAAGCGGAACAGGATAAGAAATTAGAGTATGAAAACCGCAAGGAATACTACAACAGTGACAGTTATATAGAGCAGATTGCAAGGGAGCAGTTAGGCATGATAAAGCCCAACGAGGTTTTGTACATAAATAGGGGACAATAAAGAAAATAAAAATGCAAATATAGAAGGAAAAAAGCTTGACATATTATATGGGAGTGGATATAATTGAATGGTCGACTTGTGGCGGAGTAGCTCAGTTGGCTAGAGCATGCGGTTCATACCCGCAGTGTCGGGGGTTCAAATCCCTCCTCCGCTAGTTTCCTTTTTGGGCCCGTTGGTCAAGAGGTCAAGACGCGGCCCTCTCACGGCTGAAACAAGGGTTCGATTCCCTTACGGGTCATATTGACAGTTTAATATCGTTTAAGCATGGAAGTTTAGCTCAGCTGGGAGAGCATCTGCCTTACAAGCAGAGGGTCACAGGTTCGAGCCCTGTAACTTCCATTCTTTTTTTGTCTAAATATCTTTGGAATAATTGTATCGAAACAATGACTTTAATTGTATGGGTACGATTCTACATTTTTTCTGTGGCTATCTGGTGATGATAGGTTAGATGTGGTAACCTTTTTATTAACAGATAGGAGGATGTGGTGCACAATGAAAATGTCAACGAAAGAATTATGTATACAAGGGTTATTGGTTGCGCTGGTTACAGTGAGTACCATGCTATTTCAGATTCCGGTTTCCGCTACCCAAGGCTATATTCATTTGGGGGATAGCATGATATTACTGATTAGTGTGTTTTTTGGTGCAAAGTATGGTATGGTTGCCGGTGGTGTTGGATCCGGTTTGGCGGACATATTAAGCGGCTATGCACACTGGGCACCATTTACCTTCATTATCAAAGCGATTATGGGATATTTAATTGGAAGGGTTGCCTCTTTTTCGGAGAAAAACCAAAAGTTTTTTACCATGCGCAATATGCTGGCATCGTTTTTGGGTGTAATTTGGATGGTATTTGGCTATTTTATTGGTGGTGGTATCTTAAAGAGCAGTTTCGCTGTTGCGGCGGTTTCTATCCCGGAAAATTTAGTTCAGGGATTTGCAGGGCTTGCAATTTTTCTTGTGGTTGGCATTGCATTTCATCGAGCAAAAATTTATAAATTTGTTTTATCACGCTAATTTTACAATAAAAAATTACTTTTCAGGTTGCATGGAAAATATTATGTTGACTTTGGAAGGGAACGAGAGGCTTTGTTGTTTGCTTATTGCGAACAACAAAGCCTTTTTTGTGGAAGTGACTTTTCGATTCTTTTTTATAGGAATTAAGCTTATACTTGTTTATAGAGAACAGGGGGATCCGAAATTTTGCATGATTTGGTAAAAGTATTCAAAAATTCACTATTTCTATTATTAAAAATAACCAAAAAAACCAATTGTACTTTTTGAGAAATAATTATAAAATAACTAGAGTGGTAAGTAAGCCTTTGATTTATAAATAAGATAGGGTAATTATAGAAATTTTACTTGACCTAGGGCTTTTTGTTTTATAAAAAAGATTGGAGGAAAAGGTTTTGGGAATTTCGGCAATTTTGTTGATTGCAGTGAGTTTGGCAATGGATGCGTTTGCAGTATCTATTTCCAATGGAGTTTCTGTTCGTGATTTTGGGAAAAAGGATGCCATTAGACAGGCCGTTTTTTTTGGTGGTTTTCAGTTTTTTATGCCAATCATTGGCTGGGTATTGGGAAGCAGTGTAAAAGCATATATAGAGGCGTTTGATCATTGGATTGCATTTATTTTATTGCTCCTCATTGGTGTGAATATGATTCATGAAAGTTTGAAGGGGGAGGAAGAAAACGGTGAGGGAGGCTGTTCTTTAACAAACAAACTCCTCTTTTTCCAAGCAGTGGCAACGAGTATAGATGCTTTGGCAGTAGGGATCAGTTTTGCAATTTTGAATGTAAATATTCTTCAAGCGGGAATCATTATCGGCATTGTTTCTTTTATTATTTCATGTATTGGCGCATTTGCGGGAAGATGTTTGGGCAATAAAATGCAAGCAAAGGCAGAAATTATCGGTGGTATTGTGCTTATTTTAATTGGTGCCAAAATTCTAATAGAACATACGTTGGGAGTTGGTTAAGACGAATATGGACAACTTACAATTAATTGATATTATGATTTTGACACAGATAAGAAGCCTTTTTCATGCTCCGTGGTTAGATAAGCCCATGATATTGATTTCAACGTTGGGGAACAATGGCTTTCTTTGGATTGCATTGGCAGTTATCTTTTTTTCTTTAGGTAACAAAAAAAAACCATGGAGAGCTTGGGGCATATTATTGTTGTTTTGCTTAGCTGCAAATATATTGGTTTGCAATGTGCTGCTTAAGCCAATGGTAGCTAGGATACGGCCTTATGATTTACTTGGGTACGACATTTTGGTCCCACGTCTTGCTGATTTTTCTTTTCCTTCTGGCCATACCTCCGCCTCTTTTGCGGCGGCGGCTGTAATTTATACAATGAACAAAAAATGGGGAATTGTGGTATTTATTTTTGCTGCTCTCATGGGGTTTAGTCGGCTATACTTAGGCGTGCATTTTCCTTCTGATGTTTTGGCGGGAGCGTTATTAGGATGGATTGTGGCAAGGGTAGTAATTTGTATTTATACAAAGACGCATTTGTGGAAATAAAAGTCGCATTTTGTAAAATAAAGATTGAAAAGGTCTTTGTTTTCATATAAAATGAAAAAATAAATCCTTATTTTAGGGTTTGCCGATGATTCTTTTTTAGTAGGGGGGAAGGAAGCATCGAGTTTTTAGGGAAGAGGGTTTGGATATGGCAATACCTGTAATTATGCAATTGCTTACAATGGTAATTCTCATGGCTGTAGGCATTCTGCTGCATCAAAAGAAATATCTTTCTACGCCAAATGCAAAAGGGCTATCGATTGTGTTAACCCGTGTGGCGGTACCATGCAACATGATTGTATTAATGCCAAGAGAATATTCACCTGAAATTATGGCGGGCTTTCTAAAAACCTGCGGAACAACATTTTTTATATGCTGTTTGGGTGCACTGATGTTTTTTGCTGTAGGTAAAATGAAAAAAATGAATTTGAGAGAATTGGGTCTTTTTTCTGGCGGCGGTGTATACAGCAACGTTATTTTTATGGGACAGCCGTTAATCATGGCAATGTACGGGACAGAAGGCTTGGTATTTTGTGTGGCGGTAATGTTTACTTGTAATGTATTTTTGTTTACCGCATGTTCATTCTTGTTTAATTTGGGAGGAGAAAACAAGAAAACATTCGGCAAAATGATGAAGGATGCATTTTTGAACTTAATTTGCTTGTCAGCAATTATTGGAGTATTATGTTTTGTATTTTCCATTACTTTGCCTGCGCCAATTTATGATGCATTGCAGTTTTCTGCAAACACAACGGTTTGCTTGTCAATGATTTATATTGGAACTTTATTGGCGGCAGCAGATGTTCGCAGAATTTTTAAAGATAAAATTGTCTATCTTTTTAGTTTCCTCACATTAATTGTAATGCCTATTTTTACAAAATTGATTGCGGGAATATTCTTGCACGGCTTGGCTCTTAATGTTTTGGTGGTTCTTATGGGAACGCCGGCGGCGGCGGCACTGCCTTCTTTTGCAGAATTATATGGAAATGATGAGAACCGGGCATCTGAGTATGTTTTTGTTTCCACAATTTTGTCAGTTTTTACGCTACCTTTGGTTGCAGAATTTTTATGCAGGGCTTAGAATTTTTATTGCGCGATGAATGTTTCATCGCGTTATTTTTTATTTTAAAATACAGAAGTTTTCTAAGTTTTGTTTTTTTTTCGTAATTTTATAGAAAATTGGTAAAAATTTTAAAAAAAGATGGATATGAATGGCTGAAAGGCTTGATTTTTCATTAACAAATCGTTTATACTAGTGCGTGGGACAGAATGAGACTAATACAAGATTGAATGCAGTTGGATACTGTACTTCGTAATCTGCTGGGGACAGGGCTAACCAAAGCAGACGACAGGGTGGTGTCTTTGTCTTTTTTTAAACACAGACATCTGCAAATAAATTTTGTTGATGGTCGGGTTTTGTTATTCCGATCATAAGATCGGGTGGAAATAATACTTAAATTTTAATTTAAGAAACAATTCAAAAGAGAATCAGGGGGATTTAATCATGGAAAACTTGATGTACTTGGCGCCGGTACTTGGTGTACTTGCGCTGGTGTTCGCCTTTGTTCTTGCGGGGAAAGTTAATCGCGAAGAAGAAGGGACGGAACGTATGGCAGAAATTGCAGCTGCCATCAGAGACGGTGCAAATGCTTTCTTAAAGGCAGAATACCGTATTTTAGTTGTTTTTGCTGCAGTGTTATTTATTTTAATTGGCTTTGGTGTAGATTGGATGACTGCAGGATGCTTTTTGGTTGGTGCAATCCTCTCCACACTTGCCGGATATTTTGGCATGTCAGTTGCAACAAAGGCAAACGTTAGAACTGCAAACGCAGCTAGAGTTGGCGGTATGAATAGAGCCCTTTCTATCGCATTTAGCGGCGGTGCTGTTATGGGTATGTCTGTCGTTGGTCTTGGTTTGCTTGGCGTTGGTGTAATCTATGCATTGACACAAAATGCAAACATTTTATTCGGCTTCGGTTTAGGGGCTTCCTCAATTGCTTTGTTTGGTCGTGTTGGCGGCGGTATTTATACAAAGGCTGCTGACGTTGGTGCTGACTTGGTAGGTAAGGTTGAAGCAGGTATCCCCGAAGATGACCCTCGTAACCCAGCTGTTATCGCAGATAACGTTGGTGATAACGTTGGTGACGTTGCAGGTATGGGCGCCGACTTATTTGAATCTTATGTGGGTTCTATCATTGCTACAATTACTTTAGGTCTTTTTTATTTCCAGGCAGAAGGAGCTACCTTCCCATTGGTGTTGGCTGCATTGGGTATTTTAGCATCCATTATTGGTACCTTCTTTGTGAAGGGTGATGAAAAGTCTAATCCTCACAAAGCGTTGAAGGCAGGTTCCTATTCTGCTGCGGTATTGGTTGCCATTGCTTCTTTGATATTAAGCAATTTATTCTTTGGCAATATGAATGCCGGTATTGCGGTTATTGCTGGCTTGGTTGTTGGTCTTTTGATCGGTATCATCACAGAAGTTTATACTTCCGGTGATTATAAATCCGTAAAGAAAATTGCAGATCAGTCTGAAACAGGCCCTGCAACAACAATTATCAGCGGTTTGGCTGTTGGTATGGAATCTACAGCAATTCCTATTATTTTGATTGCAATTGGTACTTTTGTTGCATATTCTGTGTCCGGTCTTTACGGCATTGCTTTGGCTGCTGTTGGCATGCTTTCTACAACTGGTATTACAGTTGCCGTTGATGCTTATGGCCCTATTGCTGACAATGCCGGTGGTATTGCTGAAATGAGCGGTCTGGATCATTCCGTAAGAAATATTACAGACAAACTTGACTCTGTTGGTAACACAACTGCTGCTATGGGTAAAGGCTTTGCCATTGGTTCCGCAGCTTTAACAGCTTTGGCGTTATTTGTATCCTATGCAACTGCTGTTGGCTTAACAGAAATTTCTATTCTTGAGCCAAGAGTAATCATTGGTATGTTCATCGGTGGTATGCTTCCTTTCCTTTTCTCTGCATTTACAATGCAGTCTGTTGGTAAAGCAGCATTCCAGATGATTGAAGAAGTAAGACGCCAGTTCCGTACCATTCCTGGCATTATGGAAGGAACAGAAAAACCTGACTACAAGAAATGCGTTGAAATTTCTACAACAGCAGCTTTGAAGGAAATGCTGGTACCCGGTATCATGGCAGTAGCTGCTCCTTTGGTTGTTGGTATCCTTTTGGGAACATCTGCTTTGGGCGGTTTGCTTGCAGGTTCTTTGGTAACAGGTGTAGTTATGGCGATTTTCATGTCCAATGCAGGTGGTGCATGGGATAATGCAAAGAAATATATTGAAGAAGGCAATCACGGCGGAAAAGGCAGCGAAGCTCACAAAGCAGCTGTAGTTGGCGATACTGTTGGTGATCCTTTCAAAGATACTTCCGGTCCTTCCATCAACATCTTAATCAAGCTGATGACAGTAGTATCTTTGGTTTTCGCACCTTTGTTTTTGTCTATCGGTAGTATTCTGTAATAAAAAGTAATTTAGGAGATGTTTTCTCCTTGAGCATAAAGGGTGTCGACTTTGTCGACATCCTTTATTATTTTGTGATGGAAAGTTAAGCATAAAAAACGTAAAAAATTTCTTCTATCCACTAAAAACGGCTTGTGTTATAATCGGTTGGAAAAGGAGTTGAGAATATGCAGAGATTTACGGGCTTTTTGCCGGAAACGATAGATTTTTTGTGGGAACTTAGAATGAATAATAGTAAAGAATGGATGGATCAAAACAGGGGACGGTATAGAGAGGTGCTGAAAGATCCTTTTGATTACTTTGCTGTAGATATGGCGGAGAAGTTTGCAAAGGCATCGGGAGAAAACTTGGATTGGGCGATTTCCAGAATTAATCGAGATATCCGTTATTCTAAAGACAAAAGTCCTTATCGTGCGTGCCGTTGGGTGGTTTTTAAAGAACCTTTGGTTGTAGGGACAGCATGGAAGATGCGCCCTGCTTTTTATTTTGAATTATCACCGGAGGGGTATAACCATGGGATGGGCCTTTATGAGGCCACCCCCGCCTATTTAAAGGCTTTTCGTGAGAAAATACAGAAAAAGCCCCACGTTTTTGCTGATGTTATTAAGGGGATAGAAGAGCCAAGCGGATTCACTTTAATGGGTGAGAATTATAAAAAAGTGGATGGTTCGGCGTTGTCGGAGGAAATATATCCATGGTATATCAAAAAGAACTTTTATGTTGCTGAAACAAAGAAAATGGAGAATGTTGTATTTTCAGCGGAATTGCCGGAAATGCTTGTAGCGAAGTGGAAAAATCTAATGCCGCTGTACCGTTTTTTGAAAGAAATCAGAGTGGAATGAAAAATATCCCTCCAGGTAAACGATTGTTTATCTGAAGGGACTTTTTTATTCACCAAATGTTTTTGCCAGAGTGCCAACGGCATTTGATTTAATCATTGTTTTGCCATGTTCCAAGAGGTAATATTTCGCAAGAGAAGTGGAAATGTGTTTTTGACCGAATTCATCTAATAATAGTTCTATGTTATCATTATTTTCATTATTTTCATCGGCGGTATATGTATCCGCCTGCAAAACGAGGAAAAATCTTTCATTGCTCTTAAATAGCTCGCTCTCGCCTCGATAGCAGTCATTTAAACGCAGACTGGCATGGATGGCATCATCTAAGGTGTGAAAGGAGAAAATGAGCAAATCTTCATTGTCCTGGGTTTTTGATTCAATAAAATCCAAAGGCTTCTTTTTCCATTTGTGGTTTTCTTTGTTTTTGAAGAGGAGATCCATAGGATTTTCACTTTTGTTTTTTTGGTCGATTTTTGTGACGATAATCATAATACCATCAACACCTACGGGAACGGCTTCCACCATAAGCGGTGTGCTTTCATTGATAAAGTCGTATTCGTCCAAGGCTTGCTCCATAATATCACGGAAAAGCTTTTGTGTTTTTTCAGAAGGATTGATTAAATCCTCCAGTTTTAAATCACGTTCCACCAGATCAGCCCTGGTAAGCGTTAACTTTAATTGATTTTCGCTAACACGTTCTATTTTCATAAAAATCACTTCCTTATCTTTTCAATAGAAAAACGGGTCGTGTTTAGATTTCCACTATACATTCTATGTGAATTATAGTATAGTATAATGAATTGGAGAGAAGATGTAAAGAGGGTAATACCGCCAGATTTAATTAATTTTAACAAAGAGGGAGGGATGGCTGTGATGAAAAAGCGGCTGATTCCATTAATTTTGACTGTTCTTATTTGGGCAGGTTTGTATTATTATTACTTACCTCCGTTAAATATTCATTCGCGTGATAGTTGGATGTTTATTATAACGGCAATCGTGATGGGAGTAATTATTAATTTTTGGACAATTTTTCGAGCGGTTTTTTTGGATAGAACCAGCACTGAGCGGGCGAAAAATAAGAAGGTTATGAAAAAATTATTGATTATCCCCGTTGGTTTATTGGCTGTTTTTATCGGGGGGACAATATTATCTTCCCCTATTTTACGTGCATCTGCTTATAATAAGCTTTTAAACGTGGAAACAGGAGATTTTGCTACGGATATTCATGAGGTTGATTATAATAAAATACCCATCTTAGACAGTGATTCTGCGGCTAAGCTTGCGGAAAGAGAAATGGGCAGTATGGTGGATATGGTTTCACAGTATGAGGTAAGTTCATATTTTAACCAGATCAATTATCAAAACAAGCCTGTACGTGTTACCCCCCTTCGTTATGGTGATTTGATTAAGTGGGTAACGAATCGGAATACAGGAATTCCTGCATACATTCAAATTGATATGACAACGCAGAATGTTGACTTAGTGAAGCTGGAACAGGGAATTAAATATTCCCCTTTCGAGCATTTTGGTCGAAATCTATATCGTTATGTACGGTTCCGTTATCCAACGGCTATGATTCGAAGCACTAATTTTGAAATTGACGAAGAGGGTGTACCTTATTGGGTATGTTCTGTTGAGAATAAAACCATAGGCCTGTTTGGGGGCACGGATATTAAGGGTGCTGTTGTAGTAAACGCTGTAACCGGAGAGCATACCTATTACAACATTGAGGATGTACCTCGCTGGATTGATAAGGTGTATGATGCAAACCTTTTGATTGAACAATATGATTATTACGGTACTTTGAAAAAAGGTTACCTCAACAGCATTTTTGGGCAAAGAGAATGTTTGCAGGGGACAGAGGGCTACAACTATATTGCGTTGGATGATGATGTTTGGGTTTATACCGGTGTGACTTCCATTGGCGGGGATGAATCCAACGTTGGTTTTGTTTTGATGAATTCTAGAACCAAGGAAACCAAATATTATCAGATTTCCGGGGCAAAGGAAATTTCAGCGATGTCTTCGGCGGAAGGGCAGGTTCAGCATCTGGGCTATAATGCAACCTTCCCCATATTATTAAATATTGCCGATGAACCCACATATTTCTTATCCCTTAAGGATGGCGCCGGATTGGTTAAAAAATATGCTATGGTGAATATTCAGAAATACCAAATTGTTGCCATTGGAGATACGGTAGCGGAATGTGAAAAGGTGTATCGTAATTTAATGGCGGGCAACGGAATCAACACCATTGACTCCAACAAGGCTGCAAAGGTAAGCGGCACCATTACTGTGATGAAGGATATTGTTGAAGATGGAAACACCTATTATTATCTAATGTTAGACAGCAGTGATGAACTGTTTGAAATTGAAGTTAAAAATTATTTAAGTATTTTGAAAAAGCAAGTTGGAGATACTATTTCTTTAGAATATGTTGCAGAAACCGGTGGTGTGAATGTTGTAATCGGATTAGAATAAATAAATACAGAAAACAGTCACCAAATAGCTGGTGGCTGTTTTTGCTGTGTTTATTACATTTTCTTGAAAAGTATTCAGTTATGTTGACACTTTAGAGGGAAGAATGTAAAATAATAAGATATAATGTGATTCTTGTGAGCAAAAGCAGGAACTTCATAATTCAGCGGAGGTAAATTATGAGCAATGATAAAAATGGCAATACAAACCCGGATTCTCGAGGTATGAATGATAGTGATAAAGAATATTATGAAGACTTATATAATGATTTGCCCAAAGAAGTCGTTGATATTTTAATGCAGACGCATCCTTTAATGGGAAAAGACGGCAATACAGAAACCAGCCGCTCCAGAAGAAGACCATCAAGAGAAGACATTGAAGAGGTACGGGAAGCCAGAATGCAGCAGGTAGGTACTGAAATCAATGAGATCAGGAAAGGGCCGCAACAGGAGGGGGAGCCTACCAGATATGTTTCCCGCCGTGCAAGATATTCATCGGCTGAGGAAGATACGAATAATACAGTATCTTCAGGGCATAAAATAGAACAGGACGAGTACGACGATGGGATTCAGTATGTAAGCGTAATGCCTGCCCGTAAAAAGTCAAAAATTGTTGAGGAAGCAACCCAACAAACATTAGCACCAGCGAAACGTAAGAAATCAAAAAGAGAAGATAATGCTTTTGAGGATTTTGGGGCTAGAGGCAGAAATCGTTATGAAGATCTGGATTTTGAAGAAAAGGCAAAGCAGGAGCACCTTGACAGTCTTTATGATGATTATGATTATGATGATGACTATCGTGGTGGTGTGAATAAACTGGGCATTGTTTTGGGAATAATTGGGTTATTATTAATTGTATTCCTGATTTTCAAGTGTGTCAGCTTAAGCAGTAAATTGGAGGATGCACAAAATCAAGTCACAGCCAATAAAGAGTTAAGCACTAAATATGAACAAATCCAGCTTGAAAAAATGCAGCTGGAAGAAGAATTGGCGAACTTGCAGAATCCTAATGCAGAGGGAGATGCAACTGGCGGCGAAGATACTTCTTCTGATGGAGCTAATACAAACACAAATACAAATGCTTCAACTACTGATGGCAATACGACAACTTCTTTGGAGAATACAACAGAGTATGTTGTACAACATGGTGATACGGCTTGGGGTATTGCACAGAAGGTGTATGGTAATGGCGCAGAATATCAGAAAATTTTAGACGCGAATAACTTAAAGGAAACAGATACCCTCAGCGATGGTGCAAAATTAAAAATTCCTAGATAATAAAAGTTAGGAGAAGAGAAGATGGCAAATGATCTCCAGAAAAAAACTCTGGCAGAACTGAGAGAAATGGCGAAGGAAATGGACATAAAGTCCATTTCCACCTTGAAAAAAAGTGAATTAATTGAAAAAATATTGGAAAAGCAGTCCCAGGCGGAAGGTGTAGCCGTGAAGCGTGTGACTGCTTATGGTTTTTCTTTGCACGAGAACCAAGAGGTCAGGAAAAAAAGCGAAGAGACTCCGAAGATGAAGACAGAAGAGAACGGGTATAGAGATAAATCTTCCCAGAAGGATGAAAAAGCTGCCATAATGGAAAATAGTGTAGGGGGAGAAGGAATACTGGAGGTAATGCCCGATGGGTTTGGTTTCCTTAGAACACAGAATTTTCTTCCGGGAGCAGGAGATATTTATGTTTCCCCATCTCAAATAAGACGATTTAATTTAAAAACCGGGGATGCGGTTATGGGGAATATCCGTACCGCACGAGAAGGAGAAAAATTTGGTGCCCTTTTATTTGTAAAATCCGTGAATGGGGATCAACCGGATCAGGCTGCCAAACGCCCTAATTTTGAGGATTTAACACCAATTTATCCCGAAGAGAAGCTTTGTCTTGAAGTGGGGCGGGAAGAGCTTTCAGGAAGAATTATTGACCTTTGTGCACCTATTGGCAAGGGCCAAAGAGGGATGATTGTGGCACCGCCAAAAGTGGGCAAGACCGTTCTTTTGACCCAAATGGCCAATGCAATTACAAAGAATCATAAGGAAGTACATCTGATTGTTCTTTTGATTGATGAACGTCCGGAGGAAGTGACGGATATTCAACGTTCTATAGAGGGCAAAAATGTTGAAATTGTTTACTCTACCTTTGATGAACAGCCTGAACACCATAAGCGAGTAACTGAAATGGTTTTGGAAAGAGCGAAACGTTTGGTTGAACAGGGAAAAGATTTGGTTATTCTTTTGGACAGCCTAACGAGATTAGCGAGAGCTTATAATTTGACGATTCCCCCCAGTGGAAGAACGCTTTCAGGTGGATTGGACCCCGCCGCATTATATATGCCCAAACGTTTTTTTGGTGCTGCCAGAAATATTGAGCATGGGGGAAGCTTAACCATACTTGCTACTGCTTTGATAGATACGGGAAGCAAGATGGACGAAGTTGTTTTCGAAGAATTTAAGGGAACCGGGAATATGGAATTAGTGTTGGACAGACGTCTTTCGGAACGCCGAATTTTCCCGGCGGTGGATATTATAAAATCAGGAACCCGAAGAGAAGAAAAGTTACTTACGGAGCAAGAGTTGGAATGCAACTTTACCCTTCGCAGAATGGCTTCTACCATGAGCCAGATGGAAATGGTGGAAGGTTTTTATGACTTAATGAGAAAGACTCGTAACAATCAGGAATTTATGGAAAGATTGCCCATTTGGGAAAAAACTTTGGGGCTTTTTGATAAGTAATGAACCCTTTTTACATTTTTTTATTGCAAAGGGAAAAAACTTATGCTAAACTACTGTTGTTGTCTATAAATAATTGAAATTATTGATCAACAAATTTAAAGAATGAGGTGAAAGAAATGAGAGAAGGAATCCATCCCGAGTACAATCAGGTAAAGGTTAAATGCAACTGTGGGAACGAATTTGTAACAGGCTCCACAAAGGAAGAAATTAGAGTTGAAGTTTGCTCCAAATGCCATCCTTTCTACACAGGCAGCCAGAAATTGCTTTTGGAAGCCGGCGGCAGAGTGGAAAAATTCAACAAAAAATATGGCAGAAAGTAATTTTCTTGAAGTTGAGAGAAAAACTACTTTTTGGTTTCTAAAATTATTTAGAATGAGAAATGTGCAGAGAATTTATATTCCTGCACTTTTTTTAGTTTGTAGTCCATTATTATACAAATGGTGAGATATATTTAGAATGGCATAAAGGAGTAATCAAAATAAATTGTGTGGTTAATAGCAGTCAAATATTTTAAAATGGATGCTAAAAAATAAAAAAATTTTCAGTTTCCTGGCTTTTATGCTATAATAATAAACTGCAATACAATATACAAGTGAAAAGAGTTGATAGTATGTCAGATCAAGATAAAAAGAATGGAAAACGCCCCAATAATATTGGTGGACAAGCTGTGATTGAAGGCGTTATGATGCGTGGCAAGAGGATTTATGCGATGGCGGTGCGAAATCCTGCAGGTGGCATTACTGTAGAAAAAAACGAGTGGGGTGGTATTGCCAGCAAGGGAATATTTAAATATCCTATTTTTCGAGGAATTGCAGCTTTTGTGGACTCTTTAATTACAGGTACGAAAATATTGATGCATTCTGCGGAAATAGCTGGAGAGGATTGGGCAGAGGAGGATTTGTCTCCTTTTGAAAAATTCCTTCAGGACAAATTTGGGGATAAGATCAATGATATTTTGATTTATTTTAGCGTTACTGTGTCTCTGATCTTAGGAATGGGCTTATTTTTTGTTCTTCCTGTGTGGCTGGGTAATTTTTTTAAAACGATTGTTCCTGTTTGGGGCTTGGGAGTAATTGAGGGGCTTATTCGTATTGTTATTTTCTTACTGTATTTATTTTTGATTTCCAGAATGAAGGAAATTAAGCGTGTGTTTCAATATCATGGTGCGGAACATAAAACCATCAATTGTTTCGAAAGCGGAAAAGACTTAACGGTTGAGAATGTGTTACCGTGCACTCGCTTACATAAGCGCTGCGGAACCAGCTTCTTACTATTTGTAATGATTATCAGTATGGTGGTATTCTTTTTCGTGCGTACGGATACATTGGTTTTAAGGTTACTTTCCAGAATACTTTTGGTGCCTATTGTTGCAGGTATTTCTTATGAGGTGATTCGTTGGGCAGGCAAATCTGACAGTAAATTGGTTGCGGCAGTTAGCTATCCTGGATTATGTTTGCAGAAAATAACAACAGCCGAACCGGATGGCTCCCAAATTGAAACTGCCATTGCGGCAATGAAGGGAGTATTGGAAGATGAGGCGGAATAAGACCTTAAGTGCTGTATTGTTTGAAGGCAAGCAGCGTTTGAAGGCGGCAGGGAAAGAGAACTATGCGTTTGAAGGGGAGATTCTTCTTATGGAGGCATGCGGTTTAAGCCGTGTGACACTTTTTACCCAAGGGGAAAAAGAAATTTCTTTTGAGCAAGAGGAAAAATACAATGATTATTTGAATCAACGAGAAAAAAACCGTCCGCTACAATATATTTTAGGGCGATGCGATTTTATGGGATTATCTTTTTCTGTTGGCGAAGGGACATTGATTCCCCGCAGTGACACGGAAATTTTAGTAGAAACAGTTTTGAAAATTTCCAAACAGGAGAAAATTAAAAAAATTATAGATGTGGGAACGGGAAGTGGGTGTATTCCTATTTGCCTTGCCTATTATGGAGACATGGAAGGGATTGGTATAGATATTAGCCCTAAAGCACTGGAATTCGCAAGGAAAAACGGAACACAACACCACGCAGATATTCAGTGGCTGGAGAGTGACTTATTTTCTAGGGTTTCTGACGAATGGAAAGGATGCTTTGATGCCATTGTCTCCAATCCTCCATATATTGCCGAGGATGTGATTACCGGTTTAATGCCTGAGGTGCGGGACTTTGAACCGGAAAATGCTTTGGATGGCGGAAAAGACGGGCTTGATTTTTACCGGCGGATTATTAGGGAGAGCCATCAATGGTTAAGGGATGGTGGATGGCTGTTTTTTGAAATAGGATATGATCAAGGGCCTGCGGTGCTTTCTATGATGGGAGATGCAGGTTTTCAGCAATGCGTCCTAAGGCAGGACTTAGCAGGATTGGATCGAGTTGTTTATGGAAAATTAAATAAAGTATTTTTAAATGAGGTGTAACTATGTTTGAACGATTGGCCGAGATTGAGAGCAAGTACATTGATTTAGCGGATCAGGTGAATGATCCCGATATGATTGCTAACCAATCGGAATGGCGTAAGCTGATGAAGGAATACAGCGATATGACTCCCATTGTTGAAGCTTATCGGGAGTATAAGAAGGTGAAGAGTGCAGTAGAAGAAGGCTTGGAGTTATTAAGCGAAAAACTGGAGGAAGAATTTCGTGAATTGGTAAAGGAAGAGTTTGCCGATAACAAGGAACGCCTAGAAGAGTTAAAGCGTGAGATTACCATTTTACTTTTACCCAAGGACCCTAATGATGAAAAGAACGTAATTGTGGAAATCAGAGGGGGTGCCGGTGGTGACGAGGCAGCCTTATTTGCAGGGGATTTATTCCGTATGTATGCTCGCTATGCTGAGGACAGACGGTGGAAAGTGGAATTGATGAATACCAACGAAAATGATTTGGGCGGTTTTAAAGAAATATCTTTTATGATTACGGGAAAAGGTGCTTATTCACGGATGAAATATGAAAGTGGTGTTCATCGTGTACAGCGTATTCCAACCACGGAAAGCGGCGGGCGTATTCATACCTCTACGGTGACAGTGGCGGTTATGCCCGAGGCAGAAGAGGTTGATGTTCATATTGACATGAATGACGTTCGGGTTGATGTGTTCCGTGCATCAGGCAATGGTGGACAGTGTGTAAATACCACAGATTCGGCGGTGAGAATGACCCATTTACCTACGGGAATTGTGGTTTCTTGTCAAAATGAAAAATCTCAGTTGAAAAACAAGGAACAGGCGCTTAAGGTTTTATACGCTAGGGTTTATGAAAAAGAAAGAGAAGCACATGATGCGGCAATTTCTGCGGACCGTCGTTCACAGGTGGGGACGGGTGACAGAAGTGAGCGTATTCGTACTTATAATTTTCCTCAAGGGCGTGTAACAGATCATAGAATCGGCTTAACGCTGCATAAAATTGATAGCATATTAAACGGAGATCTGGATGAATTAATGGATGCATTGATCACCACGGATCAAATGAAAAAAATGCAGGCCGGAGGTTTGGAGGAATAAAGAAGGCGGTGAAAGTGTGAAAGAATTGTGGCAGCTTTTTATTACTTTTTGCAAGATTGGCGGATTTACCTTTGGCGGGGGTTATGCTATGCTTCCCATGCTGCAAAGGGAAGTGGTAGATAAAAGAGGCTGGGCCAGTGAGGACGAAATTCTTGATTATTTTGCCATAGGACAATGCACCCCCGGAATTATTTTTGTTAATACAGCCACCTTTGTTGGATACAAGAAAAAAGGAGTTCTGGGTGGCATTGCCGCAACGGTAGGGAGTATATTTCCTTCCGTGATCATTGTTATGACCATTGCAGCAGTGTTAAACAATTTTGCCGAGCTTCCCATTGTACAGCATGCATTTGGCGCAATTCGTGTGGTTGTAGGAGTCTTAATTGTAAATGCAGTGGTAGGAATGTGGAAGAAATCTGTGGTAGACAAATTTTGTGCTGTCATAGCAGTGATCGCATTTTTGCTTTCAGCGATTTTGAGTATATCACCTATTTGGATCGTCCTTGGGGCGGCACTTCTTGGTGTGGCTTTGCCTGTTGTAAAGGGGGCCTGGTCAAGATGAGCAGTTGGTTTATACTTTTTTATGAGTTTTTCAAGATAGGGCTGTTTTCTGTTGGTGGCGGGTTAGCAACGTTACCCTTTTTGTATCGGTTGGCGGATAAATATGACTGGTTTAACTACGGGATGGTTGCTGATATGGTTGCGATTTCCGAATCTACCCCTGGACCATTGGGGGTTAACATGGCCACGTATACGGGATTTCAATTTGGCGGCCCTTTGGGTAGTGTGATTGCAACAGTGGCTTTGGTGGTTCCCTCTGTTATTATTATCATCATTGTCTCTAAATTTTTGCAGAGATTCCGAAACAATTCCCATGTGGAAGATGTTTTTTATTTGCTTAGACCCGGGGTGACGGGTTTAATTGGAGCTGCCGGGTTTAGTGTAATCCTCAGTGCATTATTTCATGTAAAAAAAATAACCGATATTTCTTATGAAAATTTCCTTGGCCTTGTTGGGGTAAAGGAATGTATTTTGTTTGTATGTATGCTTTTCTTAACAAATAAATTTAAAAAGCACCCTGTGTTCTATATTGCAATTGGGGCAGCACTTGGAATCATATTTGCATTCTGATACGGAATGAAAGGCTTTTTCCATCCATATGATAGAGTATATGGAATAAGGAGGAAGGACGTATGAGTCTATGTCTGTCGATTCCTGTGTATTGGGTGCTGCTGTGGGCAGCGAGTAGGCGAAAGAGAGCCTATCCGTTGCTTTTTCGTTTTTTAGAAGGTATTATTTTAGCGTACCTTTGCTTCTTATTTTTGCCGCCTGCCTTTTTGAATGCGTTCCTTTGGGCAGGCTTAGGGGCAATTTTAGGAATTGTTTTCGGCGTATGGGCAGAGGGGAAATATCCAGAGGATGGATTAAAAAAGGAATTAGGCAGTGCGGTTATGTTTTCGGCAGCCTTTTTGTTTGAAGTATTTATTCATCAAGGCTGGGCATTACCGAGAAGTTTTATGGGTGGAGCTGCGCTTTATTTTGCCTGTGCCGGATTATTCCCTGAGGGGATGTCTTTAAAAAACACACTGCTTTCTGCTTTGGGCGGAATTTTGGGATTTATTTTTGGTGTTGCAATTTGTTTTCTCTAAAAGGAAAGGTTATTTGCAAAATGGGGAATGCTTTGATATAGTAAATAAAAAAGTGCCGAAAAAATATTACAACAGAAAAAGGGTAATTCCCAGAAGGAGGTTCTAATGGGGCTAGTTGGGATAGAAAAAGAAACATTAAAAACGATGATCCGAGAAAATGTGAAAACACTTTACAGAAAAACCATTGAAACAGCTTTGTCGGAAGAAATTTATCAGGCGGCGGTGTTCTCGTTAAGAGATTTGATTACAGATCAGTGGATTAAGACCCATGATACTTATTACAAGAAGGATGTTAAGGTGGTTTATTATTTATCAATGGAATTTTTGATGGGGCGTTTTTTGGGAAATGCGCTCATTAATATGGGAATGGATAAGATAATCAAGGAGGTTTTTGCTGAATTAGGGATTGACTTTAATATGGTGGAGGATGCAGAGCCTGATCCCGGCTTGGGAAACGGAGGATTGGGACGTTTGGCTGCCTGCTTCTTGGATTCCTTATCTACTTTGGAATTGCCTGCGTATGGTTGCGGCATTCGTTACCATTATGGTATATTTGAGCAAAAAATTGAAAATGGGTATCAGGTAGAAACGCCAGACAACTGGTTGGAGGACGGAGATCCTTGGGGCATACGGCGAAGCGAATATGCTGTTGAGGTGAAATTTGGAGGGAATGTACGAGCTGTTCCCAAAGAAAACGGCGGGTATCGCTTTGTGCAGGAAGGGTATCAGTCCGTCATGGCTATCCCTTACGATTATCCTGTAATGGGCTACGGAAACAATACGGTGAATACTCTTCGCTTATGGGATGCACGGGCGAAAAACAGAATTGATTTAAAGTCTTTTAATGAGGGAAACTACCAAAAGGCAGCAGAGGAAGAAACGTTGGCAAAAACCCTAACGGATGTGCTTTACCCTGCGGATGAGCATTATCAAGGGAAAGAGTTACGCCTCCGCCAACAGTATTTTTTTATTTCTGCTACGGTTCAGCGTGTGGTGGAGCGGTTTAAAAATAATCATGGTGATTTTGATTTATTGCCTGAGAAGGTGGCGTTCCAGCTTAATGATACACATCCCAGTATTGCTGTTGCCGAGTTAATGCGGGTTTTAGTGGACGAAAACGATTTGCCTTGGGATCAGGCGTGGGCTATTACCCAAAAAGTATGTGCATATACCAACCATACTATTATGTCGGAAGCATTGGAAAAATGGCCTTTGGATTTATTTAGCCGACTATTGCCCCGTATTTACCAAATTGTTGAGGAGATCAATCGACGTTTTTGTATTGAGCTTACAGAGAAATACGGAAACAATCCGGAGAAAATTCGTCGCCTTGCGATTATTGCCGATGGGCAGATTCGCATGGCTTACATGGCAATTGTGGGGAGTCATTCCGTAAACGGTGTGGCGGCTCTTCACACAGAAATATTAAAAAATCAGGAGTTAAAGGATTTTTACAGGCTTTATCCTAAGAAATTTAACAATAAGACCAATGGGATTACCCAGAGAAGATGGCTGCTGCACGCAAACCCTTGTTTAGCTGAATTGGTAACGGAGAAGATTGGTGACGGATGGGTCACGGATTTATCCCAAATTGAAAGAATTTTGCAGTATTCTGAAGATGCAGGATTTCGGGAACGATTCATGGAAATTAAAAGGGAAAACAAGGTTGCTTTGGCACAATATATTAAGTCAACAAAGGGCATTGACATAAATCCCGATAGTATTTTTGATATTCAGGTGAAACGATTGCATGAGTACAAGCGGCAGATGTTGAATGTGCTGCATATCATTGGACTTTATAATCGGTTAAAAATGGATCCCGGGATGGATTTGGTACCAAGAACGTTTATATTTGGTGCAAAAGCGGCGGCGGGTTACCGGCGGGCTAAATTAATTATTAAGCTGATCAACAGCGTGGCGGATGTGGTGAATAACGACCAAACCATTGAAGGCAAAATAAAAGTTGTTTTTATGGAAAATTATCGGGTTTCCTTAGCGGAACGATTAATACCTGCGGCAGATGTAAGTGAACAAATCTCTACGGCGGGGAAAGAGGCTTCAGGTACAGGAAATATGAAATTTATGTTGAATGGAGCCTTGACTGTGGGTACTATGGACGGTGCAAATGTAGAAATTTTTGATGAAGTGGGTGAAGATAATATCTTCATTTTTGGCATGAGCGCAGAAGAAGTTCAGGAAAAATACAATGGGGAATATGATCCTTGGAGTGTATACAATATGAATCAAGAAGTGCGCATGGCTATGACGGCATTGATAGATGGTACATTTGATGCTGATACGGGGCTGTTCCGGGAATTATATGATGCATTGCTGAATGGATTTGGCAGCAGCAAAGCGGATGAGTATTTTGTACTAGAGGACTATGTCGATTATGGGCGGGCGCAACAGGCTGTGGATTATGCCTACCGCGATAAAGAAAGATGGGCAAAGATGGCTATTTATAATGTTGCGAAAAGTGGTAAATTTTCCAGCGATCGGACAATTAAAGAATATGCAAAGGAAATTTGGAATCTACCGCCTGTTTCTATTGAATTATAAAAAAGGGCTCCTGCTTAAAAAGCGGGAGCCTTTTTGTGACCGTGGTGTGTCATCAAGAACGCCTAACGCAGCCAGTTTGGTTCTTTGTTATGTCCAGCCGTGTTCATCCAGAATGAGTGCTGCAACCTCCTCAATTTCCTTTTCCTCACCAGCAACCATATAGTTGTAACGGATCATATCCTCTTCGGTCAGGGAATTTTTTAATACGTTAAGTGCCTCTGCGATTTCAGGATACTTTTCTAGCGTATCGCTGCGAACTACGGGAGCACAGTAATAGGAAGGGAAATAGTTTTTGTCATCCTCCAACACTGTCAGATCAAGGGCATAAAGCTGGCCGTCGGTGGTATAAACGTTTCCTACATCCACATGCCCGGTATCCAGTGCTTGGTACATCATGGCAATATCCATCTGAACAGTTTCCTTAAAGTTGAAGCCGTATAGCTCACACATGGGATAATATCCATCATCTCGGTCGAGATACCCATGCTCGCACCCGAAAACCAGATTGGGAGTAAGGGGCGCAAGATCACTGAAGGTTTTGATATTGTTTGCTTCGGCAAAGTCAGTGCGTACGGCATTGGCATAGGTGTTGTTAAAGCCCATCGGCTCCAGCCAGATTAAATCAAACTGCTTCTCATATTCCTCTTTGACTACACGATAACATTCCTCGGAATCTTGAATAGGATCCATTTTAAGGTAATGCACCAGTCCGCTGCCTGTATATTCTGGGAAAATATCAATTTCACCGTTTTGCGCAGATTCAAAGCAGACGGCTGCCGACAGATTATAGATGCGTTCCACCTTCAAATCGGTTTTAGCTTCAAGCAGTTGTGCGATGACCTCCCCTGTCAAAAGGCTTTCGGTATAGTTTTTTGCCCCCACTACAACGGACTGGTCTGTCTGGGTGGTTTTGGGGGCGCACGCCGTCAGCGTGCCTGTTGTGATAGCCACCAGCAGAAATAAGGGCAGCTTCTTTAAAGTTTTCATGTGAAACCTCCTTCCTTCTATTAAAAGGGTTTTGGCCGACGGAAAACGTGCTGTTGCGCATTCGCCGTGGGAAACCCAATAATTACAAATCTTATTGTAGCGCAATATTGAACATCTGACAACCCATATTAAAAAATAAAGTTGTCAGTTTGCAATAGGCGTGAAGGGTTACCTTTTGGGGCTTTATCAAAAACAGTATTCGGCTTTATGACAATAGTATAGTATGTTTTCTGCCTATTTCTATAGGGAGCGCCTTCCAAGTTGTTTTTGCAAAATCATTACAAAAATAGGTGAAAGCCGTCAAAGCGAAAGGGTTTCTGTCAGAATTTAATAAATGTTTAAGAAATAAAATTAAAGAAAAAATGTCGTTTGGGAAAAAAAGAAAAAACAGCTATCTTTGTGGAGATTTCAAAGTGCAGGCCGTAAAAAGCGCGAAAATAAAGGCTTGGCGGAAAAGCAATCTGCAAAGGCAGAAAACAAAAGATTGATTTTTTGAATAAAATTCTAGATTTAAATCTATAGATGAAGGGAATTTTGTCGAATTATGGGTTATAACGCGGTCTGTTGGATGTTTACTTTCTGCTATTTGTGCTATAGTTGGATTGCAAAATAAGGAGGGAAAGTAATTATGAAACGTTTTATGAGCAAAGGATGTATTGTAGCAGTATGTTTAGGTCTTGCAATGGCATTTAGTGGATGTGGCAAATCAGCAGAAACACCAGCTGATAATGCACCTGCACAGGAAGAAGTTCAGAATGGACAGCCTGAAGATCAGAATGCTATTGGCGAAGATGAAAATGCAGATGCAGATGCTGTTACAGATGGAGCAGCAGAAGATGAATTAAACGCAGACACAACTACAGATGCACCTGCAGCAGATGAAGCACCAGCAGCAGATGAAGCACCTGCAGATGAAACACCTGCACAATAAGAAACAGTATGCATAGGTCATCTGAATAAACAAAGATGCCTTAAACACAGGAATGACTCCTTAATCCAATCGGAATAAGGGGTCATTTTTACGTATATTCCTAATAAATAATAAAACTTTAAATGGAGACATGGGGTTTTACTTGAGTTGGTACTAAACAATAGGTTTGACCAATAAGGCGTTTTTAAAACAACTAAAGAGAAAAAGTAAAGAAACTTCCTTAGGCAATTCCATTAAGTACATAAGGCAACTGGAGAAAATATAAGTAAAAAATGAGATACAATTAAGCAGTTCCTATTTTGACGGTGTTTACTATTCTCCGGGGTTGGAAGACGGAGGTGGGAGAAATTAAATCTTCTAAGGTGTTTCGTAAGTGACGGCATATCTTAGCATTGGTGGTAATGAACTTACTATATATAAGTGTGGTTTTGCTGCGGAAGCGTTAGCGGTTTAATGTGTTTTATAAAGAAGTAAAATAAAAATGAAAAAAGTGTTGACAAGTGTAATTTTTTCTGTATAATAGTAGAAGTCACTTCGAAACACAACAAAAAAACGGAGTGAAAAAAAGCGAATAAAACAAGTAATGCGAAGGAAAGAATGAAAAAAACTTCGAAAAAAGTCTTGACAAGCTATGAGGAATATGTTAAGATAATATTCGCTGACAAACGAAAAGAACAGCGCAATAAAGTATCAACTTGATCCTTGAAAACTAAACAGTAGAGATACAAACACACAACCCATAGTCAATTCAGCTAGTGAGCTTTGAACCGATTATGAAGCGACCGACCAACGCCGTAAGGCGAAAGAGGGAGCGGCATGGTGAGA
>NZ_DAOUQB010000007.1 GCF_030625865.1 Anaerotignum sp. | reverse complement strand
ATGGTCTTTATCTGGAAATACCTCATAAGACCAATGGGTGGTGCTTGGAATATTTATGAATTATTGCCCGCATTTTTAATTTCCATGGCAGCTATCATCATTGTAAGCCTTTTGACAAAGGCACCGGAAAAAGAAATCACTGATGAATTCGATCGTGTTAAAGCAATCTATTTATCCAGCAAAAAAAATTAAGCTAAATTACGTTTATAAGAAAAGCCATGATAATATTATTTTTATCATGGCTTTTCTTTTTCTAAATTAAATTCAATTTATTAGATTGAAGCTATTTTCTCTTCTATATCTTTCTCTACTGCCGATAATTTTTCTCTTGAAGCTGCAAGATTCTCCCCCTTGACTCCAATATAGAATTTCAGCTTGGGTTCTGTCCCGGAGGGGCGCACACAAAGCCAAGTACCATCCTCTAAGGTATAATACAACACATCCGATGGTGGTAATGTGCTTTTTTCCACCTCTTCCGTTTTCAAATTTCTGAAAATTTGTGTTTTATAATCTCTTGCCCAAACCACAGCTTTTCCAGCAAAGGCTTTGGGCGCTGTTTCCCGTAGGGTGGTCATGATTTTTTGTATACGTTCTACCCCATCCAACCCCTTAAGGGTAATGGCCTTCACACCATCCAAATAGTATCCATATTTTTCATACAGCTTTTGCATTGCTTGAAACAACGTCATACCGTTTCTCTTGTAATACGCAGCCATTTCGCATAGAAGCAATGTAGACACCACTGCATCCTTATCTCTGGCATAAGTTCCTGCCAAATAACCATAGCTTTCTTCAAAGCCAAAAATAAAAGTATGGGCACCTGTTTCTTCAAATTTCTTAATTTTTTCGCCAATAAACTTAAACCCCGTTAAAACTTCCATTTTCTCTACACCAAAATGATCACAAATGGGCTGAATCAATTCTGTACTCACAATGGTTTTAATCACAACGCCATTGTCAGGTAACGCACCCTTTCGTGCCTTTTGACACAATATATAGTCTGTCAGCAGTGCACCTACCATATTCCCTGTTAAAACAACATATTCCCCTTGTTCATTTTTCACCATTGCCCCTACACGGTCGCAATCCGGGTCTGTTCCCACAATAATATCCCCGTTTTTCTCTTCCGAAAGCTTCTTAGCTAAAGTAAATACGTTTGGATCTTCAGGGTTGGGGTAACCTACTGTAGTAAAATCAGGGTCAGGGTTTTCCTGCTTGGCAACCACAAATACCTTGTTGTATCCTGCCTTTTCCAAAACACGGCGTACCGGCAAATTCCCCGAGCCATGAATGGGCGTATAAACAACAGAAAGATCATTACCCATCACTTCTGTAATTTCAGGGCAAATGCGCTGGGCCAAAACCTGCTCATCATACAGGTTATCAACTTCCTCACCAATCATATGATAAAGCCCATTTGCTTCAGCTTTGTCTCGTTCCATTCTCTGAATCTGACCGTATTCCGTTACCCCATTTACTTCGTCAATAATTCCTTTATCCCGAGGTGACACTACCTGTGCACCGTCTGCCCAATATACCTTGTATCCATTATACTCAGGGGGGTTATGGCTTGCGGTAATCACAATTCCTGCCGTGCAGCCCAAATATCTGACGGCAAAGGAAAGCATAGGCGTAGGGCGTAACGAGGGATACACAAAAGCCGGAATCCCATTTGCTGCCAAAACCAAGCCTGCAATCTCTGCAAACTCCGGAGACATCCTCCGGGAATCATAAGCAATAGCAACACCTTTTTTTTCTGTGCCTTCTTTTTTAATATAATTCGCCAGTCCTTGGGTGGCTTTTCCCACGGTATAAGTGTTCAGTCGGTTACTCCCCGCACCGATAATTCCACGCAATCCACCTGTTCCAAATTCCAGTTCCTTATAAAAACGTTCCTTGATTTCTTTTTCATCTGCGGCAATCAGGCGTAATTCCGCCTTTGTCTTCTCATCAATAGAAGGATCCTCCAGCCATTGATGGTATCTACTCATATGATCCATACTCCCCGCCTCCTCTTATTCCTTATCCAATTCAACATTTATATGGGTGGTACTGCTACTTACTGTAAAGGTAGTAGAAAACGGCTGATATCCACTCTTTTCAACCTCCAGGCTATAGCTTCCGTAAGGCAGGTTTAATTCTGTGGGTGCAGTACCCATCTCCTTACCATCAATATAAAGCTTTGCCCCTTCAATATCTGCATCAATAAAAACAGTGCCAAATTGTATATCTCTTTGTAAGTTTGCTTCAATTGATAGGGTGTCCGTACTCAAAACAATATGTTGACTCCACTCGTTATATCCATTTTTCAGAATCACGATATCATATTCTCCCAACGGCAACACCGAGGGCACCGTACTATCAACCAAAGTACCGTTGATATACAGCTTATAATCCGTCACATTCGCATTAATAATTAAAACACCCACTTTTTCCTGTGCTTTGGAAAGGTCATATTCATAGACTTCTCCTGTTTCAACAAAAATGCTGTCTGTTCTTTTTTCGATATTATCCCCTGAGACAGTAATGGTGTGCGTTCCTTCTTTCACAGCAATACGCTCTAACTGAGATAAAGGAACCCCTTCTTCTTCATCCAGTTGGAACACACCATTTATAATGTTTTCTTTATTTTCTATAGAAATATATCCATGATACTCCGCTACATCAACGGACCAAACAATATCATCATAACTTTTTAAAATCAATACATCACAGGCTTCTAGTTCATTGGCATGAATCTCATCCTGATTATACAAAAACATAGCCTGCTCACCGTATTTAAACTTCTTTCCTTCTCCCAGAAGTTGTTTAGCGGTAGTATCTGCTGTAAGTCCCGTTTCTTGGAAGGCTTTTATGTCTCCCCCCAAATTTACGCTTAATACATGCTTTTCATCTTTTCCAAGCCCCACCATAATAAGATCACCCGTATGAAATTCAATCTCGGGGGTAACTTGTCCCTGGGCATCGGTAACAACTGTTTCTTCCGTAATGATAATACTCTTCTTTAAATTCTCTTTAATATCATAAACAATTAATTCGCCCCCCGCCAACGTACCCTGAATCAACACAGGCTCTTGCTCTAAGGCTAATCCCTGATGAATGTTCCCTGAAAAAAATATCCCTCGCACAATGGCAAAACAAGCAATGGCCACAACCATGGCTGCTGTAGTAATGATCGTCACCGTCCTTTTATTAAAAAAAGGCTCGTCCCCATTTTCAGCAGACGAATCCCCCCCATTGCTTGAAGGGCTATTAGGGACACTCTCTTCGGGAGACTGATCGAATTTTTCAGATTCAAAGGCATCCAAAAACGCGTCTTTATCCCCCAAATCATCCTCTTGTGGGTCTTTTTCCAGCTTCTTCATTTCCTTATTTATATTATCTAATCGAATGGTTTCATCAAATTCGTGATTATCTTTTTCGAAATGATAGTCCTTCATGTTTTTCTCCTCCTTCGGGGAATTTTCAGACGTACCTAAAATACATTTTATACGTTTCCCCTATAAGTTGCAAGAAAAATTCATAAAGCCCACTCTCAAAACCCTTTGAAAATCGAGAAAAAATGAAAAGCCCTTTTTCTATTATATTTTTTTCATCGAAAAAGGACCTTTTGTTTTTCCCTACACATAATCAGCCTTCCTGAATAAAGTCAAATAATTCTTTTGCTTTCCTCTCATCCTCTGCCGCCAGTGCCAAACGTTCCTGCATGGCAGGAGACACACAAGCTCTTCTTTTGTTGTAATATTCATTAATCAACCGCATAAATTTTTCAGGATAGATTGTCAGTGCCCGCAATAAAACTTTTTCATTTTCTTCCAGTGGGTTGTATTTCTGATAAGCCTCAAGCATTTGGATAACTCCGCCTTTCGCCCCATCGGTTTTTTTCATATATCGTTTTAGATATGCCGCCAAGTCCAGTAAGGAAATATCACTGCTACAACCCTCAAAGCCACTAACATACAATTTCCCGGCATCCCCAATTCTCAGGTTCTCTCCCTTGAAGCTATGATGACAAAAAGCCCCCTCTTTTTCTGCCTTCTCAATTAATGTAGGATAATCTGCCTCTTGCAAAAGTGCTTCTGCCTGCATCGTCTGTTCCATATATGTATGATAATTATCCAGTACCAACAAATCAATGGCATCATAGCCGCCTTGACGTTGAATACGACGCTTGATTTTCGCAAGCTCCACCTTTCTTTTAGAGAATTGCACCGGAAGACGTTCTTTGTCCCATAGAACAAAATTACTCGTTAAACCCTTTGCACAAAAATGCATTCTGCCCAAAGTTTCCGCCCCTTTGATAAAAGCCTCTTTTCCATCCTCCTCTAATGGCATAGCTGGCAAAAGTTCCTCCAAAACATATATCGTCCCATCCTTGACAAAACAAGGCTGCCCCTCCATGGTATTGTAAAACCTGCTAATATCAGTAAATCCATTGTGATAGAGACATTCCTTTACATCATGGGCATAACGAATGCTATTCATCCGTTCCCTTGCCTTCTTTAATTCTCTGAGCCCTTTGTCCGTCTTGCAGACAAGACCTGTTCGAGTGCGTGTTCCGCTGTAAAAACGCAGACCATAGCCCTCCCACAATACTTTTTCGTGTATGTCCTCCATATCCATTCCCCCTGCCGATTACGGACAAAACATTTCTGTACCATTCTATGGAGAAACTGCCCAAAATATCCGTAAAAAAAGAAAAACTCCCAAAATTAGGGAGTAAAAAGAGCAAAAAAAAAGCAGAACAACCTAGAATTCCTCTAAGCCACTCTGCTTCGAAAATGCGCCCTCAGAGACTCGAACTCTGGACCCACTGATTAAGAGTCAGTTGCTCTACCAACTGAGCTAAGGGCGCGTATTGTTGACTGCAAAAAATATATTAGCACTACTTGCTCTGTTTGTCAACCAATTTCCTAATATTTTTTTAAATTTACTAATATTTTATTACATTGGTTTATAATTTGACTTTTTTCAACAATTCAGAAAAATCTGCGGTGGCTTTCCTTTGTAATTACAAAATTTATGTTATAATATTTTAACATAAAAAGTTCCATTCTCGGTTCTTAGCATTTTAAAATCCATCTTTTTTAAAAGACGAAAGAAAAAACACCAAAGGAGAATGATTATGCGTTCAAATACATTACCCGAAGACGTTTTATATATTTTAAACACCTTAAATCAAGGGGGCTATGAAGCCTATATTGTGGGTGGGTGTGTTAGGGATACCATTTTAAATACCACCCCAAAAGATTGGGATATTACCACATCAGCCCAACCGGAAGAAACGAAAAAACTTTTTTCCCATACCTTTGACACAGGAATTCAGCACGGTACCGTGACTGTAGTTCTAAACCATACCAATTATGAAGTAACTACCTATCGTGTGGAAGGCAACTATGAAGACTGCCGCCACCCCAGCAGTGTTTCCTTTACAAATAACCTTAGGGAGGATTTATTACGCCGTGACTTCACCATGAACGCTATCGCCTATCACCCCAAAAATGGTTATCAGGATCCTTTTCGCGGAATGGAGGATATTCAGAGAAAAACCATTCGTGGTGTAGGTGAGGCAGCTCTGCGTTTTCAAGAGGATGCCCTGCGTATGCTGCGTTGTGTGCGGTTTGCGGCGCAATTGGGCTTTTCCGTTGAAAATGAAACCTACCAGGCTCTTTGCGAAAATAAAGAACGAATCCAGAAAATCAGTGTAGAACGAATCCACGATGAAATGGAAAAGCTGTGGCTTTGCCAATATGATGAAAAAATGTCCCTCCTTTGGGAAAGCGGCTTATTAAAGGCGATTGACCCCCTCCTATCCGCTCGAATCGTAGAAAGAGGGAACGCTTTTCTCCCCCAATTACGCAATTTACCAAAAGATCCTATACTGCGTTGGACAATGGTTTTACAGGATTATTCTCCACAAGAAGCAAAAACATTCTTAAAAAAATTTAAGTTTGACAATGATAGTCTAAAACGAATTTGCCTTTTGTTAGAAAACCTAGCCCATGAACTTCCTACACAAGGGTATCCTTTGCGGACTTTGGCAGGAAAACTGGGTGTTGATGCAATACAACAGCTTCTTCTGCTGCAAGAAATTTTACATCCAACCTCACCTTTTGCCGAGACTGCCCAATGCCTTAATGAAATCCTCACTAGAGGGGACTGTCTAACCCTAAAGGAACTGGCTGTGGATGGGCAAATGCTCATGGAATTGGGGATACCCAAAGGCAAAGCAATCGGGAATCTTTTGGCAGCACTTCTTAATTTGGTGCACCAAAATCCCCAATGGAACCAAACGCAGTTTTTGCTTGAAAAAGCTAAAGATTTGATGTGAGGCATCAAAAATTTTTTTATCTTATTCAATCCCAGCAAAGTGAAAATGAACGAATTTATCTCATATTTTCCACCTCTCCAAGATATATTCGGGTAACCATCCACGCGTCAAACGCGTGGTTTTTTTATGTGGGCATAGCCCTCTCCTCCCTATCCCCTAGAGTTATTTTAATATATTTTTTATGATTTTCAATCCTTTTTCTAGGTCCTCCCTATTGTGAGGCGTACTAATTGCTAACCTAACAGCTGGCTCAACTATTGCACTTCCCACAATGAAACGTTCACAGCAAAATACTTGAACCCCATTTTCTTTGGCAACCGCCTCAAACTGTTTCCCTGTCCATTTAGGGGGGAGCCTCAGCCATCGAAATTGAGAATTTGCTTCCCCTTTGATCGGGAAATCGGACAAATATTTATCAACTAATTTATTGCGTCGTTGCAATTCTATTCTTTTTTCCTGAATAATTTTTTGTGCTACCCCAGTTTCTATCAGTTGAGAAGTAATTTCCACTTCTAATGGCGCAGCCATAACATTAATATCGCTATTTCCTTTCTTTATTTGCTCTGAGTAAGATGATGGCATTGATAAAAATGCCACCCTCAAACCAGCAGAAAGAGAATTGGAAACCGTGGAGATATAGATGCACTGTTCTGGAACCATACTTGCAACGGCAGGATATTTTTTATCAGATAAAAATGAATAGGTTGCATCTTCTATGCAAATCAAGCCATATTGCTTAATAACAGTTGATAAATCCCAGCGCTCTCGTTCACTCATAAAGTGAGTCGTAGGATTGTGGTGATCCGGTATAATGTAGATCCCCTTTATGTTTTCGTTTTTACAAAGCTGAACAAGATAATCAATATTCATTCTCTGCCCTGAATAAGGTATGGGTATCAGTTGTATTCCCAAAGAATTAGCAATGTTCTTAATTCCGGGGTAAATAACAGAATTTGTAACAATTTTATCTCCAAAACGGAAAAGAGAAGTCAATATAATTGCCAAAGAGTTTTGTAATCCAGATGAAATAAGAATATTCTCAACAGGGACTTTTAAGCCAAATTGAAAAAGCCAGTTCTGTCCACTTAGTTTATGGCCAAACCGCCCTGACGTTTCGGTATACTCCAAAAGATTAGTAACGTTGGTTTTTTTAATAATTTGTTTCAAAACTTGTACAACATATTTGTTCTGATTGTATAACGGATGGGATGCACCCAAATTAACGCAATGCTCTAATCCGCACTGATCCAGCATCGGAAATTTTGACAAAACATCTGAAGATATATATGTTCCCCGCCCTACTTCGCCTGAAATCAAGCCCTTTGCTGTACACAATTTAAATGCACGGGCAATTGTGCTTAAATTTACATCCAAATAATCAGCAAGTTCCCTTTGTGGAGGCAGTTTGTCATTTGGATTTAATTGTCCATTGCGCACATCCATTTCAAGCGCCTGTGCTACTTCAATATATAGGGGAATATCTCCCCCTTTACGGATTTTGGGCTTCCACGACATAGGATAGTTATCAAAAGAATTAACAGGCATCATTTCTCCCACCTTAAAATTGTTATGCAAACAATTTTATCATTGATGGCACACAATATCAAGAATATACTATATTTAGAAAATAACAAAAAGGAGGAATATTATGAAAAGAGAAATCTTGCAATTAGGAAATCCAAAACTGTACGAAATCAGTAATCCTGTCGAGAAAGACGACCTGCCGCTATTCCCCCCCATTATTCAAGATCTGCATGATACTTTAATGGCATTTCGTAATCAATATCATGTTGGTCGGGCTATTGCTGCCCCACAAATTGGGATTCAAAAGCGAATTTTGTATATGTGCATTAACGAGCCTATCATCTTTATTAATCCAGTATTGGAATTTGTTGGAGAGGACAAGATGGAGGTTATGGATGATTGTATGTCTTTTCCAAACCTTCTGGTGAAAGTACGGCGTAACAAAAAAATCCGCATTTTATATTGTGACATGGAATGGAAAAAACATGAGATGTTATTGGAAGGGGATTTATCCGAGCTTTTGCAGCATGAATATGATCACTTAGACGGTATACTTGCAACTATGCGGGCAATCGATAATCGCTCATTTTATTTAAAATAAGGAGATATAGAAATGAAAAAGATTGGCATTGTTGGTGGAATTAGTTCTGCATCAACGCTCCATTATTACAAGACACTTCATGACCTATTCTATCAGCGGTATCACCATTACTATTATCCGGAAATGGTAATTGACAGCTTAAATTTTCAATACTTCACAGACTTGGAAAATGAAAATAGAATGGCTGAATACAAAGATTATATTCTTCATAGCTTCCATACTCTAAAAAGAGCTAAGGCAGACTTTGCAATTATGGCTGCAAATTCACCTCATTCCATTTTAGAAGAAATTCGTGGAGATATTCAAATTCCGGTACTTAGCATTGTTGATGCTGTGGGAAAAAAAGCACAATCTCTAGGTCTAAAAAAATTACTTTTAACTGGTATTGCCTACACCATGCAAAGCAGTTTTTACGAAACCGGACTTATGAAATATGGAATACAGGTAATCACCCCAACTCCGGAAGAACAAGAAATTATTAACCAGATTATTTTCTCCGAATTGGTCATCAATTTAATCCAAGAGTCATCACAAAAGACATTTTTAAAAATCATTTCGTCTTATTCAGTTGATGGTGTTATTCTAGGCTGTACGGAACTTCCACAGTTGGTTTCACAGGGAGATACTGATATTTGCCTTTTAAATTCCTTGGAAATACATTGTCAAGAAACGATAAAATATGCGTGTGAAGATTAGGAAACACAATTCCGGGGAAAACAATATGTGCACTTCGTATGAGCAAAACTATTTATGTCGTTAAGGCTCATGTTAAAACTCCCGTGGTTATTTTATTCTTTGCAGTTAGCTGACTATAAATTTTATTATAACGAAGGGAGTCCCTTTTTCGCCTCATCGCCGTAGGCTTTTTTGAACCACGCGTCTAACGCGTGGTTTTCTTTTCCACAACAAAAGGGGTGTCCCCAAAGACACCCCTTTTACTCGTTATGCTTTTATTTACTTTTTTTCTGATACAGCACAAAAGAAAATTTCACACCGTTATCCTCTTGCTCTTCCCCTTCCTCCACAATCTCCCACTCCAAAAGAAGGTCTAGGTTAGGGAAATAAGTATCTGCCGGAAAAGTATCATGTATTTTTGTTACATATGCTTTGTCACAATATGGCAAAAGTTGTTGATAAATACTGCCTCCTCCAGCCACAAAAACGTCTTTCTCACCAAAACCCTCTAAGACACAGGGTAATTCTTCTATACTGTTGCAAAAGGTAACCCCTTCAGCTTTGTATTCTAAATTTTTGGTTAAAAGCACGTGCTCCCGATTGGGTAAAGGCTTTTTCTTAGGAAAAGATTCCAATGTTTTTCGACCCAAAACCAATACATTTCCCGAGGTAATAGACCGAAAACGCTTCAAATCCGTTGAAATACGGCACAACAAATCCCCATCTTTTCCAATTCCCCACTGGTCATCCACCGCAACGATTAAATTCATATCATCCCTCCTATCATATTGCCACAGGCACTCTTCCAATGGTCTTACCATGTTGGTAATCTTCCACAATAAAATCCTCCACGGTAAAATCATAAAAATTCTTTATTTCCGGATTCAACCGCACCTTAGGTGCTGGAAATTTTTCTCTTTGAATTAATTCTTGAATCATAGGAATATGTCTGTCATAAATATGCATATCACTAATAACATGAACCAATTCTCCCGCCTTTAAACCACTTACTTGGGCAAACATCATTAAAAGCGCAGAATATTGAACCACATTCCAGTTATTCGCAGCCAAAGTATCTTGAGAACGTTGATTGAGAATTGCATTCAATTTATCCCCTACCACATTAAAGGTCATACTGTATGCACAAGGCTCCAAGCCCA
Organism: Anaerotignum sp.; assembly: GCF_030625865.1. Classification (GTDB taxonomy): domain Bacteria; phylum Bacillota; class Clostridia; order Lachnospirales; family Anaerotignaceae; genus Chakrabartyella. The sequence goes on along the minus strand of NZ_DAOUQB010000007.1, from coordinate 68,809 downwards.
TTTCCATTAAATCCGCAAAATTATAAATATTCGTCATGATTCTGCGGGAATAGGGCGTATTTTTCAATTGCCAAAGCACATTATCAACCTGATCCATAGTACCATGCTTAAAGGTATAGGGTACGCCAAGCTGATAGCCATAGGCCTTACCGATGGAACCGGTTTCATCCGCCCAAGAGTTCCAAATCTTACTGTTTAAATCGTGAATATTATTGGACTTTTTTTGCCAAATCCATAAAATTTCATCAATAGCAGCCTTCCAATTGGTTGCCCGCAATGTCAAAAGAGGAAACTCTTCGGAAAGATCATAGCGGTTCACAACGCCAAAAGTTTTTATGGTATATGCAGGCGCACCGTCTTCCCAATGAGGGCGAACCTTTTCATTTTCAGTTGAAAATCCCTTTTCAAGTATTTCTGTACAGTTTTTAATAAAAATAGCATCCGCTTTGCTCATGTTTTTCTCCTCCTGTTCTGTAAACTCCAAATTGTTTTGGAATCCGTTTTTTATTATATAGGAACGGCATGTGTTTTTCTACCTCTTTTACGAAAATAATTCAGCATAGCTTCGTAGACAAAAATACGTATTTATCTGAAAAAAACGTTGTATATATTGCCTAATAATCCAATTTGTGGTACACTCTTGTCAGCGATGTGAAAATCATTTGTCTATGTATCAAAGACACACATCGACAAAAACAGCTTTTTGTCCTTGATGGACGAAAAAACCTTAGGGAGGTCGTAATATTATGAAAAAGTTTCTTGCTTTAACCATGTCAGCAGTATTGATGTTGTCTCTGGCAGCTTGCGGTGGCAATGCTTCCGATGACAGTGCAGCAAACAATGAAACCGCTGCAACAGGCGTTGCTATTGAAGGCGACACCATTAAAATCGGCGTTTTTGAACCCACAACAGGGGAAAACGGCGGCGGCGGTATGCAGGAAGTACTGGGTATGCGCTATGCAAACCAGCTATATCCTACCGTTGATATCAATGGCAATACATACAATATTCAATTAGTAGAAGTTGATAACCAGTCTGATAAAACCGCAGCGGTTACTGCAGCCCAGTCCCTAATCAGCTCCGGCGTTGTTGCTGTTTTGGGTTCTTATGGCTCCGGTGTTTCTATTGCCGCAGGTCAGACCTTCACTGATGCACAGGTTCCTGCAATCGGTGCTTCCTGCACAAACCCCCAGGTAACTTTGGGCAATGACTTCTATTTCCGTACTTGCTTCTTAGATCCTTTCCAGGGAACTGTAATGGCTTCCTATGCCATGGAACAGGGCTATACAACAGCAGCCCTCATCAGCCAGAACGGTGACGACTATTCCACAGGCCTTGCTGCATTTTTCCAGCAGGCATTTGAAAAAATGGGCGGTACCATCGTTGCAAACGAAACATATCAGACCAACGAATCGGACTTCAATGCAATCTTGACTTCTATAAAAGCAGCTAACCCGGATTGTATCTTTGCTCCTTCCTCTATCGCAACTGCAACATTGTTGTTGCCTCAGGCACAGGCAAACGGTATTACCGCACAGATTATTGCCAGCGATACTTGGGAAAACGAAACAATCATTAATGCCGCAGGCTCTGCTGCGGAAGGCGTTGCCCTTTCCACCTTCTTTGACGAACATGATGAAACAAACCCTGTTGCAAAAGAATTCGTTACAGGCTTTAAAGAATATTTAAACGGCAATCCTCAGAACCTGACTTCCAACGGCGGTTCCGACGGCGTTGCAGCTGTTTCCGCTTTGGGTTATGACGCATATATGTCCGTATATGAAGCTCTGAAAGCTTTGGATGGTGCTGAAACCCTGAATTCCGTGGCTCTGAGAGACACATTAAAAGCAGTATCCTTCAATGGTGTAACAGGCGCAATCTCCTTTGATGAAAATGGTGACGCTATCAAGAATGTAGCTTACATCAAACAAATCAAAGACGGTAAGTTTGCCTTCTTGAAGACACAGTCTGCTGAATAATATCTGTTAGGGAAAATATTCCCTTGGCACAATCATTAAAACCAATTTGCCGGGAGGAGTTCAGCCTCCCGGTACTTTTTTCTGTAGGTGTGGCTTGTGAAGGTTTGCAAAGGAACCAAAAGGGGTTCCTATTTACAAAGGAAACCTTCCCTTTTTAAACCTTTTCAAGCCGCTAAATCAACTATTTTTGTCTGGAGGTTTAACCATGACAACAAACGCATTTTTACAATATTGCCTAACGGGCATCTCTATCGGTGGCATTTACGCCTTAATTGCCATCGGCTATACCATGGTATATGGTATTCTGCGCTTAATTAACTTTGCCCATGGGGATATTTTTATGATGGCAGCTTATTTTATGATTTTCTCCATGGTAAATTTCGCTTTACCTTGGTATGTTGCAATTATTGTAGTAATAACTGCAACCGTTATTCTGGGTGTTACCATTGAAAGAATCGCCTATAAACCTTTAAGAAGCGCACCTCGTATGTCTATCATGATTTCAGCCATCGGTGTTTCTTACTTTTTGCAAAATGTGGCTACATATTTATTTTCTGCTTTACCAAAACCCTATCCTGCCATTGGTTTTTTAACAAAAATCATTTCTTTTGGCGGTATTTCCACCTCTGTGGTAACCTTCATCACTCCAATTTTAACGTTAGCTTTTGTATTTATTTTAATGCAGTTAATTAATCATACCAAAATCGGCATGGCAATGAGAGCCGTTTCCAAAGACTTTGAAACCTCTCAGCTGATGGGTATTAAAATTAATCGTGTTATTAGCTTCACCTTCGTGATCGGCTGTTTTTTGGCTGCAATCGGTTCTGTTCTTTATTTCACACCACGTCCCTCCGTATACCCTCTGGCAGGCTCTCTGCCCGGTTTAAAATGCTTTATTGCAGCAGTATTCGGCGGTATCGGCTCCGTTCCGGGGGCGGTTTTAGGCGGCTTTATCATCGGCCTGTCCGAAACCTTTATTAAGGCTGCCGGTTATTCCGAGTTCAGCGATGTATTTACGTTCATTTTATTAATCGTTATCCTACTAATTAAGCCAACAGGTTTGTTCGGCGAAAAAATAACTGAGAAGGTGTAAAACATGACAGAAAAAAAGAAAACACAATTAAAAGTCCTTTTTTCTTTGATTGCCCTTTTGGTATGTGCAGGTATGTTATTTTATGTAAATCATTATACTAGGCCTACTTTTATGCTCCGTACCGTATTGCAATTGGGGGCAATTTATGCACTTGTGGCAGTCTCAATGAATTTATTAAACGGCTTTACCGGTTTGTTTTCCTTAGGGCAGGCAGGCTTCATGGCAATTGGTGCCTATACCTTTGCCATTTTTACCATTCCCGTGAAAAGCCGTTCCGGCGTATACTATCTCTACGGTGTGGCCGATTGGCTTTCCAATATTCAAATACCCATCTGGGCAGCAATTATATTGGCAGGCTTGGTAGCTGCAATTCTTGCGGCAATCATCGGTGCCCCCGTTCTTCGCTTAAAAAGCGACTATTTTGCCATCGCCACTTTAGGCTTTGCGGAAATCGTCCGCATTATTGTGGGTAGTTCCCCCATGAATCGTATCACTAACGGTTCTTTAGGGCTAAAATTAATTCCTAAATTCAGCAATTTTTACTTTCCCTTTATTGTTGTGGGAATCTGCATTTTAATTGTCAGTCTCTTGATTCGTTCTTCCTACGGCCGTGCTTTTAAAGCAATTCGTGAGGATGAAATCGCCGCCGAGGCAATGGGCATTAATCTTGCAAAACATAAACAGCTTTCCTTTATTATCAGTTCCTTCTTTGCAGGGATTAGCGGCGCACTAATGGGAATGTATTTGGGCGCAATCACCTCCACAACCTTCAATGTTACCTTAACTTACAACATTTTGCTGATTGTTGTCATCGGTGGTATGGGTTCTATCACAGGAAGTATTATCTCGTCCTTTCTCGTCATCGCCGCAAGAGAATGGTGGCTTCGCTTCTTGGATATGGAAATCTTCATTGGGAGTTTCAAAGTTCCCCTGTTAAAAAGCGGCTTTCGTATGGTTGTTTTCTCTCTCATTTTGATGATTGTAGTATTATTCTTCCGCCGTGGCATTATGGGCACGAATGAGTTGAATTGGAATTTCATCATAAACCGTTTAAATAAAAAGAAAAAAACGGGAGGTGAAAGCTGTGAGTGAAAAAGTCCTTTCCGTGCAAGACATTACCATGCAGTTTGGCGGCGTAGTTGCCGTAAATAACCTTTCTTTGGAAGTACACAAAGATGAAATCGTTTCTCTCATCGGGCCGAACGGAGCGGGGAAAACAACGGCATTTAACGTCATTACCGGCGTTTATGCCCCTACCAACGGCGCTGTTGATTTTGAAGGGAAGAATATTATTTCCAACTACCCAAGGGGTAAAATGGAAAAAATGTACGCCGGGGAAAACAAAGGAAAATACAAAAAAGTAACGGAACCCACTCCCGATAAAATTACAAAATTGGGAATCGCCCGTACTTTTCAAAATATCCGTCTTTTTAAAGAATTGACCGTTTTGGAAAACGTATTGATTGCGAAACATATGCGTATGAAAGCAAACATCTTTGCTGATACTTTCCTTCTGAATTGGAAAGAAGAAAAAAAGATGAAGGAAGATTCTCTGGAACTTTTGCGCATTTTGGATTTATATGAACTGAAAGATGAAAAATCAAGCTCCCTTCCATATGGCAAGCAACGGCATTTGGAAATTGCCCGTGCTTTGGCAACCAATCCATCTTTACTTTTGTTGGATGAGCCTGCGGCAGGCCTAAATCCTCAGGAAACCGATGAGCTGACGGAGTTTATCCGAAAAGTGAGAGATCATTTCCATCTTACGGTTTTCATGATTGAGCATCATATGAATCTGGTTATGGATATTTCAGACCGTATTTATGTAATCGATTTTGGTAAAATGATTGCAAACGGTACACCCAATGAGATTCAAAATAATCAGAAAGTAATCGACGCATATTTGGGGGTGGCTGAAGATGAGTAATATTTTAGAAATTAAAAATCTGGTGGTCTCCTATGGTGGAATCGAAGCCGTAAAAGGAATTAATATGGTTGTTCCTGAAGGGGAAATCGTTACTTTAATCGGCGCAAACGGTGCCGGAAAATCCACCACCCTAAAATCCATTTCCGGGTTGGTAAAACCAAAGCAGGCCTCCATTCTTTATAAAGGGAAGGAAATCGTTGGGCAGTCCCCTGATTTTATTGTCTCTCAAGGGATTACCCTGGTACCTGAAGGACGAAGGGTTTTTCCCAATCTTACTGTTTTAGAAAATCTGAAAATTGGTGCTTATCTGCGAAAGGACAACTTAAAAGATGATTTAGAATATGTTTTTACTCTATTCCCCCGTTTGCGGGAAAGAGAATGGCAAATGGCAGGTACCCTTTCCGGTGGTGAACAACAAATGTTGGCCGTTGGTCGAGCATTAATGAGCAGACCAAAGGTAATTATGATGGATGAACCCTCTTTGGGTCTTGCTCCTTTGGTTGTAAAGGATATTTTCAACATTATCCAGACAATCAATAAAGAAGGCATTACCGTTTTGCTCATCGAACAAAATGCAAATATGGCTTTAAAAATTGCCCATAAGGCTTATGTTATTGAAACAGGAACCATTACCATGGAAGGTACTGGGGATGAGCTTTTGGCAAACGAAGAAATTAAACAGGCATATCTAGGAAAAACAAAATAAAAAACCCCCCCTTTTGCAAAAATCGGCAAAGGGGTTTTTTTATAAATTATAAAATTCCTATTGACTCTCTCATTATGTAATACTCTATACTGAATTTGAGCTCAAAAATACCACGCGTGAGGTGATAAAATGCTTAAGATAGGTGTGTTTTCAAAATTATCCAGGATTAGTATCCGAATGCTTCGTCATTACGATGAAATCGGCTTGTTGGAGCCCGAAACCATTGACTCCTTCACTGGGTATCGATATTATAGCGAAACCCAACTCCCTATTGCGGAAAGAATTACGTCCCTGAAAAATATGGGGTTCTCTTTAGCCGCAATCATAGAAATTATGAAAAACTTTGATAATCCGGAAGCCCTCTCTCAATTTCTTGCTGTCAAAAAGACTGAAGTTATGGAAGAGGCCGAGGATATCAACCGCCGATTGATTCTTTTGGAAACAACCATTGCCAAACTCAGAAAGGATGAAACAGCCATGACCTATAGTGTATCATTAAAAGAATTACCGGAAAGATATGTTGCGAGTGTTAGACAAATTATCCCCTCTTATGATCAAGAAGGGATGCTCTGGGGTATTTTAATGGAAGAAACCGCCTCTTTGCAAATACAGGATGGAGAACCTTGTTATACCTTAGCAATCTTCCATGATGGAGAGCATAAAGAGTCTGACGTAGATGTAGAAGTACAAAAATCTGTAAAAGGCACTTACCCCAATACAGAGCACGTTGTATTTAAACACGTAGCTCCCATTTCAATTGCCTCCGCCACTTATCAAGGCAGTTATGATAAGGTAAACGAGGTCAATGAGGCCGTAGCAAATTGGGTAAAGGATAATGGCTATGAATTTAATGGTCTGTCGTTCTGTATTTACCATGTAAGTCCCTACGAAACCTCCAACAGCAACGAATGGGTAACCGAGGTTTGCTACCCCGTGAAAAAAAGATAAGGACAAAGCTCCCTTTTACAGCCGAAAAGGTTAACATAATAACATAAGGTGCGCCCTTTAAAAACACTTTTATCATATAGAAAAAGCCCGAATTGCCAGTATACAAAAGCAATGGGGCTTTTTCTGTTAATTTGAAATCAGGAGAATCTTTTTTAAATTTTATGAAGCTGCCACTTTGTGCCGCGGTAACGTACAATGAAAAATAATGCCCTTACACACCAATCAATAATCATAGCAACCCAAACACCAAATAGCCCCATTCCAAAATAAACACCTAAAATATAGCTAAATACAATACGGAAAACCCACATAGAAAAAATAGACCAAATCATGCAGAATTTTACGTCATTTGCCGCACGTAGGGTATTTGCCAGAGGAAAGGCCTCCGGCCATATCATCGCTGCACAGATGCCGTGAAGCCATGCAATTTCCGTTGCCAGCTGAGTTGCCCGTGGAGAAAGGTGATACAGTGCCAAAATCCAAGGCAAAGCTACTAAAATGACCACATTAAAAACGATAATTAAAATATGAATCAGCTTTAAAATTTTTCGGGTATAGTATCTAGCCATCTCGTAGTCCCCTGCTCCTACACAACGAGAACAAACTGTGACAAGGGCCATACTGGCGGCCATACCTGGCATAATTTGGAACGTAGCAATAATATTGCCCACTGCATTTGCCGCAATGGCTGCTGTGCCAAAACCTGTTACCATACTCAAAACCATGATTTTTCCCAACTGGAACATACTGTTTTCTAACCCATTTGGAATGCCGATAAACGCTATCTTTTTAAGCATTCCTTTATCCAAACGAAAAGAAAAGGGTCTGGAAAGGTGGAGCAAATGCTCTTGTCCCCGCAATAACAGGATGATTCCCCCGGCGGCTACAATACGAGATGCCAATGTGGCAAGGGCCGCCCCTTTGACCCCCATCCCAAAGCCAAAAATTAAAATCCCATTCCCACCAACATTAATTGCATTCATCAGCACGGAAAGAAACATAGGAACCTTTGAATTGCCCATAGAACGGAATATTGCCGCCCCTGCATTATAAAGGGCAATAAAGGGAATAGAGGCCGATACAATCATCAAATATGTATGTGCGCTTTCCATTACATTTGCCTCAATTTTCCCAAAAACATCATGCAAAATAAAACCTCTTGCTAAATATATCCCAGCTGTAATAACAAAAGCAGAAATTGCCGTTAAAAGTACCAGCTGATCTGTGGCCTGGCAAGCCTTTGTTCTGTTATCTTGCCCTAAGTATTGCCCGGCAACCACCGCACCTCCTGTGGCAAGGGCGCCAAATAAATAAATCAATAATACAAAAATATTATCCACCAAAGAAACACCGGAAACAGCATATTCCCCCACACTTGCAACCATAATGGAATCCGATAAGCCCACCAAAATTGCTAAAAATTGCTCAATTACAATGGGTATGATCAGTCTCCTTAAATCCCCATTTGTAAATATATAAGATTCCTTTTTTTCTGACTTTGCCATAAGCCTTTTAACTCCCCAAAATAACTATTCAATAAAAATACCATAAGTCAACTTCTCAATTCAATGATTTTTACCCTTTCTTTAGCAAATATTTTTTCAAGAACCAAGTACGATTCCTTTTTTTGTTAAATAAATAACAACTATGCAGAGCCACAGAATTTTCCTTACACTTTATTTTACTTATTTTGGTTCCCAACGTAATACAGAAAATGAAAACGTAATATTAACAACCGGTAATCTCCCTTTTTATAAAATAAAAACTGCCCTCAACAGAGCAGTTTTTGTACAATATTAATCTCCAACTTCAAGCTTTGGTTTAATTGGTAATCCATTGGAAAGATGGTTTAATTCATTTTCCTCGGTGTACATTTCATTTATTTTGTAAATCAAAGTCATTAAACTATCTGTGAGATGCACATTTTCTACCAAAACATCATCAGGAACCTGTAAATCCACGTGGCTGAAATTCCACATACCCTTCACGCCCCACTTTGCCAAGTCATTGGCAACCTTTGCCGCCTTTGAGCGAGGCAGTGTAAGTATTGCAACGTCTACAATATTATTCTTGAGATATTCTTCCATTTGATCTACGTCATATACCTCAATGCCACGGATGGTCATGCCAATAATACGGGGGTTAATATCAAAAACAGCTTTAATCACAAAACCTCTTTTTTCAAAGTTGGTATAATTTACCAAAGCCTGCCCAATATTGCCGCCTCCGACTACAATCATATTATATAACCTATCCAACCCCAGAATCTTCTTTATTTCATTATGAAGATACTCCACGTTGTAGCCGTAACCCTGCTGACCAAAACCTCCGAAATTGTTTAAATCCTGGCGTATTTGGGAGGCGGTAATGTTCATTTTTGCACTCAGCTCTTTTGATGAAATTCTGGTAATATCGCTCTCCAAAAGATCGCCAAGATAGCGGTAATATCGTGGAAGCCGATTAATAACCGCCGGCGAAATTTTCTTTTCACTATCCATTTTATCCAAATCCTCTCCTTGTCAACTTAAATTCAGTATAGCACTCCTGTTATTTTATTGTCAACAATAACTCTTTTATTATTCCCATATTTCTGCTATGATTGTACTTATATCCCCAGAAAAAACGGAGGACAAAAAAATGATACTAGCATGCAAACAATTACACAAAGCATACGGCATTGATGTCGTTTTAGACAAAATTACTTTCCACTTAGAAGAAAAAGAAAAAGCCGCCATTGTCGGAGTAAACGGTGCAGGTAAAACAACCTTATTTCGAGTATTAACCGGAGAAACCTCAGGAGACGGCGGCGAATTTTATATCAAGAAAGATGCTACCCTAGGATACATGGCACAGAATCAGCAAATCGAAAGCAACCGCACAATCTATGAAGAAATGCTATCGGTTTTCGAAAAAATTTTAGAAACCGAAAAGCTTCTTCGTGAAATGGAAAACGAAATGGGGGCTCTCACCGGACAAAAATTGTCCGACAAGATGGAGGAATATTCTCGTTTACAACACTTTTTTGAGCAAAATGACGGATATAGCTATCAAAGCCGTCTGCGAGGCGTTCTAAAAGGATTGGGTTTTTCTGAATCTGAATTTAACCGTCCCCTTTCCCAACTTTCCGGGGGACAGAAAACCCGAATTTATCTGGGCAAGCTTTTGCTCTCTAAGCCCGATCTTTTACTTCTGGACGAGCCCACCAATCATTTGGACATTGCTTCCATCGAATGGCTGGAAGACTTTCTCAGAGGGTATGAGGGGGCTGTTTTAATTATTTCTCACGATCGCTACTTCTTAGATAAAATTGTTACAAAAGTAGTAGAACTCGAAAATAAAAAATCTAATGTATATAACGGAAATTATAGTTTTTATTTTAATCAAAAAGAAATAAACAGAGAGATTCAACAAAAAGCTTTTGATACGCAGCAAAAGGAAATTAAACGCCAAGAAGAGGTTATTCGTACCCTTCGCGCTTTTAATCGGGAAAAATCCGTTAAGCGCGCCGAAAGCCGAGAAAAAAGATTAGAAAAAATAGACCGTGTCGATCGGCCGGATTCCCTGCCTGACCATATGCGCTTAACTCTAACCCCCTTTATTACAAGCGGTAATGATGTGCTTCATGCGGAAGGGCTTTCTAAATCTTATAGTGGTAATAAAATATTCCAAAATGTAAATATAGATGTAAAACGAGGAGAAAAAGCCGCAATTATCGGCCCCAACGGAGTAGGAAAATCTACATTATTCAAAATGCTCCTGCGGGAAGTTTCAGAAGACTCGGGAACAATCCGTTTTGGCACCAATGTTCATGTCGGCTACTACGATCAGGAACAGCAAAAACTGGATGAAACAAAAACAATTTTCGCCGAAATTGCCGATACCTACCCTAACCTTACAGCGGGACAAATCCGAAACGTTCTAGCTGCCTTTGTTTTTACCAATGATGATGTATTCAAGCCCATTTCTGCATTAAGCGGTGGGGAAAAAGGCCGTGTCTCCCTGGCAAAAATCATGCTTTCCAAGGCAAATTTACTCATGCTGGACGAGCCTACCAACCACTTGGATATGTTCTCTAAGGAAGTCCTGGAAGATGCTTTGAACTGCTATGAAGGAACCGTTGTCTATATTTCCCATGACCGTTATTTTATTAATAGAACAGCAGAAAAAATTTTAGAATTAACTCCAGACGGCGTAGTACAGTATACGGGAAATTACGATTATTATTTGGAGAAAAAAGCTGAACAGACACGAAACGAAGCTGAAAAAGCAAAAGAAGCAGGAATCACCTCTCCAACATCTATCCTTGCTTCTGCCAGCGAAACAAAAGCTGACTGGTTGAAGCAGAAAGAACAACAAGCAGCAGAACGAAAATTAGCGTCAAAAATTTCCCGTTTGGAACAGGAAATAGAAGAAACTGAAGAAGCAATTGCAAAAGCAGATGAAGACATGGCTTTAGCCAGCGCCGACTACAGCAGGGCTCAGAAAATTTTTGAAGAAAAGACCAAACTAGAGAAAAAATTGGAGTTACTCTACGCACAATGGGAGGAACTGCAATAAACAAAGGAGGAAATAAGAAATGCGAATCTTATATGTTTTTGTGTTATTATTTATTGCCATTCTTTTGGGAGCGGGCAAAATTTTTGGTGAAAACTCTCAAATTTTGTTTTACTTGATTATTTTTGTAATGGGTTTGGGCGTTGTTTATTACGCACACTGGTTTAAAAAATTCGCCCAAAAAGTGAATTCTCTGATGCCTTTGATTGAATCCGATCCGGATACGTATATTGAGGAAACGGAAAAATTACTCCAGGGAAAACGCCCCAATAACATTCGTTCCATGTTAATCATGAATATTGCTGTTGCTTATATGGAAAAAGATGATTTTGTTACGGCAAAACAAAAACTAAAAAGCATCAATGGCGGTGCATTAAAAAAAGCCAACGGTGCCGTTTATTTCTTAAACCTTGCTTATGTACTCATACATCTTGAAGAAAATCAGGATGCTTTGGAAATAATCAAAAAATATAAAAAGCGCTTTCTTGGCCTTCCCATGGGTGGAAACTTACCACGCCTCATTGCTTTCGTGCAAATTTTCGAAGCAATACAGGATGGGAAATGGGATGATGCCGCGGAGCAAATGAAAATAACCAAGGAAACTTGGCCCGACAAAGTGACCGGTGTTGATTTCAGCCTTTTGGAGAAACAACTGGCGGAACATAATGCGGCAAATAAAATACAGGCATAATGATAACCATTAATTTTATGATGGTAACGTTTTAAACAATTAAATTTTTTCATTCCTATCAAAGCAGTCCCATTCCTGGGACTGCTTTTTTATTCTCCATATATTTCTCTACATAATCCATTTCTGTTGGTCTTCTTTTGGCTACCATCGAAGACATATTCTAAAGCTCTTTCCCTGTTATCCTCCTTTTCCTTATTTGTGATTTTTTTGTAAAAACTAGAAGTTTGATGATATAATGATGAAAGAAACCGATTTTACCAGGTGAAATTGGGGAATAAAGGGATGATAAAATGAACGGACTTGACCATATGTGGGTACTGATTTGCGCATGCTTTGTTTTTTTTATGCAGGCAGGATTTGTATGCTATGAAGTGGGCTTTGTGCAATCAAAAAACGTGATTAGTGTGGCAATTGAAAATATTATTGCTTTTGTTGTTGCGGCTTTGTCCTTTTTTCTTGTTGGCTTTGCCTTTATGTTTGGAAAGACCTCATTAGGACTAATTGGGACAAACCACTGGTTTCTTTCAAATTTAAATAGCAATTATGATTATGTCTTTATTTTTTATCAAATGATGTTTGCGGGTACATCTGTCACAATTTTTTCCGGCAGCATGTCTGAACGAACAAAACTAAAGGCCCTTGTCATTGCCGCTGTTATTGTAGGTACCATAATTTATCCTGTTTTCGGCCACTGGGTTTGGGGCGGCGTATATATGGGACAGCCAACTTTATTGTCACACTTAGGGTATACAGATTATGCAGGCGCAACTGTAATCCATTCCACAGCGGGATGGATCGCCTTGGCAGGCACAATTGTTGTAGGTCCCAGAAAGGACAGATGGGATAAGGATGGAAAACCCAAGCGGCTGCTTCGTTCTAATATTCCCTTTGCAACCCTTGGTACCTTTATTTTATGGTTCAGCTGGTTTGGATTTAACGGAGGTAATCTATTACGATTTGAGGATAAAATAGGCTTAATTCTTTTAAATACCAATTTTGCAGCATCCGCAGGAGTCATTGGTGCCGTTGTAACCACTTATATCCTAGCAAAGGATCAGAGCATGATGGAGTCTATTTTTAGCGGTGCTTTGGGGGGATTGGTTGCCATTACAGCAGGCTCTGACATCTTGACGCCCGTTCAATCAATTTTTGTAGGGTTCCTCACCGGTTCCACCGTTGTACTGGGGAGCCTTGTATTAATGAAACTTAAGATTGATGATACCGTCAATGCCGTACCGATCCATGCCTTCGGGGGGACATGCGGGGTAATCCTGTGTGGGGCTTTCCAGTCAACGGAAGCCTTGACCACGGGAAGGACCCACCATATATTAATACAAATTTTAGGGGCTGGGATAAATTTCGTCTGGGCATTTGGCGTAGGCTTTCTCATGTTTTATCTCATCAAAAAAACAGTGGGCATCAGGGTTTCCGAGGAAGAAGAAGAAAAAGGTCTGAACATCGTTGAGTTTTCTGATTATAATTCATGGATGCAGCATATTCAGGAAAAACGTTATGAAAATTTAACTCAAGATTTAAATGAAACAATTGAAAAGCAAAATATAATTTTAAAACGTCAAGCCTATGTTCTTGCTGCAACACAGGAAAAGGAACGGGAAAAAATAGCCCGAGACCTACACGATGGCGTGGGACAATCTTTGGTTGCATTAAAAATAAACCTTGGATTAATACATAATTCCACAAAGGATGAGGCACTGAAAGAACAAACATCCAAAACCATAAAGCTTGCAGACAGTACCATCGAAGAAATTCGCAATGTAATGTATAATTTAAAACCCGTGGGCTTAAACCAAGACGGTTTGGCAAAAAGCATACGAAATCTTTGCAATAAGCTAAACGAAATCGGCAGTATTCGCTTCAACTGTAAAATAGATGATCATTTACCTCGGTGGGATGAAACCGTCGAAATGAATATTTACCGCATCATACAAGAAAGCCTTACGAATATCATAAAGCATTCCGGCGGAACGGAAGCCTATGTAAATATGCTAATTTTAAATGATAAAATAATCCTGCTCCGCATTTCTGATAATGGCAGTGGCTTTGACATATCCAGTGTAAGCCGGGGAATCGGGCTAAACTCTATCAGAGAAAGGGCAGATATGATAAGCGCCGCATTATTTATTGAAAGTGAAAAAGGCGTAGGAACAAGAATAATTATGGAGGTGCCTTATGAAAAAAATCAAGGTATTTTTGGCTGATGATCATAAAATTCTTCGACAGTCATTAGTGATTCTGCTTTCTCAGCAAGAAAATATTGAAGTGGTTGGAGAGGCCGCCGATGGCGTAGAAGCATTTAAAAATATTCTAGACTTAAAACCTGACATAGCCATATTAGACATTTCCATTCCCAAGCTCAACGGAATTGATCTGGCAATTAAGTTAAAGCAGTCATCCCCAGAAACTAAGAATATTATTCTTACCATGCATAAATCCGAAGAATTTGTCATCATGGCACTGCAAGCAGGGGTAAAAGGATATGTATTGAAAGATAATGCTCTGGAGGAGTTGATTCAATCCATAGAAACAGTAGATAACGGGAATATTTTTCTCTCTCAGGGAGTAACTCAGCTTGTTGTAAATGGTTATTTAAATAATCTTCCTAGTGATCAATGCCAATCCACGCCCATTTCATCCAGAGAAAGAGAAGTCCTACAACTCCTTGCAGAGGGGAAATCCAATAAAGAAATATCCGACCTTCTCTGCCTAAGTATCAAAACAGTCGAAACCCACCGTTCCAATATTATGCACAAACTCGGTTTTAAAAGTATTATCGACCTTGTATTATATGCCGTAAGAAATCATATCATTGAACCTTGATTATAAAAAATACAGTCGATATCGACAAAAAATACAGAAATTCCTGTATTTTCATTTTACACTCCATCCGCTATCATAAAGTCAAAACAAAAGGATGGGAGTGTTAAGAATGATTAATTCTGGAAACACCGCATTTGTATTAATTAGTGCCGCTTTGGTATGTTTAATGACCCCAGGACTTGCATTTTTTTATGGCGGGCTGGTAAGACGGAAAAATACCCTGTCAATTATGACACAGTGTTTTGTCTCTATGGGCGTTGTTACTGCCATCTGGGTCGTATGCGGTTTCAGCCTGGTCTTCGGGCCGGATGTTCATGGTCTCATAGGAAATTTGGATTATGCTTTCCTAAATGGCGTAGGGATGGCTCCAAACAGCACCTATGCCCCTACGATACCTTTTATCGTATTTTTTATTTTCCAAGTTATGTTTGCAGTCATTGCGCCGGCATTAATTACCGGAGCATTTGCAGACAGAATGAACTTTAAGAGCTATTTAATTTTACTGGTTTGTTGGAGTTTTCTGGTTTATATTCCTGTTGCCCATTGGGTATGGGGCGGAGGATTCCTTCAGCAAATGGGCGTAAAAGACTTTGCAGGAGGCCTTGTCATTCACCTAACTGCGGGAATTGCGGCTATGCCCTGTGTGCTTTTCATCGGAAAAAGACACATCATGCCGGATGAAGATCAAAGTCCTCACAACATTACCTATGTTGCTCTGGGTGCAGGGCTGATTTGGTTCGGCTGGTTCGGATTTAACGGCGGAAGTGCCTTGGCTGCCGATGGTGTGGCCGCAATGGCATTTGTCAATACAGGTATCGCCGCCAGTATTGCTATGGTAACTTGGCTCATCATCTCCTGGAGACAGGAAAAGAGTCCCAGTTTAATCGGAATGCTGACAGGCGCCGTAGCAGGTTTGGTATTAATTACACCCGCCGCAGGCTATGTACAGCCTTGGGCAGCCATCCTAATCGGTATCATTTCCAGTATTGTATGCTACTTTGCAATACAAAAGAGAAAAACATGGGGCTGGGATGATGCCCTTGATGTTTGGGGCATTCATGGGGTCGGCGGCATTGCGGGAAGCATACTGGTTGGTGTGTTTGCGGAAAGTCAAATCGGGGGATTCAGCGGCCTCATTGAAGGAAACACCCATCAGTTGATAATTCAGCTTTTTTCAGTGCTTCTTATAGCCGCTTATAGTTACGTGGTAACATACGCACTGTTAAAAGTCATCAATGCTTTTGCGCCTGTCCGCGTTTCCAAAGAAGTGGAAATTCGTGGACTTGATTTAAGTATTTATAATGAACAAGCATATAAAATTTAAAACAAGAAATTCCTTGGTTAAAAAGGTTAAAAAGGAAAATTTCTTTCTTGGTGTCAAGCTATGGTATCGCTTGACACCTTTTTCATTTTTTTATATAGAAATTTTTTTATCCAATAAAAAAAACCCTTCTTCATAGTATTGAACAATACCATAAAAAAGGGCAATCTTATTTCTCCCGCATTCAATTTTCCGTTGTTAAAACAATTTGTTTTTCCTTTTACAGAAACAAATCCTGTATTTATTTCTCTTTGTTTTCGAAAAAACCATTAATATCACTTAAAAGCTTTTCAATGTCCATGCCATGTACCATACTAGCCTCTTCCAAAGTTTCCCCTGCTGCTGAGGGGCAACCAACACAGTGCATACCATTTTCCATCAAAACCGCACCTACGCTTCTGTCCATCATTAAAAGTTCACCAATTGTCATATCTTTTGTTGCCTTCATGTCACATACCTCCTTATTATTATAATGATTTATTGTATTAAGTATTCTACCATAAAGAATTCAAAATAAATCATACTTTGAATTTTTTTATGTCGGGTTCTCGGGAATATCTAAAACTAATTTGCGACAGTAAGGGCAAATTTCTCCCGTTAATTTTGTACCGCCCATATAGCTTTTGGCCAATAGATATTCTCTCTTTTTTCCCCTTTCATCCTCTGCCTTCCACATGAAATATCTTCCCGATTCCAAATAACCCGGGGTCATTTCTTCACCGCAAAAAGGACATTTCATACCTATCATCTCCTATTCTGACGCCACAGCAGAAGCCGGAACCTTAGATACGCCTGTGACTTTTCCATCCGTAAAGGTAAAAATCAAAAATTCTTCCTCGCCATCTTCATTTCCAAACAAGCCTTTTGGTGTACCCAGATAGTAAATCATTTCATCATCTGTTTTACGCTCCGGTTCCCCCAAATATTCTATCAAATCTTCTTGAGGAAGGTTATCGACAATGGTACGATCAAAAAAATTATCTAAAATTGCCTGCCGACTGTTTCCCTCATAGTTTTCCCATTTTTCTTTGGTAAAATTCTTATGACTGTTCCACATTTGTCCGCCAATAAAAGCCACAACCACCAAAAAACCCAGAAAGATCAGTAGCAGTTTGTCCTTTTTTTTCATACCATTCCCTCCAACTCAAGAAATCCATTTGAAACCCTTGAAGTAGCGAAATTTTACTTTCCCTAAAATTTCATCCGATTCTACATATTTATTATCCCAAAAACGAGCATCCAGAGATTTGTTTCGATTATCTCCCATCATAAAGTAACAACCTTCCGGCACCTCATAAGGCCCAAAATTCCCTTGGGTTATTTCTTTTATATAAGGCTCCTCCAATGCTTCATCATTTACATAAACATTGCCGTTTTCCACTTTTACTACATCTCCACCCTCGCCGATAATACGTTTAACAAACAACGTTTTACCTTCGGGGTCATCCGGATAGCGGAAGATAACCACATCTCCCCTTTGTGGTTCCTCAAACCAATATGATGTTCGAAGCCCCATAATACGGTCTCCTGTCATAATGGTATTTTCCATAGAACCGGTGGGAACCTGCGCGTTTATAATTAAAAATCTGTTCATTAATCCGGCTAATATCACAGCCAAAAGAATCGTTTTAATCCAGCTGATAACTTCCTTTTTTACCGTACTGCTCACATACCCATCTCCTTTGGGACGTCTTCTTATTTCAAAAACCCATTAATGATTTGAGCTTCTGCTTCTTTTTCCGTTAAGCCCAATGTCATGAGCTTTGTCAACTGCTCCCCTGCGATTTTGCCAATGGCAGCCTCATGGATGAGGGTAGCATCTACATTATTTGCAATAATTTCGGGTTCTGCCGCAACAATGCCGTTATCCATGATAATGGCATCACATTCGGAATGACCATAGCAGGCATTGTTTCCGCAAAGCTTAGAGCGAAATAGCTGTTTGGAGCTATCCCTGGCAACAGAACGGGAAATCAGCTTTGCACTGCAACCCTCCCCCTCCAGTTCAACATCGAAGGAGGTTTCTGCATACTGCTCTCCGTGGGTCATGATTTTTTCTTTAATCACAACCGTAGCTCCCGCCCCTAATTTTGCGGTGGAAATTCGCTTGGTGGAATCTACACCTTTCAACTGCACTGTATCCATTTCAAGATAACTGTTTTCCTCAGCAAAGATATGCGTTTGGGGATTGATAATATTCTGTCCATTTCCATCCCCTTCCCCGATATGCTTTTCTACATATTTAACTTTTGCATCTTTCCCTACAAAAAAACGATGAATCCCATCATGCTGAGAGATGCCGCTACCGCAATTATGGATACCGCAACCGGCAACAATGGTTACATCTGCGCCCTCTCCAATATGAAAATCGTTATATACCACATCATGCATATCTGTTTCCGTAACCAGTGCAGGAATATGCACACTCTCATTTTTTGTTCCCGGCTTAATCATAATATCAATTCCTGTGCCATCCGGCTTAGGAATAATCTGAATGGTTTCTGTGGAGCTTCTGCCTGCACTCTTGCCGTTATTGCGAATATTAAATGCCCCTATGGTAGGAATACCCTCAACCCCTGCTACCTCGGAGAGCAAATTTTTGATTATATCACTGAACATGTTACTTATGCCTCCTTAAAAAATTTACAGCCCAAATCCACACCAAATAATCCAGGCAATACTTCCTCTTTCGTTCCAACCTGAGCAATTTTTCCGCCGCTTATTACCACAACCTGGTCAGCAATGTTCAAAATCCGTTCTTGATGGGAAATAATTAAAATAGAGCCTTTAATTTCTGTGTGCATTTTTTCAAATACATCTATTAAATTCTTAAAGCTCCACAAATCAATTCCCGCCTCAGGTTCATCAAATAAGGTAAGCTTTGTTTTTCTTGCCATCACCGTGGCAATTTCAATTCGCTTTAATTCTCCCCCGGAAAGACTGCCGTTTATCTCACGGTCAATGTAATCCTTAGCACAAAGACCAACTTCCGATAAATATTCACACGCAGCAGCCGTACTCAAGTTTTTGCCGCTGGCAAGCATAATCAAGTCCTTTACCGTAACGCCTTTAAAGCGAACGGGCTGTTGAAAAGCAAAACTAACGCCGCAATTTGCACGTTTGGTGATTGACCAATCTGTAATATCCTGTCCATCCAAAAGAATCTGTCCGCTATCGGGCTTTTCAATTCCTGCAATAACTTTTGCCAGTGTTGATTTTCCACCGCCATTTGGCCCTGTCATTACCACAAACTTTCCCTCTTCAATGACAAGGTTGATATTTTTTAATATTTCTTTTCCGTCAGCCGAAAAAGAAACGTTCTTCAGCTCCAACATATTTCTATCCTCCGTTTCAAAGACAACTGTCTTTATCTTTCGCAAATTCAAATAAAAAAACTACCCTAAATTATAACAATTTTCCAAATAGACTGTCAATATTTTTCGGTTTTTTTAGCGTTTTTCCTGTATAAAAACATCCTTTTCAATTCTCCTGCTCTATATTACAATAGTATATATAAAAAATAATAAAAGGAGGGCATCTCATGCTCGGGTTTCATACAGACGGCATCCGCCTAATCGGCGCATCCGATCAACTTATATCTATACTGAAAAAAAGAAAACTGCCTATCGTTTCTGATATTACAGGCAATACCTTGGTATTTGCGGTAAACGAAACGAATATACTAACAAAGAAATTATACGCAACATCCTTTTTTGCCGAGGAAACACCTTGGTTTGTCTGCACCGTTGGTGATTTTCCTCGCCCAACCAAAAATACCCTGCCCTTTCAAGGAGAATCTGACTTGGCAGATTTTATTACAGCAATTTACTATGCTTCCCAAGGCTTTTTACACTTAGACTTTGAGCTTTCCGAGTTAAAAGAAAAGCTTTCCCAAGAAAAAGACCGAAAAATTGTATCCGTTTTGGAAGAACATTTTGCCGACATTCCCAAAGACGCTTTTGCCATGTGCTTTTGCTTTTCCAACGGTGGCTTTATGGAAAGTGACCGACTTTTTGTAAAATTAACGAAAGAATTTGGTATGGATATGGGTAATGTCTTATTGGCGGGTACTTTTGACTCAAAATTCCGTTTTACCCGGGCTTTTGTTCTGTAAAATAGCCTATTTACCCCATGGAAAAAGGATGCTAGAATAAAACTGCATGGGCAACCATGTGCAAATACAGAGTAGGGCTTTGTGCGTTAAGTGTCTTGTGGACGGGGAGTTGCCACGAGAACGAAAAGGTTAATCCTTGCGGTACAAACCCCGCATCCCGCTGTCAAATAATGAAGAAGCGATTCCTCTTTATTATCACAGCAACCCCCGGAATGTCTTTGCATTCTGTTTTGGGGATATTTGCGTAGTTACTCACGATAATGAAGGGGTTTTTTATTTATGAAAAAACCCCACAACAACAAAAAGGAGGTCTTTTTCATGCAACAAAAATTTTCAGCCACTCACCGTCTCGTTATTATGGCTCTTTTGGTAGCAATTTCTATCATTCTTTCTCGCTTTCTTTCCATCTCCGCTTGGAACTTGAAAATCGGGTTTGCCTTTGCCCCCATCGCCATAGCCGGTATTCTTTTGGGACCTGTTCCCGCCGGTATTGTTGCTGCTGTAGCAGATTTTCTGGGAGCAACATTATTCCCTATTGGACAATTTTTCCCCGGCTTCACCCTTACCGCATTCTTAAACGGTATCCTGTATGGTATCTTTCTTTATAAGAAAACAAATCTAAAAAACATAGTCATAGCATCTGTTTTAAATGAATTTTTTGGCTCTTTGCTCTTAAATACCCTTTGGATCTCCATGTTATATGGCGTTCCCTTCTGGACATTGATGCCCACCCGTATTTTACAGGTATGTGTTATGACCGGTATCGAAATTATTGTGATTCGTATTTTTGCTGGTTATACATCCCATATTTTTAAAACACAGAAAGCTTAGTTTTCTAAAATCAGATTAAAACAGCTGTTGGTAACTGTTCTCCCCTTCCAACAGCTGTTTTATTTTTTGTTCTCTTCTTCCATCTCCAACAGAAAAACTTTTTTATCCAATCCACCACCATACCCTACCAGCTTTCCATCGCTGCCAACCACTCTGTGGCAAGGAATTATGATTGCTATGGGGTTTTTATTGTTCGCCATACCTACCGCTCTTGCACCCTTAGGATTCCCAATCTGCTTTGCAATCTCCCCGTATGAAGCGGTAACACCATAGGGAATGCGTTCCAGTGCCTGCCACACCTTTTTTTGAAATTCTGTGCCCCTCGGTTTTAAAGGCAGCGAAAAAGTATTCCTGTTAGCACAAAAATATTCCTCCAACTGCTTAGTTGCCTCTTCTAATAAAGGAGTGTTTTCCATAATATGAGGCGTTTTTATTTCTTCCTGAAACGATACACGGGTTAGAAAGCCATCCTCTTCCCCCAAAGCCAATGTCCCAATGGGACTGTGATAAAAGTGTATTTTCTCCAATTCTATCCCTCTTTTCTAAGTCCTCTCAATAAAGAAATTTCCCTTTCATATCCTTCTAAATCGTTGGGTGTTTCCAGATAAAAGGGTAAATGTATTAATTTCGGGTGGTTAATGATTCTTGAAATTGCTTCTATTCCCAAGGAACCGTCTCCAATTTTTTCATGACGGTCCTTATGGCTGCCCATGGGGTTTTTGCTGTCATTTAAATGAATTGCTCTAAGCCTGTCCAGTCCGATGATACTGTGAAATTCCTCCAGAACATCATCAAGATTTTCCACAACATCATATCCCCCGTCATAAACATGACATGTATCCAAACAAACTCCCATTCGTTCATGTCCATGAACACCATCAATAATCCGGCGAATTTCCTCAAAGCTCCGCCCTACTTCACTGCCTTTCCCTGCCATAGTCTCCAACAAAATCGGCGTTTTTCCACCTTTTTGCAAAACTTCATGAAGCATTTCTGTAATCATACCAATTCCAACTTCCACCCCTTGCTTTACATGACTGCCGGGATGAAAATTATACATTACATCTGGTAACAGCTCCAGCCGCTCCAAGTCTTCTTCCATCATGCGGAGAGCAAATTCACGCAAGCCTTTGTCTGCCGAACAAGGATTCATGGTATAAGGCGCATGGGCTAATAATCTTCCAAAACCACGCTCCTGCCCAAAGGATATATACGCCTCCATATCCTCTCGATCCAGAGCTTTCACGCTGCCACCTCTGGGATTCCTGGTAAAAAATTGAAATACATTCGCTCCAATTTTCTCCGCATCTTTCCCCATGGCAAGATATCCATTTGCTGCCGATAAATGGCAACCAATCCAAAACATATCACATTCCTCCCATTTTTGAGGTCAAAAATAACTTCGCCAAATAAAAATATAATTCCCAATATGCATTTTCCCATACAAAACCAGGCTTTAATATCCAGAATAAGGAAACTGTCCATAGAAAGCTCCTTAAACAGCTTTATTTTTATATTACTGTAATGGTTGCTTTTTCGCAAGCATCTTTCCCTCAATTCCCCTTTTGCTTCAAAATGACCTAAATTGTTAAAAGATAATTATTATTTTATAATATGTCTTTTCTTTTAAACTAACTTGTAGTATAATACATTTAAAAAGATATTACAAATTTAATTTTATCACTACAAAATTTATAACAGCAATGGTTAAGGAGGTTTTTTTATGGCTTTTACTTGGACAAAGGATCTGGAAACAGGGAATGCACAAATTGACAGCGAGCACAAAGAACTGATCCAAGCAATCAATAATCTTTTGGTGGCTTGTTCCTCAGGAAAAGGACGAAACGAGGTCGCTAACACCGTGGACTTCTTGGCACAATATACCAAAACCCATTTTGCTCATGAGCAGGTATTACAGCAGAAATATAATTACCCTGACTTTGTAAATCACAAAAAATATCATGAAGGCTTTATCAAAGTAGTAGATAATATTGCCTCTCGCCTTAAGGCCGAAGGCCCCACTATTCAACTGGTTGGAGACGTAAATATGCAGGTAGGCAACTGGCTGATTAACCATATTAAACGAGAAGACGTTAAGGTTGCAAAACATATTATGGAACATAGCAAATAAATTACATAAAAAGGACAGTAGCCACTTCTGAAAATTAATTCAGTTCCGTTACCGTCCTTTTTTAATTTGATAAATTTAATATTACTCACTTTTTCTTTGTTAAAAAAAGGGTGCCCACTTGATCGGCACCCTTCATCTGTCTTTTTATTCAGACTCATTCTTCTCTTTATTCCAAAAGAAAATCAGCGGTATTATGCCTTCTTATCTTTTGCGTCATAGATACTCTTAATAATAAAAATTGTAACTATCATCATTACAATGGCAATAGGCAAGTTAATCATCCAGTTTTGAATGCTAGCAGCCAAAATATAGTTCACTGCCGCCACTGCCGCTACTGTCAAAGCATAAGGCAGCTGTGTGGAAACATGGTTAATATGATCGCACTGTGCTCCCGTTGATGCCATAATGGTGGTATCGGAAATAGGAGAGCAATGGTCACCGCATACAGCACCGGCTAATGTAGCCGCTACGGTAATAATCAACAATTCGCTTGTAGGGTCTAAAATAGGAACTACAATGGGCAAAAGGATACCAAAAGTTCCCCAAGAAGTACCTGTTGCAAAAGCCAAGAAAACAGCAATTAAAAATACAATAACAGGTAATAAAACTTGAAGCATGCCTACGTTGCTTGCCAAAACCCCTGCAACAAATTCTTTTGCTCCCAATAATCCGGTGATCCCGCTTAATGTCCACGCAAAGGTCAAAATCAAAATTGCAGGTACCATTGCCTTAAAGCCTTCAGGCAAACAAGACATAAATTCGTTAAAGGATAAAATTCCACGAGGAATATACAGTAAGAACGTAATCAGCAATGCTCCAACAGAACCCAACAATAAACCAACGGAAGCATCACTGCCTGCAAAAGCATTTACAAAAGATTCTCCCTCAAAAAATCCACCTGTATAAATCATACCGATTACACAGCATATAATTAAAACAACAACAGGTAAAATCAAATCGATAACCTTACCTTTGCCTGTTACAACAGCTTCCGCTTCCGCTGCAAACGGTCTGGATTCCGTTGTATAAAGATCATTGTCTTTCTGTGCATTCATTTCATGTAGACGCATAGGGCCATAATCAAAGTTCAATAAAGTCAATGTTATCATTGCAACAATTGTGAGCAATGCATAGAAATTGTAAGGAATGGCACGGATAAATAAATCCAAACCATTTACACCGTCCACAACCCCGGCAACTGCCGCTGCCCAGGAAGAAATTGGCGCAATAATACAAACAGGTGCCGCAGTGGCATCAATAATATAAGCCAGCTTCGCACGGGATACCTTATGGGTATCTGTTACAGGACGCATAACGCTACCTACTGTCAAGCAGTTAAAATAGTCATCAATAAAGATCAAAACCCCCAAAATGAACGTTGAAAGTAAAGCGCCCTTTCTTGTTTTAATTCTTTGACGCGCCCACTCACCGTAAGCTGCAGAACCCCCGGCCTTATTCATTAATGACACAATGATTCCCAATACAACTAAGAAAATTAAAATACCTACATTCCAACCGTCAGCAAGCTTTGCCAACAATCCCCCATCTGTGTCACTTGTAAGCATGGTCAAATATGCCTGTTTCAGGTTAAAATTACTGTAAAACAGTGCACCCACAACAATACCTACAAATAACGAGGAGTAAACCTCCTTCGTAATCAACGCCAAAATAATAGCCACAAGCGGTGGTACCAAAGACCAAATTGTTGCATACATATTACTCACTTGTCCTGCTTCCGCATCGCCTGCAAAAACAGTAACCGTCATTGCCATGATCAAGAGTGAAAAAATTGCGATCTTGTTGATCATGGGATTTTTCTGCATGTTTCTCATAACCCTTCCCCTTTCCGTAATCATAAAATAAAGCTGCATAAAACCTACCTTGGAAACATCATCCTATCCCCCTGCACACAAGTCGCAAGACAACCTAATATCCCGTACACAGGCATTATAATTGTTTCTTGTTTCTACTAAAACAAAAGAATAGAATCCAAGAAAAAAAAACAAAGCCATGCAACGCATGGCTTCAAAAGTATCCCAATTAATATTTGGAAGTTCCGAGTTCCCGATAGCGCTCCACATAAGTGACAGCACATTACATATTTTGTAGTGCGCCAGCCAAGCATCCCTCAAGGCAGAGACCCCTAACTTCGGCAATGCTCCCTTTCCTCTTCCGCCTCCTTGACGTAATACGAAGGGCTACTCATGAACATCGCACCTCTATCTTATATTTATTTTCCGTCGAATAAAATCGACTATTATTCATTTATAACATACCATGCCTTTCTATCTAATGTCAAGCATTTCTAGAATAAAATGGAATTTTTATGGGTTTTTTTCATATAAAACGCCTTTTTCTCATGGACTATTCCCTTAAATCCAAAAAAATGGTATAGTATGGTATAGAAATAAAAAAAAATGCAAAACTGTATTTTACAGAGTACAAAGGAGGTAATTTCTTATGGCAACGCCACATAATTCCGCAGAAAAAAGTGATTTTGCAAAAACCGTTTTGATGCCCGGTGATCCCTTACGTGCAAAATTCATTGCCGAAACTTTTTTGCAGGATGCTGTTTTGATCAACAACGTTAGAGGAATTCAAGGCTACACGGGAACATATAAAGGAACAAAAGTGTCTGTTATGGCTAGCGGCATGGGTATGCCTTCCATGGGAATCTACAGCTATGAGCTGTTTTCATTCTATGATGTAGAAAATATTGTTCGCATCGGATCCGCAGGTGCTTTCAATGATAAGCTTCAACTGCGTGATATTGTTGCAGGTATGGGCGCAAGCACCACTTCTAATTTTGGTGTCCAATATGAAATACCAGGAACCCTTTGTAATTTAGCTGATTATGATTTGCTGACCGCTGCAGTAGAGTCCGCTAAAGAACTGGGGCAAGAGTTAAAAGTGGGGAATATTTTATCCTCTGATACGTTCTATGATGACCGTCCTGACTCAATGAAAAGTTGGACGAAAATGGGTATCCTGTGTGTAGAGATGGAAGCTGCTGCTTTATATATGAATGCAGCTAGATTGGGAAAACGTGCGTTGGCCTTGCTGACCATTTCCGATAAGCCTCTTACCGGCGAGGAAACCACCGCCGAAGAACGCCAGACAACCTTTACACAAATGATGGAAATTGCATTGGAAACCGCTATAAAAATGGATTCAAAATAATCTAAAAACTACCGGGGGTATCGAAACTTTTGATACCCCCTATCATTACAAAAAGTCAATGTATAAGGGAAAAAGGGAATTTATTTTTATTTTACTTCAACGAGTGTCTCAAAACGCTCTTTTTTTCACCTTAATAAAGGAGGATTCTTCCATGAATTTACCCACCGTCACCTTAAAAAAGGGTGAGGGCCGTATGCTAAAAGCAGGCGGACTTTGGATCTTTGATAACGAAATTGCAAATGTAAGTGAAACTGTGGTAAACGGGGAACTGGTTTCCGTCTTGGATTTTGACGGTTATCCTCTAGGCACAGGCTTTTATAATAACCATTCAAAAATTATCATCCGCATAATGACAAGGGACAAAAATACAGTAATAGATGAAGATTTTTTGCGTCGCCGTGTGGAAGCAGCCTGGGTCTACCGCAAAAAAACCGTGGATACTTCCTCCTGCCGCCTTATTTTTGGCGAGGCGGACTTTTTGCCCGGTCTTATTGTTGATAAATTTTCTGATGTACTGGTGGTGCAGTCTTTAGCCTTGGGTATTGATAAAATGAAAGATACCATACTGCGCCTTCTCTGTGATACATTGGAAAAAGACGGTGTTTTTATTCGTGGTATTTACGAAAGAAGCGATGCAAAAGTACGTCTTCAAGAGGGCATGGAGCGTGTGAAAGGCTTTTTAAGCGACCCCTTTGATACAAAAGTTGAAATCATAGAAAATGGCGTTAAATATATCGTCGATGTGGAAGATGGGCAAAAAACAGGTTTTTTCCTTGACCAAAAGTATAACCGTGCCGCCATTCATAAGCTTTGCAAAGATGCAGATGTTTTGGACTGCTTTACCCATACAGGCTCTTTTGCCCTAAATGCCGGAATCGCCGGGGCAAAAAAGGTATTGGGCATTGACGCCTCTCAGCTTGCCGTGGATCAGGCAACAGAGAACGCAAAGCTTAACGGGCTTGAAACCGTCGTGCATTTTCAATGCGAGGATGTTTTTGAATTGCTCCCCCGCTTGGAGGCCGAAGGAAGAAAGTTTGATGTAATTATCCTGGACCCCCCTGCTTTCACAAAATCTCGTAATTCTATAAAAAATGCAGTTAAGGGCTATCGTGAAATTAATCTGAGGGCAATGAAGCTCATCAAGGACGGAGGCTTTTTAGCAACCTGTTCCTGCTCACACTTTATGAACTATGAATTATTCACACAAACCATAGGGCAAGCCGCAAAAAATGTGCATAAACGCCTGCGCCAAGTGGAATATCGCACACAGTCTCCCGACCACCCTATCCTTTGGGCGGCGGATGAATCCTATTATTTAAAATTTTATATTTTTCAAGTTTGCCAAAACCCTTAATTACAAAATACTCATTTAATACAAAAAAGCAGGTAACAAATACAGCGCCATACACTGTAATTGTTACCTGCTTTTCTCGAGGGGAGGATATCTACATTCAGATCATCCGAATATATATAAAAGTCTAAAAGACTGGTCAGCAATTTCATGAATATACTATAACAAATCTTTTTGAAGAAACAATGGACAAAAACCGTCAATTCCATTAAGAAATCAGGTACAGATTCTTAACATAAAATAGGAGAAAAAATTTTCATAAAATTATTACCATCCCCAAATATTTTTAAAATGTTACTTCTTAGAAGGTTGAAAAATGAGCAATAAAAAAAGCCCAATTGCTTGGATTTG
Source organism: Anaerotignum sp. (assembly GCF_030625865.1). Taxonomy (GTDB): domain Bacteria; phylum Bacillota; class Clostridia; order Lachnospirales; family Anaerotignaceae; genus Chakrabartyella. The sequence goes on along the minus strand of NZ_DAOUQB010000007.1, from coordinate 40,794 downwards.
ATTTATAAATCCTTACAATACAGGCTTTTGTTTTTTGGGGAAGAAGTTCTTCCTCTGTTTTTATTATTTACTCAAAAGAGAAACACCATTTTGTAAGCGACGAATTGTCTCCGCTTTTCCCAAAATATCGGCTAATTCAATGGCGCCACCGGGGGAAGTCGGTTCACCGGAAAGAGCAGTTCTTACAGGCCATAATAACTGACCATTCTTGATGCCCAATTCACCAACCAATGCCATCAAACAATCATGAATTGCTGTTTCGTTCCACTCTTCCAAGCCCTCTAAAACAGGAATTGCCGCCTGCAAACTTGCCAGAGCAATGTCATCATTCGTTTTCATCTTCTTATGGGTATACAATTCTGTACCATACACGGGCAGCTCCTTGAAAAAGGCAACCAGATGAGGAATGTCATTCAACGTTTCCAAACGTTTTTGCAAAAGTACCGCAATTTTTCTGAAATCCAACTGGGTTCCCGCCAATGCTTCATTTAATTTTGGCTCCGCCAAAGCAAAAAACTTCTCAAAATCCATGGCTTTCATATATTCGCCGTTCATCCATGTCAATTTTTTAATATCAAAGATGGCTGGCGATTTGCTTAACCCTTCAATATGGAACTTTTCTTCCAGTTCTTTCAATGTAAATATCTCTGTATTATCAGAAGGACTCCAACCTAACAATGCAATATAATTTACAATGGCTTCCACCAAATATCCTGCTCTAATCAAATCTTCAAAAGACTTGTCTCCATGGCGTTTGGAAAGTTTGTGGTGGGCATCTCGCATAACAGCAGGCAAATGCACATATACCGGTGCATCCCAACCAAAAGCCTGATATAATAGGTTATACTTTGGCGTAGAGGATAAATATTCGCTGCCTCTTACAACATGGGTAATCTTCATCAAATGGTCATCCACAACGTTGGCAAAATTGTAGGTAGGGAATCCATCGGCTTTCATCAAAATCTGGTCATCCAGCTCTTTGTTCTCCACCGTTATTTCGCCATAAACCATATCCTGAAAAGCAGTTGTCCCTTCTTCGGGCATTTTCTGACGAATAACAAAAGGCTCTCCCGCATCCAGTTTTGCCTGCACCTCTTCTTTTGGCAAATTGTAGCAATGACGGTCATACTTCGCAAAGGCAGAGCCTTCTGCATTGTTTTCCTTTAAAGATTCCAACCGCTCTTTGGTACAAAAACAATAGTACGCCTGTCCTTTTTCCACCAATTCCTTGGCAAAATCCATGTACATTCCCATTCTTTCACTCTGTACATAAGGGCCATAGTCCCCCCCTACGTCAGGGCCTTCATCATGGTGCAAACCTGTCATTTTCAGGGTATTATAAATAATATCCGTTGCCCCTTCTACATAGCGTTCCTGGTCTGTATCCTCAATACGCAAAATAAACTTACCGCCTTGAGATTTTGCAATTAAATATTCATATAGCGCCGTACGCAGGTTCCCGATATGCATATATCCTGTGGGGCTGGGCGCGAATCTCGTTCTAATTTCCATGATTCATACTTCCTTTCACATCATAATCTAACAAGCCCAATATACCTAATAGTTTATACGCAAACTTGTCCGCTGTAAAGCCCTTTTTCCTAAGGCTTTTACTGAGACCTCCGCCCTTTTTCGCCTATGATTTTAGAAATATCATCATTTCTATCTTTTTGAGTATACCTTTTCCTCTGTTTCTCTTTCAAATGAAACATACTAATAAAAACAACTATTTTTAAAAAATTAAGCCCGTATTGCAATGATTTTCAAAGCAATCGGGCTTTTATCTTTCGTATATTGAAAAAAGCTGGGAAGCACTAAGCTTTTTCTACAAAGAGTTTCGCTGACCCATCGGAGAGTTTTTAGAAATCTGTTTTATATATCACATATCCTGCGCCACGCCCTGTTCCATGTTAGGTGCTTTTTTCATAACCTTAACAATAAACAAGCCTAAACAGACAATGGCGAAAATAATACCTGCCGGGTAAGAAATTGCCGCACTTAACTTAAAGCCTTCCGGAGCCATCAAAATATAAGTACAGCTGACTGCTGACATAAATGTTGCAGGAACGGCAGCAATCCAAGGTAAAATTTGATTTTTACGCAAGTAAGCTGCGGCAGCCCATAGCGCAATCATAGCCAATGTTTGGTTGCTCCAAGAGAAATATCTCCACATAACTGTAATGTCAAGCTGAGAAAGAAGTGCACCAATTGCCAACAGTGGAATGGTAACTGCAAGTCTGGTTTTAATTTTGTGCTGATCAATTTTAAACCAGTCAGAGAGTACCAAACGAGCACTTCTGAATGCGGTATCACCAGAAGAGATAGGGCAAGCAATCACACCAACCATTGCGATAATAGCACCTAGAGGTCCAAGAAGAGAGTTGCAGATTTCATACACAACGCCGCCCTGGCCACCAAGTCTTGCAATTGCTTCCTGTAAGCCGCCTGTGCTTTCATAAAACGCAACACCAGCCGCTGCCCAAATCAAAGCAATGATACCCTCGCAAACCATAGCACCATAGAAAATTTTTCTACCGTCTCTTTCATGTTCCAAACAACGAGCCATCAAAGGAGACTGGGTTGCGTGGAAACCGGAAATTGCACCACAAGCAACTGTAATAAACATAAATGGCCAAACCGCCGTACCCTTAGGATGAAGGTTCGTAAATGTAATTTCAGGGATAGTATAGCCCTTTATAATAATTCCCCCTGCTACACCAATGGCCATAACGATAAGACAAATACCAAAGATGGGGTAAACTTTACCGATCAACTTATCAATGGGAACTAATGTGGCTAAGAAATAATATGCAATAACAACAACCAGCCAGAATTTTGCATTGAAAGCTTCCGGTGTGAGCATTGCCAACAAAGCGGAGGGGCCTGTTGCAAAAACAGTACCAACTAAAACAAGTAATACAACAGAGAAAATACGCATTACTGTTTTCATGAAGGGTCCAAGATAGATACCTACAATTTCAGAAATACTGGTACCTTTATGACGCATGGAAATCATACCCGAAAGGTAATCATGCACACCACCTGCAAAAATAGTACCGAAAGTGATCCATAAAAATACGGATGGCCCCCATAAAGCACCTGCAATCGCACCGTAAATTGGCCCTAATCCTGCAATGTTTAACAGCTGGATCAGAAAAATTTTAGGGTTGCTCATTACTACGTAGTCTGTTCCATCCGCCATTGTTGTAGCCGGCGTAGGTCTGTCATCGGGTTTAAAGGTTCTTTCAACAAAACCACCGTACAATAAATACCCAATGATAAGAATTGCAAGACATACGAAAAAACTAATCATAATTTTTCCTTCCTTTCCTCTAAAGATTAATATACTATAAGTTCGTCTGTCCTTCAGGACAGAACTTTTGCCGTCTGAATATTCAAACGGCTCATGCTGCATATTCCTCTTGAAACATGCTGATAGGAAAAGAATAGCCTATTTTTCTGATTTTGTACTGTTTTTTAGTGTCACTGGTTAAAATCCAAGTATAAAATGTGAAAATGCCTGTGCAAAATGCATTGGTCTCTCATTCATTTTTAATAAAAATAAAGAATGTAGTATAAAACAAATTCCATTTCTATCATTTCTTGCATCTTTTCGCCTTACAGTTTTTTACTTTTTATTACTGCAGACTTATATTTGGATTTTTTCTAAATTTTCTCATTACTTTTATACCAGAAGTATTTCATTACAAAACGTAATGATATCGCCTTTCTGTCTTTCTCAGAACAACAAAAAAGAGCCTCAAACCTTTCTCAAAAGGCACAAGACCCTCACAAAACTTTTATAAAATATATCACCTTTTACTGCCAATAAAAGGCTACATACTAAAAAGTTGTTTCAATTCTTTTATCTGATTTCTGCCTACCGTCAAAATTTCCTTTTCGTAGCCCTGCATCTTTACGCATGTGGTGTTGTTGAACCAAGGATAAATTTCAATCACATATTTCAAATTGATCAAGTAGCTTTTATGGATACGAAAAAAGCCGTTTTCTTTCAACCGTTCTTCAAAAGAATTCATGGAACAAGCCGCCGTAAATGACTTTCCTTTGGCATGTAAAATACAAGCACGCTTCCCCGTTTCAATATATACAATGTCAGAAATGTCAACCAATATCATCTTTTTATCGCAGTTAATGGAAATTTTTGAAATAGGTGATTTTTCTTCTTCCTTAGCCATTTCCCTCCCATTATTTTCTTTATTGCACTTTTTCATATAACGCTGAACCGTCTGTTCAATTCTTTTGGGGTCAAAAGGCTTTAAAATATAATTTAGGGCATCAATATCAAATGCCTTTTCCGCATAGCTATTGTATGCAGTAGCAAAAACAATCTCCACCTTAGGCTGGGCCTTTTTTGCCATGGCGGCTAAGGTTGTCCCATCTATGTCCCCTAAATTGATATCCATAAAAATTAAATCAAAGTCCTCTTTTAAAAATAATTCCATAGCCTCTTCTCCGGAACTTGCTTCCATAATTTCTGCTTCCGGCAAGCAATGGGTAATCAAATGCCGTAACTCACTTCTGGATGGCCTTTCATCATCCACGATTGCTATTTTCATCCGTTTCCGCCCCCTTGTTCAATGGAATTCTTATGTTAATTTCCGTCCCCTCCGGTGATGATTGAATGTCTAACCCGTATTTTTCCCCGTAGATACTTCGTAGTCTTTTGTCCACATTGGAAAGTCCTACTCTTGTGCTATCCAATGTATCATTATGAAGTGCATTTATAATTTCCTCCGGGATTCCATACCCAGAATCCTTTACTGAAATTATAACCAATTCCTCTGTTTGACGCACCCTAACCTCAACCTTACCTGTACTGCGTTTCATCGCCCCATGCTTCACTGCATTTTCTACAATGGGCTGCAATATGAAACTGGGTACGTTGCAGTTAAGATCGGTAGGAACATCCATAACCAACGTCAACCTATCCTCAAACCTTGCCTTTTCCAACTGCAAATAGGAATCCACATGGGAAAATTCATCATAAATATCAATCATATATTGATTTGTATTCAGCGTATTTCTAAAATAAGTGCTTAACACAATGAGCAGTTCCCTTGCTTTTTCCGGCTTTTCACGACAAAAGGCCGTAATGGTATTTAAAGCATTAAACAAAAAATGAGGATTGATTTGAGATTGCAACGCCTTAAATTCAGCCTTTTGCAATAACTCTCGCTGCTTCTGTGCTTCTAGCAACTCCAGCTGGGTAGAAAAAAGCTTAGACAAACCATCTACAAAGTCCCGATCCGTTTGAATAGAGATTTTAAACTTTTTTGTAAATACCAAGATAACTCCTACCACGCTACCTTTGCTGTGAAGCGGCGCTCCAACAATGGTAAATTTTTTTAAATGCTCATAAAAAATATCATTCTCTTCTGCAATCTCAGCTATTTTTACCCCATCCGCCGCAATTACCCTGCGCGCAATTTCCGGTAAACCTCTTTGTGTGTATTCTTCTTTCAGCAACACCTCATCACATTGATAGCTGAGGATTCTCTCTTTATCTGTAATAACTACGCCGCCATCCCTGGAATTTTCCAAGATCATTTTTGTGACTTTATCCATATTTTCCTTATTATACATTCCTTTTCTCAAAAAGGGCAGGCACCGTTCCGAAATATCAAAAGCCAGCTTAATTCTTTTTGCAGATTCATTGTCCTGCTCAATAAAGATAGAATTAAATACGGATATAAAAATAACCATCCCCAAAGAATTAAAAAGAATCATGGGTAGCGCAATGATTTTCACCGTAGCCAAGGCTGCAGCATAAGGCTTTGCCACCAATAAAATAATAACCATCTGAAAAACTTCCGCTAAGGCGGCTATTAAAAAAATATCCTGCTTCTTCCAGTTGTTTCTCTTTAAATATTTTGAAGCCAAAACCCCCATGGTACCCTCTACGAATGTTGAAATTGCACATGCTGTAGCTGTAAATCCTCCAACATCAAAAAAATAGCGGTGCAATCCACCAATAATTGCCGCACCTATCCCAACAATAGGCCCACCAATAATCCCCCCTGACATTACCCCAATGACGCGGGTATTCACAATGGCGCCGTTGACATTAATCCCTGTGTAGGTAGACAAAACACTAATCAAGCCAAAAATCACCGCTAAACCAATATTCGACTTGATATCTGTCTTGTATGAAAACATGAATTGCTTGATAAATGTTGTTTTTGTTAAAAGCTGGGCTATAATTACCAGCATAGACAAATTTAAAATCAAATTTTTAAAAATATCAATGGTCATAAACTTCCCTCAATTACTTTCACGATTTTCTGATATAAGAATACTACAACCCAAGAAAGTGGTCAACATAGGGATATTTTTTTAGGGTTGGTACACATTGCCATTTCATTTTATACATGCTATACTATTTCAAATTATTTGATTATTATAAAGTAAATCATTGAGGTTTTTGGGCACCTGTCTCACCATATATTTTTTGTAAAACGACCCAAAAGCAAATTTTAAACTCCATACTAAACTTGAAAGTAGGTGCTGAAAATTGGAAATAAATCGAAGTAGTCTTCGCAAAATACGAGGGCTGATTGTTTTTACAATACTCCTCCTTATTGGGCTTTACCGTTTTGATGTTGTATTAAGTTCCATTGGTTATATTCTGCATGTCCTATTTCCTTTAATCTTAGGTTGTGCAATCGCCTTTATCCTAAGTGTTCCCATGGAGCGTATTCGAAAAGTGCTTTTTGCAAAGGCCTTAAAACAAGCCACAGGAAAAAAAGCACAGCATCTGGAAAAATTGGCAACCCCCATAAGCCTCCTTGTGTCTATCATCTTGGTGCTTGCTCTATTGTTTGTGGTAACTGCCATGGTATTGCCGCAATTGGCTACTACCGTTACCGATTTAGCCCAATCCTTGCCCGAAAAAGTTCCCCGCTTGGTAACGAAATTTAAGGGGCTTCTGGCTGCCTATCCTGATATCTTATCCTGGTTGGATGGAATTAAAATTGATTGGCAGCAGTTGATAAAAACAGTGGCGGACTTTTTCAAAACAGGTGCTGGCAACTTTTTTGATTCCACCATTGGTGTTGCGAAAGGAATTTTAAGCGGTTTTGCAACTTTTTTTATCGCCTTTGTCTTTGCCTGTTATATTCTTTTGCAAAAAGAAACCCTGGGCAGACAAAGTCGCAAACTTCTTTTTGCTTTCTTAACCGAAAAACGTGCCCAGCAAGTAATCGAAATTTGCGGCCTAACCCACAGAACTTTTACAAACTTTTTTACCGGGCAATGCTTGGACGCGGTCATTTTAGGTACCATGTTTTTCATTGTAATGGTTATTTTCCGTTTTCCTTATGCATTACTGGTGGGTGTATTAATCACTTTTACTGCTTTGATACCTATTTTCGGAGCTTTTTTCGGTTGCCTTATCGGAACCCTTCTGATTTTAACCGTAAGTCCTGCACAGGCTCTTACCTTTGTTATCCTCTTTCTGATTTTGCAACAAATAGAAGGCAACCTGATTTACCCTCGTATCGTAGGCGGCTCTGTTGGTCTGCCATCCATATGGGTTCTGGCGGCAATAACCGTTGGTGGCAGTTTATTTGGCGTAATTGGTATGATTGTATTTATTCCGATTGTCTCTGTTGTTTATACATTGCTGAGAGAAACAACAAATTATCGTTTAAAAGAAAAACAAATAGACGTAAAATAACCCGCCCTTGGTAAGTAAAATCATAGAAAAAGCCCTATTGCAGAATATAAGATTTGTCTTATCAATCCTTGCATAGGGACTTTTTTTATTTGAAACAATATTTAAAGTTTTAATGTATTATAAAACTAAAGTAAAAAAATAAATATCGAAGGTTATTTTTCCCCTCCATGTTCCAAGCTCTCTAAATACTTGCATATCCCATGGTAGTATGCCTCCGCAGCTTTTGTACACCCCTCGTCAGAGCCGAAATCATTCACATCCTGCTGATTGGTAACAAAACATTGCTCCACCAGCACAGCGGGACAAGTCATATTTTTTAGCATCCCAAAGGTATCATAATCATAAATTTTCGTATCTGTGGAGTCCAACAACAGCTTGTCGGAATTTCCCTCTTCATCGGGAACATAATAACCAAATCTAATGCCATCAGTCCCTCGAAGTCTTGCTCCTGCCCCCTCCATTTCTTTCGCTATGTATTGGGCAAACACCAAACTTTCCTCATAGTTTGTTTTGCCCGGAGGCGAAGGATAACACTCAAAACCAAAGGCAGATGCATCTTCACCAGAATTTGCATGAATAGAAAGCACTAGGCTTGGCTTTGCCCTTTGAAACAATTTGTTTCTATCGGTAATGCTTTTCCCATCCCCTTCGTTACGAGAAAGCACCACCCGAAAGCGGCCATCTGCCTTCAGAAGTTCTGCCAGCTTCGCCGTTGTTTTTTCCGTCAAATCAACTTCTCGGATCACCCCCACAGCGCCTGTATCAACACCGCCGTGGCCTGCATCCAACCCTATGATATACGGCTTACTGTAATGAAAATAAAGCTGAAATCCAACATATCCCAATACAAAAAGAAAAAGCAATAATATCAGCTTTGCCTGCAATCTGACTTTTCTGCGCCTACGCCGTTTTTTCTGTTTTCTCGGGGGCTGATATTCCCGCCAATTTTTGCCCTTCATACTCTGTCACTCCCAATTTTCATTGACTACACATCAAAAGGCAGAGATCTGTACCTTCTCTGACTAAGGTAAGTTTCAATCCTTCAAAACACCTCTTCGTGGAAAAACTTAATTCTCCTCCAAGTTATTTTTGCTTCAAAACTCAAATTTTTGGTTTTCTTTCGTAATATTCTGTATTTTATCCCCATAGTTTTTTTCTTTTAACATCCCACAGACATCAAACCTACCCCAAAAATGCATGGGGAAAACAGCAGCCGCCCCAACTTCCTGCATAAAATAATCAGTTGCCCAACAATATTTATCTTCCAGACGCAAATCCGCAGGAATAAATGCCAAATCAAATTTTTTGCCCTTTATTTTTTGAATTTCTCCCTTATAACTCTTGGCGATTTCGTCATTAAATTCTTTGCCTTCTCCATTCCAATGCCACCAATTTAAATCCCCAGCATGATAGATCATCTTTCCGTCCACCTCTACCGCAAAAGCAACGCCTTCATCATTGGAAAGCAATGTTTCGATCTGCATTCCGTGGAATTCATAGGTTGCATGGGGTTTCACGTATAGACCTTCCCCCTGAAAATCCGAAGTGAGGCTCGTTTCATCAGAAATCACATAAGACACCGTTTTAGCCCAATCCAATATTTTTGCATCAAAATGGTCATTATGACTATGGGATACAAAAAAAACAATATCCTTCCCCTGATAATTTTCAGGGTTAAAATAATCAAAACGTCCCCCTTGAGAATAATAATCGAATACAAGAACTTTATTTTGTGTCTCCACTAAAAACCCGCTGTGATTCAAATAAGTTACATTCATAGAAAGCCTCCTGTTTATTTTATATACGATTAAAAATACCCAAAATTTCTTTTTTTACAACGCTCTTATATTGTTTTAATATCAGATAATATATCTCCGCTTAAACCAATTGTATCATACTTTTCTACACTTTTTCTCCTCGTAAAAAAGACTTAAGATTTTCTCAAGCCTTTTCTATCCTTTTACATATTCTTTTTTTAATACACGGACTCCTTGAGATAACAAAAATTCAGAGGCAGAAGGGTCATAAAGCCATACACGTAGTTCATTTTCATCTAATATTAATGGCATTCGGTGATGAACCTCTTCCACCGTTCCCCTGCTATGGGTAGTTAATATCACAATTTGCGTTTCCGCTCCTTGGTTTCGAAATAAAGCCGCAAAATAGAGTAAACTCTTGTTGTTCATGGAGAATTCAAAGCAATGATGGTTCTGATCCCACTCAAAAAAACTATGTGCCGGGACAATACATCGACCATGTTCAAAACAACTTTGAAATAGTTTTTTTGACAATGCTGTCTCCTGCCTTGCATTATAAATCAATTTTCCGTTTTGGATTTGAAACCCCCAATGTCCTACAGTTGCTGTGGTTTTCCCCTCGTTGGATACCAATAGATATGGGATTTCATTGGATGGGCGTAGAATTTCCGGCAATTCAATATTGGGGGTTTTTCTGTGTATTTCACCCATAATTTTTTGAACCGCCTTGCTATCTTCCATTTGCCGCCATAAAAACTGCCTACACATGCTGAACTTGCCGAACCTCACCAGTCTCAGGGTTCATGACAAAGCCGTAAACCTCTACGCCGCTATGAATCAACGGATGTGTTTTTATGATTCCCATGGTTTTTTCCACTGCCTGGCAAACATCCCCAAATCCTGTCATCCACTCAATGGGATTTCGGTGATTTCGTTCCGCTTCATCCAAAGCCTCTTGGGTAATTCCTTTGGATTTCATTTTTTCTACAATTTTCTCTCCATCCAAAATTCTCACACCGCAATCATCATGACCGATTACCAATACCGTATCTACACCCAGTTCGTAAATTGCAACCAGCAAACTAAAAATCACACTGCCATAAGGATGGCTGATTTGCCCACCTGCATTTTTTATGATTTTTACATCACCATTTTTAAATCCCAAAGCCGCCGGTAAAAGCTCCGTCATTCTGGTATCCATACAGGATAAAATCGCTATTTTACGATCAGGATATTTCGACGTTGCATATTTTGAAAAAAGCTCATTATCTACAAATACTCGGTTATATTCCAGCATTTTATTTACCCGCTCATTCATCATTTATCCTCCTCTTTTTTGTTACTTGGTCTTACTTTGCTCTTCATAACAAAATAAAGCAATAAAAACCATAAAACAATCAAACCCAATACAACAGCAATCATATTATTTATTAAACTGTCCACCGAAAAAAAATGTATCCACAAAAAAAGACCTACGGCAACAATTAAAAAATATACCCCTGACACAATTTGCATATATCCCTTCACTTTTTGCGCCTCACCTTCACGAAAGCATTTTTTTACAAAAAAAGCCCTTTTGTAAAAAAGAACCTGAATAAACATCGTCATAACAATAAATCAAACTAAAATATCGGTAAAGAAATTTCACCCTAAATTTAACTTATAATATCAAAAAAAAAGCCTTCTGTAAAGTTAAGTTATCGCAGTAGTTTTGTGTAAAACATAAACCATTTTAAAAAATGACAAAAGATGTCGAAATTTCAATCTTGACTACATTTGTAGCGACATGCTATCGTAGAAACGAAAACAAAATGCACAATGTTTTTAAAAAATAAGATTACAAGGTTGGCATGAATTTTAAAGGACGTCTATTGTACCCTCCAGATATAAAACTACTTTTAAAGTATACGAAAGGGGGCGTCATATGAATATTCCTATTGCAGACAATATTAATCTGTTTAGTACAAGGGCCTCTATCACAGGTTATTCTCAAAAATGGTCTTCACCAAAAATTTAGGTAACAGTTATACAGAGGGCTACGGAGTGGTTAAAGGATACTCGAATGATTCAGATTCTGACTTATGGTATCTGGATATGCAAAGTAATGCTAGAATTAAAACCCCAGGAGCTGGAATTGGGTTAAGAAGCTTTGAATGGGAAATTACAAAAGACAACAAGAAAGCAACATTAACAGATTGGACGCCATCAAGCACAATCGTAGCAAAGACCGAAGGGTTTCCGATTTCTGTATCTTTGGAATTGCCTAAATTCAAAGGGATAACACCTACTGTAGGAACTGATTTTGCATTATTTCAAAAGAAAGATACCTTGCAGGCAGGTGCTTCTTCATCTAAATATAGCTTTAAATATTATAATAATCCAGATTCTGGTGTAATAAATACAGCATATTTGCTCTATTACCCAAATTATCAAGACTTAAATGCAGTTGTTGAATATGATCTTAATGGAAGAGATACAGAATGGTCATGGACATGGAAGATGGGATATAACTTTCTATATTAATAGTATAATTTGAGAGCAATATAAGTATTAAGGGGCTGAGTTAATACATGAAGAAGATATATTTAAAATTTATGCATTTATCCTTGTTTTCTGCAATGCTGATTTTAGTAGGCTGTACACAACAAATTAGACATAATGATAAGCTCGAATCTCAAAAACTATCTTATCAGGTATCAAGTGAATCGTTAGGTAAGATTGATAATATCGGCACATATATGATAGAATATGACATTGATATGAAGAAAATTATTGAAACATCTGGTGAAAAAATAGAATGTAGAAAAATTAAACACATTGGTATTTTCAATACAACTTATTGGCTTAATAAAAATAGTCAGAATTGAGCAAATAATGGATAAAAATTATATGCTTATCTTCAATTTAGAATCTTATAAGTGAATTTTTAAAGGAGCATGGTATGAAAAATAAAAGAAAAGACATAAGAACATTAACAATTATTTCAATACTATTCAGCCCTTTGTTTGGAGGGCTTATTGGTAGATTTGTTGGATATTTAAATATGTTAAATTTGCCTCATATATATTTAGATGCGGGATTGTGTTATTTAGGGGCTATTGCTTGGATAGTAGCATCGCTATTCTTTTATTTTACTTATGAAGAATAGTCGAGGAATTATAGATCATCTAGTAGAACTATATATAATTTGATACCTAACGCTCAAAAAACAGCCCCATCTAATTCATATTAGTTGGGGCTGTTTTAAAGGATTTACATTACATATAGGGGATGTGTAGCAATATATTGTAGTATTTGATACTAAAAAACTATAATAATATCATATCATATGATATGATATTATTATAGTGGTCAAGCTTTTATTACTTAATAGAGGGATTATATGAAATTATCAGATAGTATAAAAACAAAAATTTTATTACTTATTTGTATTAGTACAATATCATTATTGGAATTATACTGGGGATTTCAAGTGGGCACGGAGTATAGAGGAACCTATTCTGTGGCTATTTTTATTCCATTCATAATACAACCCTGTTGGTATTATATGGTATTGTTTAGAAAGCACAGGGATTATTCAAAGATAACAAAGATAAAAATTATTAGTATTGTTCTAATTTCATTTATTTTACCTTTAATAATTTATTATACGATACCAAATTATACATATAATGATGGAAAACGCTTTGTAGAACAATATATGAACTTGGATAGAAAAGCTGAATTTATCAATTATTCGTATAGTGAATCCACTGTACCTGTACTTAATTGCGAAAAATCATTGTTAGGTTGCAGTCGAAAGTATTATTATGGTATAAAATTAGATAAAGAAAATAAATATGTTACAGTAAATGCTGTATCAGGTAAAGTAACACAATTATCAGAAGGATATTGGGGCGAATAAGCAGTATGTATTCCCCCCTATTTGATATGTAAAGTACAAACGTCAGTTTAGTTTATAGGTGCATTAAAAATTAAGAAAAATACGGTTGTTTTGAAGTGAATAAAGATAAAAAATCCTTTAACTTTATAAATTAAGGATTTTTTTTATATATATGTAAAGTCTGTGACTTTGGTATAAAAACAGTTGCTTAACCTACACACCTAACAAACTTAACGGATTTCTTACATTAGTGTTTTAAAGGTTGGTTATGTTCATAACACTTTCAATATTTTTTAGTTAAAATTAAGCAAATTAATATTATCCATAGGTAAATATATTTACCATCTTAAAAGCTTTTACATGAGCCGTATTTAAACTTAGATGTTTTGGCATAAATATATTTAATAAAAGTTGCGTCGAAAAGCAAATAATCATTTTAAAAATGACAAAAGATGTCGAAATTCTAGACTTGACTATGTTTGTAGTATCATGCTACCGTAGAGGTGAAAACAAAGTGCACAATGTTTTTAAAAAATAAGATTAAAAGGTTGGCATGAATTAAATTAAAACATAATTTGCAAAAAGTATACAATTTAATTGATGTCGATTATACATTAACGTTAAACCAAAAAAGATTTAAAGGGGGCATATTATTATGTTTAAAACGAAAAAATTATTTACTGGGGTACTCACAGTAGCAATGATTGCATCAATGGGAACGATGGCATTTGCAAATGACCTAACGGCAAATGAATCTAAAGCTAAAATTGATACATCTGCACTTTCTGTTTCAGGTGATGCTGGACATGTTTCCAAAAGTGCATTATCTGAAGCAGATATACAAGCAATTTTAAATGGTAAATCTAATAAATTGTCAAGCCGTAGTAACATTCAAGATAACTCCGTAATTGAAAAACTGAGTGCACTCTCACAATCAAAAGTTGCACGTTCTGCTTCATCAGGTGGGGCATTAGGTGTTAAAGTTTTCACTCAGGAGCGGAATTATTATTGTGGCCCAGCTACCGTCAAACAGACACTTCATTATATTAATGGATACTCAAGCTCACAAAATACTATAGCTAATGCAATTGGTACAACTAGTGCTGGTAGTGATTTAGAGCCAATGGTTGAATATATTAATGACAATAAAGATTATGGCTCCACTTATGTTATAATATCTCAGCCAAGCAAAAGCAAAATTCTGCGTATGGTAGAGTATGCTGTAGATCACGAAACACCTGTCGTATGCAGACTAAGATTTAAAAGAACCGGAAACTGGGAGTATAAAACAAATGGACACTTTTTGAACGCAAACGGATATAATTCCTATGGAGATGAAATTTTACTAACCGATCCTAATATTAAAAATGTTAGGCCATCAGCAGGCGGAAGCTATTGGGTAACTTTAACCGAGTTATACAACGCAACTAATGACCACTTTGCACAAGAAATGGCATATTAATTTTATTTCATAGGCTGTCATAATTTGGAGTTTTATATAACAGGAAGTCAGATACCAATGTTCTTAATTTCACTTTTATGATAGCCTAATTCAATTTGACAAGGAGATTTTATCACTATGAAAAAACTATTGGTACTGATGCTATGCTTTTTATGTTTAACTGGGTGCGCAGCAAATACTGTTCCTACATCAAAGGAAAGTAATGTAAAAGAAATTGATGCTTCTGCTCCAATGGGCATAGTAATAAATAAATCCGATACAGAAAAAATCAATTTGCCAAATGAAGCAGATATACTTTTCTTTGATGATAAGCAAATTATTTATTCTGTAGAAGAATGGGATAAGAGCAATGAGTTTTTAAATATACAATTTTATAAATATACCATTGCAGAAGATGCCACTGTAAAGTTATTTGATCTCACAGACTACAAATTTATTTCTGGACGAATATCTAGTCATGATGGCAAACTGTATATCCCTTGCTTATTTAAGAATGACATAAATAAAATTTTTGAGGTGAATTTGTCTACAGGGGATACCTCTGCATTCTATGAATGGACTGGCAATACATTTATTTGCAATACATATGTAGAGAATAATACTTTGTTTGTATTTGAAATCATTCCAGTAGACGAAAGTGCATCAAGTGAAAGTGGTACAAATTACAAAGTCACATCGTTTAACCTGCAAAATTCTTCTCAAAAAGAAATTATGTCTGGTAAGTATCAAAATGGGACCGGAGATGTAATTTCCTGTATTACTGTAAATGACGGCGCAATGTTTCTATACACATTGAAATATGATAATTACAGCGAGAGTACACACATATTAACCTATAATATATCTTCTGAAGAGTTTACAGAAATACCGTTAATCTCAAGTAAACTATCAAAAATTGGTGATGATCCTGTAATGGATATGTATGCGATTGGAAATAATCTGATTTTTCATACTTTAAACGGACAAATATTAATAGAACAAATACAAAGTAATAAAGATTTGATACCTATGATTATTCCGGATGAATTGGGTTCAGACATAAGTAGCCGTTATTCAGTATTAGATTCTATAGGAAAAATAGATGATTATTTATACTTTGGAACTACAAATTCGCAAGAAAATACTATTTACAAATTCGACTATGTGAAACAAGAGTTTGTACCAATTAAATTTGATTTTAATCAAGATAAATTGAATATTTTAAATCATTATTTCACGAATAAAACTGGGGATATCATCATGAAAAGCAAGAATGACTCTAACGCAGAAGTAACTTATTTTTTAGTAAAAAAAGACCTTCTTTAGAAATGACCCTCAAAATTAGCAAAATTTAAGTTTATTCTTTAATGACCGTTTTTGGAATATCCATTTTATTTTAGTGTCTGCACGGATTATAATCTAATTCAAAATATTACCGCATTTAACAATACCATAAAGAGAGTCCTTAAATACATAGGTATTGAAGAACAGGGTCTATCATCTCATATTTTTAGACATTCATTTGTCATGAGTATGCTAGCAAACAAGACAGAACCGGAAAAGATAATCCGTTTCACAGGACACTCCAGCGTAGCTGAGCTGGAACTCTACTTACATTTTAATGTAGATGATCTAAGAGATTGTCTTCAAGACGTTGCTTAATTTTATACAAAAGCCTAAAGATTATATATTAACTAATCTTTAGGCTTTTTCTTTTAACAAGTTTAAAATTTTTTCGTTAATATTCTATATTGCCATTTCACCCAAACCTCAGTATAATGAAGAAAATCTAATATAGCAAAAAATGAGTATTTCATATAAGGAACCCGGCATTATATCTTGTAAAAACGATATAATAAGTAATTTTTACATTTGACAATCAAACGTAAAAAATCCCCTAAAATCAATGATTCTAGGGGATAACTTGTTAAAGTATCGTGAGCAAGCCATGTAAGCCGGGTTCTGTCGTGGACAGCCATCTATCTTGGTCTGTTGTTGCCAACAGCATCATGCGACATTTATAGAAACAGGACGAGCAGCCCTATCGTTTCTTTTCGTCTTGCTTCGGGTGGGGTTTACAGAGCCTCCCCTGTTACCAGAAGAGCGGTGGGCTCTTACCCCACCTTTCCATCCTTACCTGTAAAAACAGGCGGTTTATTTCTGTTGCACTTTCCTTAGAGTCGCCTCCACCGGTTGTTAACCGGCACCCTGCTCTGCGAAGCCCGGACTTTCCTCACCTTTATGGGGCGCGACCATCCAGCTTACTCACGAACACCATTATACGACATCCTTTTTCTATTGTCAAACCTTGAAACAGCTTCCTCCAACAAATTCCTTAATGAGGGAATTATTGGGTATTTCAGTTCCGGGCGCAGCCAGAAAATATCCTAAAAATTTGATTAAACGTTTTGCAGTGATATACTCCGGCTTGGAAGGGTCAATGGCAAATAACAGCGGCTCAGCATATTGCTTTAGAACACTTAACTCATATATTGTGGCGGAATTAAAAATCGCATCCGCATTTTCCTGATATGGGAAAATATTCTCCTCTTCCCCCTTCTTTACCATATTCCAAGACTCAATGGTAGCAGCACCGTCTCTGCCTCTAAATTGATTATCACGAACCATTCGACGAATCAAACGACTATCAGAAGTAGAAATTCTATTATGGTCATCAATATTTAACTGGGTAATTGCATTAATAAAAATTTTAAACTTATTTTCGTCGGGAATTTCTGAAGTCAATCTGCCATTTAAACCGTGAATTCCCTCAATAACTAAAATTTCATCTTTATCCAGCTGAATATAATTGCCTCTATATTCCCGGGTTCCGCTCACAAAGTTAAAGGTGGGAATTTCCACTCTATCCCCTGCAATAATCCTTTTTAAATCCTCGTTTAATTGCTTCAAATCCAATGCATCAATACTCTCGAAATTTTTATTTCCAAGCTCATCTACAGGGGTAAACTCACGATTTACAAAATAATCATCTAAGGAAATTTTATGAGGACGAACCCCTAAAGCCCGAAGCTGAATGCATAAACGGTTTGCAAAAGAGGTCTTCCCCGATGAAGATGGTCCTGCAATTAAAACCATTTTTACTTGATCTATTTTATGAAAAATCTGATCTGCAATCTGAGCAATTTTCTTTTCATGGAGAGCTTCATTAATTCGTATTAAGTCGCCAAACTCTCCCCTTACCAAAGTATTATTTAAATCAGCCACATTTGCAACACCCATAAGTTGGCACCATTTCATCTGCTCCATATAAACTGCACTGATTTTTTTAAGCTGCAACGGCGGCTCAATTATATTTGGATTGTTTGCCTCAGGCATTTGAATCATAAACCCATTTTCATGCAGCGTGAGCTGAAATACATTTAGCGCTCCTGTTGAAACAGGCATATATCCATAAAAATAGTCAAAGAAACCTTCTATTTCATACAAATTGACATTGGAAGCACGACGGAAACGGAGCAATTCTACCTTATCAAACATACATTGGTTTTTCATAATTTCAATGGCTTTATCCTTTCGGAAAGTGTGCTTAACAATTGTTAAATCAGCCCTTGTATACTCATCCATTTTTTCTTTTATTTTGCCCAATAAATCATCATCCATTGTGACCTTCGGTTTGGCAATTTCACAATATAAGTTTCCTTTTAATGAATGTTCAATAATCAACGATGCATCTTTCCCAAATAAATCATAAATTGCTTTTACCAGTAAAAAAGACACCCCTCTGTGATATACCCGCATTCCTTCTTCATGGGAGATATCCAGAAAAGAAACAGGGGTATCATCATGAATTTTATTGTGTAATTCTCTCAGTCGATTTCCTTGCTTTGCCACCATAATACAGCCTAAACAATATCCCTCAAAACTTTCCGCCAATGCTCCGTAAGTAATACCTTCTTCCACCATAACATCTTTTCCCATAACATTAATCTGCATTTGCTCCAAAACAACTCCTCCTATTCCATCAAATTGACCAGAATGTCTGCCCATTTATCTTTGAACATGCCACTTCTAATTCCCAGCCCTTTTCTTTCACTTCCTTGCATAATGCCTCCTGTAACACAGGTACAATAAGTACTTCGCTGGCATAATGGGTAATATCTCCAACACAAAGTCCCATCTCCAAGGCTCTTTGGGCTTCATGAAATTTTAAATCCCCTGTTAAATAAAGATCTGCGCCCTGTTTTTTTGCAGATGCCATGTATTCCACGCCACTTCCGGTGCAAAGACCTATACGTTGAATCATCCGGTTGGGATCACCTACAAGGCGAATCAACTGCCCCAAGGCAAGTTTTTCCTTTAATAATACTGCAAACTCAGAGAAAATCATAGGCTTTTTTAAGTCCCCAATGCGGCCAATGCCTTCTTTCCCGCCTTTCTGCTCCACGGGATAAATATCGTAAGCCACTTCCTCATAAGGGTGAACATCTATCATTGCTTCCATGATTTTTTCTACCCTTCCTTCTGGGGCAATGGTTTCCAATCGCACCTCCGAAGTTTTTTCTAAAACTCCTTGTGAACCAATATAGGGAGATGTCCCATCCAAGGGTAAAAAAGTACCCTCTCCTGTCGTTTGGAAGGTACAATGAGAGTATCCACCAATATGCCCGCCACCTGCCGTACACATAGCTTCACGCACCACATCTAAGTGGCTTTCCGGTACATAGGTTACAATTTTTTTTAGATTTTCTGACCATGTTTCCTGGAGAATTTCCACATTGGTAAGGCCGATCATCTTCGCCAAAACATCATTGGTGCCCCCTTTTGCAACATCTAAATTGGTATGAGCAGAAAGGGCAGCCACTTTATTTTCAATCAATTTATAAATCCGCTTACCTAGGGCGTCGCTTTTTGTAATGCTATTTATCTTCTTAAAGAGCAGCATGGGGTGATGGGTTAGTATTAAATCTGCGCCAATTTCAATGGCTTCATCTATCACAGAATCTATGGCATCCAAAGCAATTAAAACCTTCTTTACTTCTTGGTGGGGATCGCCTATAGCAAGCCCCGTATTATCCCAGCTTTCCGCTAAATCATGGGGTGCAACACCCTCCATAAATGCCACAATATCCTTCACTGTTACAAGCATGTCAAAGCCTCCCTCATGAATCTCAATTTCTCTCTTACCTGCACCAAACGCTCTTTGGCGTTTTCGGTGGAGCTTTCCAGCAACCTTTGCTCCACCAAACGATATTTTTTCTCTTCGGTGGTTAATAATTCTTTTAGTAAGGGGTTCTTTTGTGCCAATAATCTTTTTCCATATAAATAATCAATTTCCCGCTGATATTTTTCTTCTCCCGGAATACAACGCATAATATTATAATATTTTCCATCTTCCTTCATCATCATCTCTGATTCAATAGAAAATCCAATGGTATGCAAAAAACGGCGCACTGCATCCACATCATGCTGTGGCGCCAAAATCAGCTCTTTTAAAGTTGCCACAACCTCTGGACTATCCTTTAATATTCGTACTGTAAGCATACCGCCCATACCTGCAATTACTGCCGTTTCCGCCTCCCCAGGTTGTATAGGCATAAGGCCGCTGCCCAGTCTGGGTTCAATAAAATCTTGGGCTTTGTGCAAAAGAATATTCTCCCTTGCTTTTTCCAATGGCCCCATTCGCACATCACAGGCAAAAGCTTTCCTAATCTTCCCTATTCTATGTAGGTATATAGGTACATAACCGTGATCCGTTCCAATATCCGCCACAACGGTATAGGAAACCAAAGCTGCAACAGCCTGCAGTCTTTTTGATATATCCATATATTTTTCCTTTCTATGTCAAAGTTTATTCCCATCGTTCCAGCTATACAACGATTTTCCAAAAAACTGTAAAATAAATCTTTTCTTGCACATTGCAGACCATTTTAAAATAAAATATTTAATTTTTTCTGTAGTCTTCACCTTTTTATAAAAATATATCACAGCATCCTCTTTAAAGCAATGAAAGAAGGGACTTTATTCAGTCTTTGGAACAGAAATTGTGTTACGTATAGGTAATTTCAATAAACTATCTCCCCGTTTTTTTGGAATAAAAACCCTATATATATCATTCCTCTTACGCAACAAATTTGAATTGTTGGGAGAACTCATCAGATTCTTCAAATTCTGCAAGACACATGAATATTAAATATTATATTATAAAAAATTATTTAATAATATTGACATAGCAAACGTTTTAATATATGATATATGTAAATTTATGGATATTACATGTGTACCACTTAATATTTTTTGCAGCAAGAAAATTATTTTGTTTTAAATTAAATTTAAAAACCAGTTATCAGACAGGCGGTGCTTCCATTACATATAGCCTAGACCAGTACGCCAAAAAAGTCAGATGACAAAAAGCGGAAAAGAACTTTTTATTATATCCATTCGTAGTATCATCACCCTGCTCGGCATCATAATTTGTTTATTCAAATTCCCAAAAGCCGAAATTTATGGAACATATAGCACGAATCAATAATATAAATAATACTACTTAACTTTTGCCCAAATAACCCTTCCAATAAAAATGGGAATCGGACATGTTGCAAATTTTGAAATGAGCAGCCTGTCCTTTTTCCATCCAAATTATTATAAGAATCATACCCTTAATAAAAAACGCCCTCCGGTTCCATTAAGGAAGCCGAATGGCGATTTCTTATTTCTATATTCAGAGACAAAACAATGCTTAAAAACATTTATCCATTGAACACTTATAATTATTCCAAATAGTCTTTCAATTTTTTACTGCGGCTGGGATGACGCAGCTTTCTAAGTGCCTTTGCCTCAATCTGGCGAATACGTTCACGGGTAACGTTAAATTCTTTTCCTACCTCTTCCAAGGTTCTTGCTCGTCCATCATCCAAACCAAAACGCAAACGCAATACCTTTTCTTCTCTATCAGTCAGTGTATCCAGCACCTCAATGAGCTGTTCTTTCAGCAATGTGAAGGCTGCCGCTTCCGCAGGAGCAGGAATATCATCATCGGGTATAAAATCTCCCAAATGACTGTCCTCTTCCTCACCGATGGGAGTCTCCAAAGAAACCGGCTCCTGGGCAATTTTCATAATTTCACGAACCTTATCCTCGGACATCTGCATTTCCACTGCCAGTTCTTCTGCCGTTGGTTCACGCCCCAACTCCTGCAAGAGCTGTCTGGAAATACGAATCAATTTGTTGATTGTTTCTACCATATGCACGGGAATACGGATGGTTCTTGCCTGATCGGCAATGGCACGGGTAATCGCCTGTCTAATCCACCAGGTTGCATAGGTACTGAATTTATATCCTTTATGGTAATCAAACTTTTCGACTGCCTTAATTAACCCCAGATTCCCTTCCTGAATGAGATCCAAGAACAGCATCCCTCTACCCACATAGCGCTTTGCAATGCTGACAACCAAACGCAGGTTGGCTTCGGCAAGCTTCTTCTTTGCTTCCTCATCGCCATCTTCCATACGCTGGGCAAGATCAACTTCCTCATCTGCACTTAACAGGGGAACCTTACCGATTTCCTTTAAATACATACGAACGGGATCGTCAATATTGATGCCCTCGGGTAATGTCAGATCCAGATCCTTTTCAATCTCCTCTTCCGCTTCTATGTTACCTAAAACATCAATTCCTTGAGATTCCAGATACTCATAAATACGTTCAATTCGGTCGGGGTCAAGGTCCAAATCCGCCAAATGATCCATGATCTCTTTATATTCTAATACACCCTTTTTCTTTTTTCCATGCTGCACCAGTTCCTCTAAACGGGTCAACAACGTAGTTTCTTCGACGGATTTCAACGCAATCCTTCCTTTCTCTGCTCTTATAGTCTAACCATCTTAGATGGTAATATACAGGGAATCCAGCATTCTTTTGGCTTCCACCAGCCTTTGTATTTCTTCCACTGTGGTGGCGGCAGCCGTAAACTTGTCAATTTTCGTCCGTTTCAGTAGTTTTACCGCTTCATTTATCGCCTTTTGTAAATCTTCCTTACTTTGGGCGGAAAGTTGGATTGCGAAAATCTCCGTTACAGGCTTTTGCTCGGCTCCATTTTCAAAAAAACTTACCAGTTCTGCGGGAAAAACACTGCCGCTATCCCGCCATAATTGGCCAATTGCCTGAAAAACCCGAAAATAGAGTTCTTCGGTAAAATCCTCTTTCTCTAAAACGCTTACTAACTTTTCATAAATTTTTTGTTCCGACGCACAATAGTACAAGATACTTCTTTGAGCCTCTCTGAGTCCCTTTTCCCTATGGTGTTCCACATTACTTGCTTTTTGATTCATTTGTCGTCTCTTTTCGGCCTCTTTTTGAAAAGCATCCTCCTCTTTTTGCACGCGCTTATCAATTTCACTTCGTATTGCTGCCTCTTCCACCCCTGTCATGCGGCTCACCTCACCTGCGTATACATTCCTTTCAATGGCGTTATCCAACTTTGAAAGAATGTCTGCCGCCTCTGTGGCAAAGCGTACCCTATGCTCAGGGTTTTTCAAATTATACTTTTTGTGAATACAGGCTATTTCAAAAGAAATATAATGCACTGCATTTATCAATAACTTTGAAAATTCTAAGGCACCGTTTTGCTTGATAAATTCGTCGGGATCCTTTCCATCAGGCACTTGGGTCACCCGAACACGAAAACCATTTGCAGTTAAAACAGGAATGGCCCTTAATGCAGCATTGGTTCCCGCCTCATCACTGTCATACAGTAGAATAATGTCCTCGGCGAACTTTTTTAATGTTCGGGCATGATCTTGATTAAAAGCTGTCCCCAAAGCTGCCACCACATTATGAAACCCGGCTTGATAAAGAGAAATCATATCCATATAGCCTTCTACCAATATCAGTTCCTTCTTTCGGGCTGCCTTGGCAAAATTTAGGCCGTAAAGATTTCTGCTTTTACTAAACAAAATTGTTTCCGGTGAATTTAAGTATTTTGGCTCTCCCTTTTTAATGATTCGTCCTCCAAAACCAACAACTCTGCCTTGGGGATCGAATATAGGAAACATAAGCCTGCCACGAAAGCGATCATGATATCCGTTTTTATCCTTATTTTCAATGACTAAACCACTTTTCAGCATATCATTGATGGCGTATCCTTTTTCTTTTAAATACTCCAGCAAAGCACCTCGGCGCTCCGGCGCATAGCCTAAACCGAATTTTCGGCTGACCGCCGGCTGCAACTTTCTTCTTTCCATATAGCTGCGTGCTTCGGCTCCTTCTTCACTTTGCAAAATATCATAATAAAACCGCCCCGCAACACTATGAATCTCAAACAGTTTCGCCTTTAATTGCTCCGCCGCCAAGACCTGCCCGCTTTTTTCCGGTTCCGGCAGGGTAATATGTGCACGGTCTGCCAGTTTTTTCATAGCTTCCGGAAAATCACAGTTTTCCATTTCCATGATAAAACCAAAAACATTTCCTGCAGCACCGCATCCAAAGCAATAATAAAATTGTTTCTCGCTGTTGACGGAAAAGGATGGCGTTTTTTCATTGTGAAACGGGCAGAGTCCGAAATAAGAATTTCCCTTTCTTTTCAATGGCACATACTGAGAGATTACCTCAACGATGTCGTTTTGCAAACGAACCTCTTCCACGATTTCACGGGGATAACGCAACACCAACACCTACCTTTTCCTTCCATTTTTCTATAAACAGGCCAAAAGGAAGTGAACCTTTTCTTGCACTCCCTTCTCGAATATAATAATTCGACAGAAACTTTAAAAATCCTTTTACAATCCTTTATTTTGTATATATGCCCAAAAAACTATGTAAAAATGACATTGTTTTCTAAAATTACATCCATCATTTCAACTCTTTCTCCATTCTCTGGGAATAAAAAGCTCCATATATTTGGCTACCGCGAATCGATCGGTCATACAGGCGATGTAATCACATGCCACCTTCCATAGGGATTCCCCATCCTGCAATAGCTGTAAAAACTCTCCCTCCATAACTTCCGGATGGTTTATATAGAATTTATATAAATCCTCGATTATTTTTTCTGCTTTTTCATGCTCCTCCATGGCAATCTCACTCATGTAAACATTTTGAAACATAAACTCTCTCAGGTTCATCAAGGTTTCCCGCATTTGCATACTCATACGGATTTCATTCAAACCGGCACTATTTCCAATGGTATCCCTTATCATTGCATTGATCCGGTTGCTGGAAGTGTTACCAATAAGCGCAACAATTTCCTCCGGGATATTCTCAGGCTTCAACATACCCGCCCGTACAGCATCATCAATATCATGATTGGTATAGGCAATTTTATCTGAAAGCTGAACCACCTTTCCCTCCATAGTGGCTGGGTTCCCGCTGGTACGATGGTTTAAAATTCCATCACGAACCTCCCAGGTCAAATTCAAGCCTTCCCCATTTTTCTCCAACCGCTCAACAACCCGCAAACTTTGCTCATTATGAGAAAAACCGCCATGGGTTTTACAAAGCTTGGACAGTTTTCGCTCCCCCGCATGGCCAAAGGGAGTATGGCCTAAGTCGTGACCCAAAGCAATTGCCTCTGTTAAATCTTCATTCAAGCTTAATGCCCTTGCGATACTTCTTGCAATTTGAGCAACCTCCAGGGTATGGGTTAAACGTGTTCGATAATGATCTCCCTCGGGAGAAATAAAAACCTGAGTTTTGTGCTTCATACGGCGAAAGGACTTACAGTGGATAATGCGGTCTCTATCCCTTTGAAAATCCGTGCGAATATCACATTTTTCCTCGGGTCTCTCTCTCCCTTTGGTGTCAACGCTTTTTTTTGCATATTCCCCAAGAATCTTTTCTTCTCTTGCCTCTTGTAAGAGCCGCAACTCCATACTATCCCTCCTTTTAATCCTAAACCCTATTCTTATACTAAAAAAATACGTCATCCCCAGCAAAAATCCTCTTTTTATTCCAGAATATTACGCATTTCTAAAAACCCTGCTATAAAAGTAGTTTTGTAAATAAAGAAACCATCCGTTGCTCCACAGATGGTTTTACTGTTTGTTGAAATACCAAATAGAATTGCTTAATCATTTTTCTCTAACAAAGAAATATCTTTTTCAAAGCATTTAAATTCTTTATGAAAAAATATTAGATAATATACCTAAAAATTATAATTCTTTAAGTCTTTCCTCTTTTAATAAGTAGTCTTTTATTTAGTCCGGCACCTTTCCACAGCCCCGATACTCGGTGTACTGTTTTCCTCTTACCTGCACAAACTCTCGCTCGGGATAACGCAACGCCGTCAGATATCCCCCATACACACAGCCTTGGTCAATATCTACGGTATTATGGATAACCCTAGGCTCTGCCGCAACGGTATGCCCATAAACCACAAATGCCTTTCCTCGATATTCCGCAGCCCAATCCAACCGTTTCGGCTTCCCATTTTCTTCAAGAACTCCGGTGGTTTCACCATATAGGCAAACCGCACGAATCTTATTGGAGAACCTCCCCATAGAATCTTCCCGCAGACCCCCATGGGTAACGGCCAGCCTCCGCTTATCCAGCAAAAGATAAAAACATTGGCTTTCATAGCAGTGCATAAAGCGATTTCGAAAAGCCACCCTTTCTTCTTTGGACAATTTTTCAAACTCTTCAACGGTTTTTTCCAGACCATGAGAAAGGCGAACTTTATTCCCTAAAAAATAACGATACAACTTATTGCAATGATTCCCATGTACCCAGAAACCACCGCCATAAGTTACCTGATCCATCCAAAATTCCAAAGCCAATAAATTTTGTGGCCCTTTGTCAGCAACATCCCCCACGGAAATCAACCTTCTGCCATTGGGATGGGAATAAGCTTGCCCTCTTTTTTCATATCCTAGCTTACCCACAAGCGCAACTAACTCATCATAACAACCATGGACGTCTCCAATAATATCAAATTTATTCTCTTTGAATTCTAAAATACGGAAGTTTCGTTCCCGCTGCTCTCTCATGCCGTCATTTCACTCCTAACCTTCCTTATTACTATAACATAAAAAAGTACAAGGGTGAAAAAAAAGAAGAAAAATATTTACCTTTTCATCATATATTTAAACAACGATAATAAGGAGGTCTATTCCATGTATCATAACCCTAATTTACCAGATCCTTTTCATACCTGCCTAAACGGGTTTACACCAAACCGCCGTCCTATGCCTAGGCAAATGCGAAAGGAAACTGCAATGAACAAACCCATTTGTAATCCTGCCCCTGTTTGCGAAGAAAAGCCTGTTTGCAAAAATGTTCCTATGCATAAACCGGCGTCCTCTTCTCAAAAATCAAAGAATTCTTGTGAAACAAACTGTAACAAACCATACCAAAATAATGATTGCTGCACAACTTCAAACTGCAACAGGAATCAACTACCCCTTTTCATACTATTTCTTTACTTATCAGGACTCTTTTGATTTGTTTTAAAGAATTTGCAAATTTTTTTCCTTATTGCAAAACTTCTTTCATGAGAAGGGTCGTCCAAAAATTGGGCAAATTCCTAATAAAAATCTATTTGCCAATCTAAACTTAAAAGCCCTTATTCCAATAGTTACAATGCAACATTTGTAATGAGCAATAAGGGCTTTTTTATTTACTGTAAAGCCGTACAATCATAAGCAATAAATGCATATTGCCTCTCTTTCCATACCAATATATGCATAAAAAAGCGGCATCTGCCAAGATGCAAATACCGCAAGCCATTTTTTAAGTATTGTTAGAACCCCTTTCAAAAACACTAATATCCCAACATGGACATAATCTGTACCATTCTTTCTCGTTCTTCCTCAGGTAATGTAGCACTTACTGCCGCCAATAGTGCCTTTTGCTGGTCTTCAGGCAGTTTACCTCCCTGTGCTAATCGCTCCCCATATTCCAAAAAAACATCCAATCTGTCCATTCCTGTTTTTCCTCGGCTTTTTTCCGCCGCTTCTCGAATTAAGCGCAGTCTTTCTTCTCCCAAAGCCTGCATTTCCGGTATCTCCTTTTCTTTACTCACTTTTGTCCCTCCTTACGACCCATAATTTCTCTTATTTCCATTATTTTTATCATTGTATCCAGCTGTTTTTTATCTTCGGTGGCTAAATACGGCTGTATGGCACGCAGCATTTTATGCCGACGACTCACAGGATCCTCCTGCTTTTCCCTTGCCTCCAGCTTTGTCCCCTCTAAAACACGCCTTAGCTCCATAAATCGCACTGCAACAAAAATATTTTTTTGAAATTCCATATCCAAAAAAGGAATGGCCGCAAATAAAATATTTTCCCCTTGTGTACTGCCAAAGGGTGATTCCAACGCAGAATTTTCCTTCACTTGTATGTCCTGTTGCTTTTGTACCTCAGCATTCCCCAAAAGACGGCGCAATCGCTCTATTCTGTCTATCATTTGCAGAGCATCGTTGCCTTCAGCTCCCATCATTCCGGTTAAAAGCTTCATTTGCTCGCTGTTCAGTTTCCCATCCATTTTAAACCTCCCCCAACAAGCCTTTTAAAAACATATGACAAACAAGAAGAAAAAATACCTTTGCCTATTCCCAAAAACTTATTTCCACATATTTTAATAGAGAAAGAAAGGAGATGTTTTCCATGTCTTTTCCAAATTATTCGTCTCCAACCGGCGAAGCCAAAACCTCTCCTGAATCCCTTTTTACAGGAAAAGGAATCGGCATTGCCTTCCTAGATACAGGTATCTCCCCCGTTGCGGATTTTATCACGCCCCAAAATAGGATCACCATCTTTCGTGATTTTGTCGGTGGAAAAAAGGCTGCCTATGATGATAACGGTCACGGCACCCATGTCACGTAATCAAATTTCCGTTTTTTCATAATATAAACGCTGATTAAGACAACGAAGAACCCCCTTTCTTTTAGAAAGAGGGTTCTTCTGGAGTTCAATATGAGTCACAACTATCTTACGATAGGAGATAACTTGAATCAATAATAATAGAACATACAAACTGCAGCAAATAAGATGATTGCACAATCCAATAATTGCCTCTTAATCTTATTTACAAATATCATAAACCATAACTTCCTTTCCGCCTTCAGCTTGCCTTAGGATAACAAATTAGGCAAGAACATGGAAACTGCGGGTACATAAGTAATTATGAGCAACGTAATAATCATTAACACCAAGAAAGGCATGATCCCCTTTATAACAGAATCCAACGTGGTCTCGCCAACCCGGGCGGCGACAAATAAGTTTACGCCTAAAGGAGGTGTAATAAAACCAATTGCCAAGTTTACTACCATAATAATACCAAAGTGTGTTACGTCTACACCCAATGCTGTAACTACAGGGAACAGAATGGGGGCTAAAATCATAATTGCACACAATGTTTCCATAAAACAACCAACAATTAACAACAACACATTAATTAACAATAAAATGACAATCTTACTGTCTGTCATGGATGTTAAGAATGTAGCTACCGTTGTAGGGATACGTCCCAGTGTAAGAACCTTAGAGAAACCGGCAGCACAACCAATTACAATCAGAATTGTAGCCGTAGTTTCACAAGCATTCTTGGTAACTTCCATTAATTGCTTCAAATTCAGTTCTTTGTAAACCAAACAACCAATGATCAAACTGTAGATTACGGCTACAGCCGCTGCTTCTGTTGGTGTAAAGATACCGCCGTAAATACCGCCTAAAATGATAATAGGTGAAAGCAAAGCCCACTTACTATCCCAGGTTTCTTTTACTGCTCTCTTCACAGTAAAAGGTTCTTCGTCACCCTTGTAACCCATCTTTCTGGCAAAAAAATAAGCGTAACCGATCAATACCAGGCCGATAATAATACCGGGAACAAAACCCGCCATAAACAACTTACTAACAGAGCTGTTTGTGGTAACGCTGTAAACAACCATTGGAATACTAGGTGGAATAATAACGCCGATGGACCCAGCCGCAGCAATCAAAGCCAATACAAACTTTTTGTCATAGCCTTTTTGCAGCATTGTAGGAACAACCATACCACCTACTGCCGCAACTGTTGCAGGGCCGGAGCCGGAAATTGCCGCAAAGAACATACAAACAACAACTGTTACAATGGCCAAACCGCCTCTAACTCGACCAAAATATACATTGGCAACATTCAGCAATCTTCGGGAGATCCCGCCGCCGCCCATTAATTCCCCGGCAAATACGAAAAACGGAATTGCCATAATTGGAAAAGAGTCCGCACCTGTTACTAAGTTCTGTGTAATAAATCCAAAAGTTAACTGCTTGGTATATAAAATATATCCCAAAGAAGCAATACCCAGTGAAAAACCGATGGGCACGGTTAAAATTAAGGAAACAATCAGCGTGCCAAAAACAACGAGAGCAATACCACTTGTCATGCTTCAGCCACCTCCTCATGATTCTTAATTGCCTTTATCCTTCTCACAATACATTGAAGCTGACGGATCGCTGTTAAAATAAATCCAATCAAAGGTGCTGCATACACATATTGCATGGGAATACGCATAGCAGGAGAAATCTGACCGCTCCAAGTAATTTTTTGATATACCGTTACTGCTGTTACAGCAATAAATATAGAAAAACCTAAAACAATAATTTCACTTAAAATTTCAATATATGGTCTAAACTTCTTGGGATATAAGTTAATTGCAGCATCAATACGAATGTGTTTTTCACGACGTGCTGTATAGCTTACCGCAAAATAAATAAGCCAAATAAACATATATCTTGATAATTCCTCTGACCAAACCAAGGAATTTTGGAATGCGTAACGCATGATAACCTGAATGAAAATAATGATACTCATCAAAAACATCAATGGAATAATAAAGAACTCTTCCAAATGTTCATTAAAGAATTTCATTTAACTGCCTCCCCTCTTATTTACGAAGCTGAATCTGTACCCTCAGCAGGGAACTTTTCTTTCGCTTTTTCAGCCTCACTATACAATAAGTCTACAATTTCCGGATGAGTTACTTTTTTGTAAGCTAAACCTTTAATGTCAGTACATGCAGCTTTAAACTCTTCAACCGCTTCCGGAGTCAACTCTGTATAAGTCATGCCGGGGTAGTTCTTGATATTTTCTAAAGCAACTGCTTCGTACTTGGAACATCTTTCACGCTCGTAATTTACCGCTTCGTCAGAAACACGCATTACGATATCCTGCTGTTGGGGTGTTAGCTTTTCAAATTTATCCTTACTCATCAGGATAAGATAAGGGGAGTAAATATGTTTTGTATAAGTATAATACTTCTGCACTTCACAGAATTTTGTCTGCCAAGTTAATTCTGCACCATTATCCTGACCATCTACTGTGTGCTGCTGTAATGCAGTAAATAATTCAGTAAATGCCATAGGTGTGGGGTTTGCCCCATAATTTTTCCACTGTGCCAACTGCAATTCGTTTTCCATGATACGGATTTTCAACCCTTTCAGGTCATCCACAGTTTCAACTTTTCTGTCTGAAGTTGTTAATGTACGAAAAGCATTTTCCTGCCATTCTAATAACTTAAAGCCTTTATCTTCCAAACCTGCGGCAAGTGTGTCACCTAAAACACCATCCAGCACCTCATAAACTTGCTGCTTGTTATCAAATAACCAAGGAATGTCTAAACAAAAAATATCATTGCTAAAAGATGCTACAGTTGCATTTGTAGCCAATACGATATCATAATTGCCAAATTGACAACCTTCTAATAATTCACGTTCACTGCCCAAAACGTTATCAGTATAAATGTCACAACTTAATGTCCCATTGCTTTCCTGCTCCAAACGCATCTTAAAGTATTTTGCAGCGTCAATTGTCGCAGGGGCATTGCCAAGAGCATAAATAAAACGATAACAATCATCGGTTAATTCTACTCCTGAATCAAAATTATCAGGCTCAACCTTCTTTTCTACAAAGCCCGCCGGAGTTGCAGGGGTATTGGAATCACCTGTTGCTGTTTCAGCAGGTTTTTCCCCACATGCAGTGAGTCCAAGCATCATAACTGTTGCTAATGCAGCAGCTATACCTCTTTTCAACATAGATTTCCCTCCCAAATATTGAACGATTTCCGGTTTTCTCTCTCCAAAACAAGTTCTGGAATCATCTTTTGTAAGATCATTTCTGGTCTATCCCGGCCGAGGATACAAGATGATTATTTAATAAAAAAACTTGTTTTATTAGAAATTAATCATCTTTTTTAATTATAATTATCAATTTTTTCATAGTCAATCCGTAATAAAGACGAATAATCTTTCTAAATTCTACATTTTAAGACTTTTTTTTATTATTTTTTGCTAAATTTTTTAATTAAATTTTAATAAATAAAAAAAAGAAATACTTATGCACAAAAATATACCTTTTGTTTTGTGACAAATCAACTCTATGTATTTTTAATAAATGTTTTATTTCAAAAAATAAATCACTTATTAACGCAATAAGGCATTTAAATTAAAATATTCTTAAAAAATCCTTAGAATATCATGTGTTTTTGCAAAAAAGTAGATTTTCATTATAGTCTATACTATAATAACTTGGGGGAAAGACGATGAAAAGTGAACTAAATTGTAAAAAAGGGGGAATACCATGGATGAAGAAAAAAAGAATGCCTTGAGCGGCAAAAAATTAACCTTGACAAATCGCATTTATCAAGAAATAAAAAGCGATATTGCCAAAAAGCAATTCCAGCCTGGTGAAAAACTGAATATTAAAGAACTCGCAAGAAAATATAATGTTAGTGATACACCTGTAAAACAGGCTCTTCAGCGTTTAGCCGACGAAAAGTTGGTAGCAAATACGCCAAATAAAGGTATGAGTGTATACTTACTAACGCCTGATGAGCTAAACGATATTTTTGATATGCGCTTGATGATGGATACCTTTTTTGTTAAAGACATTGTTTCAACTTTAAATTATAACAATAGTCTGCGACAGCAACTGGTGGAAAACCTTGAAGAGCAAAAAAGATTTGTACAAAACAGTGAATCTTCTCTTTATCCGGAAAAATATTTCGCAATGGATTTGGAGTTTCACACGCTCTATTTAACCGCATCAGGCAACCAAAAAGCCATTGATGTATTTACCAATTTACAGCCTTTTACCTATGCAACAGGTACATATTTAAACCAACCCCACTACCGAGACTGTGAATGTGTGGCAGAACACGAAGCAATATTAAAAGCTGCCTTTACCGGAGATTTGGACGCACTAAATAAAGCCGTTCAAGTCCACATTGAAAACTCCAGGCGTGCTTTGCAGCTGATTTTTAAAGTAAATCAAATTGTCCAGCCTACCGGATAATAAAACCCCCTCTTGGCATATGCCAAAGGGGGTTTTATATTTGATTATCGAACTTTTCAGGAAATCCGAAATAGTCTCCCAAAAACTGAATTTGAATAATGGACTCCACAACTTCAGCCTTTCAGGCGTTATTTTATAAACCTTTCTAATTTTTCTCTCATGTCATGAGCCGCTTTTTTAATATCCTCTGCCGCAAACAAAGCCGAAACCACAGCAACCCCATCAATATTTGTGCCCTCAAGGCTTTCAACATTCTTGTTGCTGATTCCGCCAATAGCAACCACAGGAATATGAACTGCTTCACAAATTTCTTTCAACTCATCAAAGGATACATCTGCCGCATCCAGCTTTGTAGAGGTTTGAAACATAGCCCCAACACCCAAATAATCGGCACCCTTTTCTTGTGCAAGCAATGCCTCTTCCACAGTACGGGTGGAAACGCCAATAATCTTATTCTCTCCCAGCTTTTCTCGAACACGCCCTGCCTCCATATCGCTTTGTCCCACATGGACGCCGTCTGCATCTACGGCCAAAGCCACTTCAATATTATCATTAATTACAAAGGGTACTCCGTATTTTTTACAAACTTCCCTTACTTCCTTCGCCTGCTCTACAAACATATCAAAGGACGCATCCTTTTCCCGTAACTGCACAAAAGTTGCTCCCCCTAGGAGTGCCTTTTCCACATCATCAGCAAGTTTTCTTCCACTTAGCCACATACGGTCTGTCACTGCATATAATAATAAGCTTTTTTTATCTAGCTTCAATTTTCATTCCCTCCTCTAAAATTTCATCAGTCATGTTACTCATGGCATCAATAATATAAGTACGATAGGAAGAGGTCCCCCCTAGCTCCGTTTTTTTCAATCTTTCAAGGGCAATTTCTCCGGAAAGCCCCATTGCCGCTACCGCAGCCGCTGTAGCATCTAATAAATTTTCAGGATTTGCCACACAATATGCCGCAACGACACCACTTAGCATACATCCCGTTCCTGTTATTTTAGACATTAAAGGATTCCCATTGCGAATGGCATATGCTTTATTTTCATGGGCTACAACATCAATTGCTCCGGTCATTGCAATCACCGCCCCTGTTTTCTTGCTTAATTTTTTTGCAAACTGTACCATTTCGTCCAAGTTTTCTTCGGTGACACTATCCGCAATATCCGCATCCACACCTTTTGTTTTCCCTTCCTTCCCCCAAAGGGTTTTCAACTCCGAAACATTCCCACGGATTACGGAAAAACCAACCTCCTCTAAAAGGCGCATTGCCGTTTCTGTACGCAGTTTTGATGCTCCTGCGCCTACCGGGTCCAAAACAGTGATATGTTCCAGCTCTTTGGCCTTCTTTCCTGCCAGAAGCATAGATTCAATGGTACGGGAATTTAATGTACCAATATTAATATTTAACCCTCCACAAATACTTGTAATTTCAGCAGCTTCCCCTGCATCATCTGCCATAATGGGAGAACCGCCACAGGCCAATAAAATATTAGCCACATCATTTACCGTAACATAATTTGTAATGTTGTGCACTAAGGGTACCGTTTTTCTTACACGCTTAATTAAATCTTTTTCCATTGTTTTTCCTCCTTAAAATCCATTGGATTTTGCAGTGGAACGCTCCGTAAAAACAATTTGTAAAATTAATTCATAATTTTACTCTTAACGGACAGTGTCTGCTGCAACTTTGCACCTCCAAACATCCGTTAAAAAAGACACTCCCTTGGGGAATGTCTCCATAAACGAAGTATGTCCCTACGTTGGCATTATCCAAATCAGGTTTACGGTCGAAGTATTGGTACTTCCTCTCAGCCTGCCTACAAGCTCCCATTTGATGATACCGGAATCACTTCCTTTTTTCAGAATATCACAGGGGCATTTCTTTGTCAAACGCTATGTAGCCCCCTTCGGTTTTTTTTCATTTTTTTCTGAACCTTTTCAAAGACTTTATCGCTTAAAATCGGTGCATGGGTATTTTTAACGACCACCCAGTTCTCCATGGGAACCTCTACCGTTTTTTTTGATTTATAACTTATTTTCTGCTCCTTGCCCTGTATCATATGCCCAATGTAAACAGGGTTTATCAGTATTTTCCTTACTGTTCCTCCTCCCCAGTGAGCACATGGCTTACGCCCCAGATCTTGCCCTCGTTCTTGTTTTTCCTGAGAGGGCGTAGGAATGTTTTCCCAGGTCAATCTCTCTGCTATTTTTTTGCAAGATAGTCCAGACAGATACAGCTTTGCAATATATCTTACCACCCTCGCCTCCCCCTCAAGAATAACCAGACGGTGACGATTTTCGGCATCCTTTTCATACCCATAAGGGGCATAATTCCCCAGAAATTGTCCCAACTCCATCTTTCTTCGCAAAACAGAGCGAATATTTTCAGAAAGCTCCTCGCAATACCATTCGTTCACCAGGCTATTAATCTGTCTAGCTTTTTTATTTTCCTTCTTTGCGGTATCCACGCCATCTATAACGGTAACAAAACGAATTCCCCATAGGGGAAATTTTTCATGGAGATAAATCTCAGCCGTCGCAGCGCTGCGAGTAAAGCGTGACTGGGTTTTGCAAAGGATTATTTCAAACTTTTTTGCCTTTGCCTCTTTCAGCATACGGCAAAAAGCAGGGCGATCCTCCCTTAAACCCGAATAATCTTCATCCTCATAGATATCGTAAATTTCCCAACCATTTTTTTGGGCATAGGCTATCAACATCATTCTTTGATTTCGGATACTTTCACTTTCCTCTCCCGTTCCATCCTCAACGGATAAACGACAGTATAAGGCAGCCTTGGGCATCCTTTCGCCCCCTTATTTTTTCTCATTATCAATATATACAAGAAAAAGTCTGCCTTATCCCAAATAAAACAATTTTGTGCTTTTTTAAATTCAAAATATTCCATTCCATCTTTTAATTTTCTCATAAAAAAAGCCCGCATCAATCAGCGGGCAGAATTTCAGTCTAAATCTTTAAACATATATTTTTTGCAGTGAGGACAACAAGTATCTTCCTGTACCCTTCTGCGACAATCCAACTTTTTTTTGCAGTGGGGACACACATAAACCTTTGCTTCCAAAACAAACGTAAATACCACAAGGGCAATCATCAAATAAATATTGTGTAAAAACACAAAGCTTAATGCGGCCAATGCCAATAAAAATATATCTAACTTTTGAAACTTTTTATATTTCGCTAATAAAGCCTGACCCTTTTCAGATATTTTCACCGGAGTCCCTCCTAAATTTTTTATATGGTTATTCTTTTATTTTATAACAATACAGTTACAAAAGCAATATAAAGATACGTGACCCACGTCACGGGTATCGCCTGCGGTAACGGCACACTCTCCAGCGGACGTTATGCAGGAATTGCACCGGAAGCCCATATTATTTCCTTAAAAATCCTTGATCACAGCGGCCAAGGCAGCTCATCCCATGCAGTTGCCGCATTAAGATGGATAATGGACAATGCTGCAAAATATAATATAAGAGTAGTAAATTTATCCATTGGTTCTAACGACAGAAAGGTAAATCAGCCTCTAAAGGAAAGTGTTGAAGCACTATGGCACAGAGGAATCGTTGTTGTTGCCGCCGCAGGAAATCCTGACGGACGCAGGGGCTTTCAGCCGCCTCCTCCCATCAGCCCCATGGTAATTACCGTTGGAACTTGGGAAGACCGCAACTATTTTTTACGACATAAGCCTTTTTCGCTCTTCACCAAAGAGGTTTCCTACCTGCCTGACATTTGGGCGCCCGGAGAAAACATTGTTTCTGTTCTCTCTCCGGATTATCAATTTTCCATGCCTAATCGAAGTCGGGAAAATATCATTTATCCCAACTATATTAGCATGAGCGGGGCCTCCATGGCCACCCCTTTGGTAAGTGGGGCGGCCGCCTTGCTATTCCAACGATTTCCCTACGCCTGGCCAAACGATATTAAGGCGACCTTAGTTAAAATAGCAATTGAAAATGGAGGACTGTTGGATCAAAGAACCTGTCTTACTCAAACAGGAAAGGTGGTTTTAGCTTAATGGAACGTAATATGGTTTATGAATTGGCAAAAACACTACAGAAAACAGAAGGTTTAGAAAAAGACTTTATGGAGATGGCTACATCATTGCGAGAAGCGATCGAGAAAAACTATATACAAAAAATACAGTTGGCGGCAGGTGATCAAAAAGCTTTTACCGTTGAACACCCACCAAAAGAAGTCACCCTTTTACGGGCAATTGCGCCTTTTTTAGATGAAGGAGGCCGAGGACAAATCCATGAAATCACACGTTCGTTGCTCTTTCTTCATACACTGCAAGGCGTAAACCAGAATGTTACAACCTTAACGCAGGAGGGGGGGCTCATTGCCGCACGCAGCAGCGAAAGCCCAGATGAAAACTTTAACCCCCAGGCTGCAAAAATTGCAGGACTTTTAATGTCAATTGCTTTAATGGATAAGTTTTAAAACATAAAAAAGCCTTTTTCTATTTCGAAAAAGGCTTTTTTATTCTTAAGGATTCTGATTAATGACAAACATGTTCAGCTTTTTAACTTGCTTCATATCTTCCTTTGTGATGACCAATTGTTCCTTCATTTCTTCACTCTCTTCCATAATGTCAGGTGAAAGCAATACCTTAAAAGCTGCCGGAAGGATTGGCTGTGTGGATAATCCTGATAGCATTCCCACCATGCTTTTATTATGCGTAAAGGAATTTATCGCATATAAAAAGACTTGTTCTACTTTATTATTTTGATTTTCAAAATTAAAATTAGTAAGGGCATCAAACTTGCGCATGGTACCATGATAAAGGAATTTACAATTGTAACAATTGCTGTAATCTTCTATATCTGCATAAAAATTTGCATCATAGACGCCATTCTCTCCC
The DNA here is from genome assembly GCF_030625865.1 of Anaerotignum sp. Taxonomy (GTDB): domain Bacteria; phylum Bacillota; class Clostridia; order Lachnospirales; family Anaerotignaceae; genus Chakrabartyella. Next base: position 2,913 of record NZ_DAOUQB010000007.1, on the reverse strand, counting down.
ACACCTTGTACTTCGATAATATTTTTCACAATGCGTCCTCTTCTGCCATCATAAAAGTACAAATAATAGCGGGTTTTTCCTGTTCTCCTCTTTGCAAAAGCATCCCCATCCACTTCATTCAGTGCAGCGGGATTTTCATAGTCCACAAGCTGATTCACAGAAATATTCAGTGCATCTGCAATGGAAAATAACGTTTCAATATCAATAGAGATATCCCCATTTTCATATTTAGAAACAGTTGCTTTACTTTTATTAATCATCCCAGCAAAGATTTCAATTGTAAGTTTTTTCATCTTCCTGTAAAGCCTGATCCGCTTACCTACATGGATACTGACTTCTTTCATAATTTCCTCCTACTTTTCTTTTCTCTTTAGACTATAAAATGCAACTTACCCCATTTTATGTCTATAAGCTGATAGTATTCTTCAAATTTTAACAAACTCCTTTGTTATGTTCACTTGTTTTTATTAAAATACAGCCGCCACCATAAGCGTCCTCAGCAGATGGACATTTTTAATCTGACGCCATGTGTTTTTAAAAAAGAACACTTTTAATCAAAGCAAATTCCAACAAAAAAAGCATATTTTTTTACTTTCAGTAGAAAGTTTCCACTTTAATACATCTTTGCATAACATTTATTGTTCATCATTCCAGCACAATTCATTCTATTTCTTTCCTGATTTTATTGTATTTTTGATAATTTTTTTTGATTAATCCGTCAAAAATTCAACTTTATTCACAACAGCAACCGAATGAAATGTTTTTTATTGAAAATTTGTTTTTGCACTTTGCACATTTCATCAAAATAATAAAAACTTTAAATTTTGTTTGTTTCCAACTCTATTTTATACTAAATTAACGATTTTTCAATGTTTTTTTATTTTCACGACATTAATATCAAAATTTGTTTCACTAAAATATTTTTCATTGGTTTGAAATCCCAGACATTTTATAACATAATATAAACATATCGCATTTTTATTATATTCTTTTTGCGATGTAAGAGAGAAAAAGTAGAAAAGTTAGTTACGCAAGGAGGACTCATCTATGAAAGAAAAGAAAAAAAGCATGATTGACATTGCGGTAATCGGTTTGGCATTATTTGCAATGTTCTTTGGTGCGGGCAACCTGATTTTTCCCCCATATTTGGGCATAAATGCAGGCAGCCAATGGTTTACAGGATTTTTATGTTTCTTTATTGCCGATGTGGGGCTGGCATTGGTAGCAATCATGGCAATGATTAAAACCGGTGATGTTTCCATGAACGGTATTACCGGGAAATTGGGTAAAGTACCCTCTGTAATTATCAATTCTTTAATTGTATTATGTATTGGACCCTTTTTAGCAATTCCCCGTACTGCAGCTACAACCTATGAAATGGGTGTAATGCCAATTTTCCCATTTATTAATTCCTGGGTGTTTGGGGCAATCTTTTTTGTTTTAGTACTTTTGTTAACCATTCGTCCTTCCGGTGTAGTAGACGTAATCGGTAAATTTTTAACACCTGCTTTGGTTGCTTGTCTTTTGGCTTTGATTGTCATTGGCTACATCCATCCAATTGGTGAAATTGTTCCTACCACGAATTTTGATACAGTAAAAGAAGGCATCCTTGCTGGCTATCAAACCATGGATGTACTCGCTGCTGTCGTTTTTGTTATTATTATTATTTCCGCTGCGAAAAGCAAGGGATATACCGAAAGTCAATCTACCATGCGCATTGTAATTCAGTCCAGCGTTTTTGCTGCTGTTGCATTATTCATTATTTATGGTGGTTTGGCTTACTTAGGCGCTACAACCTCTGCCGGCGGCTTTGAAGGATACAATCAGACCGCTTTGGTTGTTGCAATTACCCAAACCTTAATCGGTAGCTATGGTGTATTAATTTTGGGCGTTATTGTATTCTTCGCCTGCTTAACCACTGCAATCGGTTTGGTTTCCTCTTGTGCGTCCTTCTTTGAAGAACAAACCAACGGGAAAATTTCTTATAAATCAATGGTACTTATTACTATTATTTTCAGTTATGTTGTTTCCAACTTCGGTATTTCAACAATTATCAGCATTGCAGCTCCCATTTTAAATCTGTTGTATCCTGTTGTTCTCGTTATGATTATTTTGACATTCTTCGGTAAACATATCAAAAATCAGAACATCTATATTGGTGCCGCTATCTTGGCATTATTGGCAAGTGCAGCTGATGTATTATATGGATTTGGCTTACCTTTTGAGTTCATCAAAAGTCTTCCTTTTGGTGGATACCAGTGTGGATGGGTAGTTCCCGCAATTATTGGCGGTCTTATCGGTAAATTTATCCCTATGTCCCAAAAAGCTATCCTTAATGCAAAAAAGGAAGGCTCTGATCTTGCTTAATTGATAATTTCAAAAGCTTGATGGCTTTGCCCTCAAACACCCACTTGGGTCTTGCTTTTCACAAAAAGCACGGGATTTGAGACGTTTCAATGTTTTTCCACAATCTAAAGGACAGTAAACAGCTGTCCTTTTTGTGTTCCCGAAAATCAACATAAATAATAAACAAACAAGATATTTTCCAATTATTTCTATAAATTGTAATGACATATTCTTAACTTACTGTTATAATTTCCCAAAAGGAGGAAATAGCTGTTATGTTAAATATTGGAGAAAATATTGCGTATCTGCGAAATCGAAAAAAGCTTACACAAGAAGAATTGGCAAAGAAAACAAGTTTACTTCCCCAAGATATTGCAGATTATGAAGAAGGAATTCGCCAACCTGATATAGAAACCTTAGTAACCCTTGCCGAAAGCACAAATGTGGATATCGGGCATCTAATCTATGGGTTTCCATCCCCCAAAGAAGAAAAAAAGGAACGAACAAACATTATATTTTTGACTATCCTTTCATTGGTATTCTGTATTTCCACTCCATTGCTGGAAA
>NZ_DAOUQB010000005.1 GCF_030625865.1 Anaerotignum sp. | reverse complement strand
TAACTGGAGTTTTATGCGTTGCAATGACAGCGTCAGGACTTTTTTTAGGCTGTGCAGAGGCGAAGGAGACGAATATAACTTTATCTCAGCAACAAGAAGAAGAAGTGGTTGCGTTATTGGGAGACCTTAATGAAAATGTTTCCGATGGTGTAAAAGATGAATTAAGGAAACTTGTCTATGAAGCAGAAACCAGTATAACTGAAAGAGAATTAAAAGATAATTACCGACTGTCTAATGAGGAGGCAAAGGTTTGGGAGGAAATAACAAATTTGCTTGATAAAGAAACAATGAGACAATTTGGTAGGGTATATGGCTATGCGAACGGAGTCTCTCAGGGAGAGAACCAAGAGGAAAACATAGATTATGGTAAAGAAATGATGGATAATCTAAAAAAAATACTATCAAATCAAGATTGGAATAGAGTTAACGAAATAAGAAATGACTATTTTACGGCAATTGAAAATAATGATCAAGACTATAATACTGATCCTGAATTAGAAATCAGACTGATAATCAATAAGTATAGTGAATTGGATGCAGATGCAATTCTTTTAAACTTATTGGGTGATAAGAGCCAGAAGAACTTAGGAATGTTTAAAATAACACCCGAATTTGATGCAGTTTATCAAAATGGAACGGAAAATGGATTAAATTTATTAGGGTCTGAAGAGCAGGAATCGTTGAAGAAGGTTTGGGAACAGACTACTGATATTTTGCCCAAAGAATTATTTGCCAACTTCAAATACTTTAAAGTTGGAGGGGATGGTGAATTAGGAGTTTTCGCATATGTTACTCCCTTGGATTCGGAAGGGAAAATTTGGTGCATGAGTGTAGATCCGGCAGATATTAAAGATGATGGTTTCTACCCATACACGGTTGTACATGAAATGGCTCACTACATTACACTTAATCAAAATCAAGTAAAATACCTTAATAGTGAACTCTATCCTATGGATAGGTATAGAGAGTGGCTATTTGTAGCAAATGAGGATTCATATCTTCAAGCCTATTATAAGCTGTTTTGGAGGGATATGATTATTGATTGGTATACAAATCGAGATAATCCATATTTCTATTTGCGTCATCAATCACAGTTTGTTACAGGTTATGCCTCAACAAATTGCACAGAAGACATGGCTGAAAGTTTTTCGGCTTATGTGTTGTTAGATGAAGCTCCAACACCAGAGACTCAGGCGAAACTTGATTTTTTTGACAGTTATCCGGAGCTTAAGGATATAAAAAGTGATATTTTAAACAATATTAAGAAAAATAATGTTTATGTAAATCCGAGTAATGAACCTGTATATGAACAAGAGGAAAATTCAACGCTTTTGGATGGATATATAAGCTTACTTAGTTCAATTACAGAAATTATGAGTTAAATTTATTGAAGAGTCGTTACACTAAAAAAGGTGTGGCGGCACTTTTGTTAATAAGACTTACATGTATTAGGGTATTATTAAAAAGTATTTTAGACAAAATCTACATAACCGTGTCAGTGATTTACCATTTTTAAATGAAAATAGGACAAAATAAATAAAAATGTTTTTGTGGAGAGGAAAAATGTTTTTGAAAAAAAGACAATTTCATATTGACATCTCATCTTTTCATGCGTACAATCTTAATATCAGTCATAAATTGACAATGTAATTAATAGGGATATAGGTTAATTTGGAGGAAAATGGCATGAATCAAAGCATATGTAAAGTTGCCCTTTTGGGAATGGGAACCGTGGGCGGTGGCGTTTATAAAATCTTAGAAAAGCAAAGAGATAATTTGGTTTATAAAATTGGCGGCGATATGGAAATAGAAAAAATTTTGGTGCGAAATAAAACAAAGTATATGGATAAAGTTGATCCCCAAAAGTTGACTGATCAGTGGGGGGATATCATCAATGACGATAGCATTGAAATTGTAGTTGAGGTAATGGGTGGTATTGAGCCGGCAGGGACATATATTAAAGAAGCTTTGCAAAAGGGAAAGCATGTTGTGACTGCAAACAAGGACTTAATGGCGGTGCAAGGCCATGAACTTTTAGCAATTGCCAAGGAAAACCATTGTGATTTGTTGTTTGAAGCGGCGGTTGCGGGGGGAACACCTATTATCAGGCCATTAAAGCAATGTTTGGCTGGAAATGATATCACTGAAGTAATGGGAATTATTAATGGTACCACGAATTTTATTTTGACGAAGATGGCAGAAGAGGGTATGGAATTTGCTGATGCGTTGCAATTGGCAACAGATTTAGGATATGCTGAGGCCGATCCTACGGCAGATATTGAGGGATATGATGCAGGGAGAAAGCTTGCGATTTTGGCTTCTATTGCCTTCCATACGCCCGTTACTTTTCATGATGTTTATACAGAGGGAATTTCAAAAATTACTGCAAAGGATATTCGCTATGCCCATGAGCTTGGCTGCGAAATCAAGCTTTTAGGTATTGCCAAAAATACAGAAGATGGAATTGAGGCTAAGGTTCATCCTGCAATGATTCCGTCTAAACATCCCCTTGCTTCGGTAAAGGATTCTTTCAATGCAGTATTTGTTCATGGTGATGCAGTAGATGATGTTATGTTTTATGGTCGTGGTGCGGGAGAGTTACCTACGGGCAGTGCAATAGTAGGAGATATATTTGATGTAGCGAGAGATATCAAATTTAATTGTGCCGGACGCATTGGCTGTAGTTGTTATCAGAATATCCCTGTAAAAAGTATCGGAGAAACCAGAAGCAGTTACTATGTGCGAATGAAGTTGGAAGATAAAGCGGGCACTCTGGCTGCTTTAGCAGGGCTGTTTGGCAGTAATAACGTAAGTATTTCTACGTTACTGCAAAAAACCAAACAAGGGAACGCCGCCGAGGTTGTGATTGTAACTTATGATGTTTTGGAAAAGCAATTCATGGACTCTATAACGGTAATATCCACTATGTCTATGGTGAAAGAAATTTCATCTGTAATTCGAGTTTATCACTAAACTTTTATCAACCATCTCTGCTTTCAATAGAGGTGGTCTTTAAAAAACATAAAGCAAAGAAGCATCTTAAGCAGATTTTAACAGATTTTGAATGGAAAAAAGAACTTTAAACCAAAGGATTAAATAGTGAAAAGAATGGAGCGTCGAAGAGAGTCGAACGCTGCCATTCTTTTTTTGTTATTATTCAGCAATTATGACAGATTTTGCACTGAAACGTGCCTATAATTTGTTTCAGGAGGGAAAGAATGGAGGCTTCAATTTACATAGACGTATTGTTTTTTTGGGAATGCTTGATGGATTTATTCCTGTTGTGGGCGGCAGGGCGAATTAGTGGTTTTAAAGCAAAAAAATGGCGGCTTTTTCTGGGTGCATTTTTGTCTGCTTTATGCCATTGCATATTGTTGGTTTGTTTTTTTCCAAATAGTGGCGGCATTTTTCTTTCTTTTGCGCTACTAATCATTGGGCTTTCTGTAGCATATTTACCCAAAAGCATAAAAAATTTTGTGCGCCTTTTTTTTACCGCTTTATTTGCATCTTTTTTGATGGGCGGTGGATTGAATGTATTATTTATGTCTACGCAGGCTCAAAGCGTTTTAGGCCAAGGATTGATTGTAAGCCATAAATTTTTTCCGTGGCAATACTTAATTTGGGGGATTGCAGTAAGCTATATTTTACTAAAAATAGGCGCCAAATGGATCGAAGCTCACATCAGACGACGACGTGATTTTTGCACTGTGTATATTCGGAAAAATGGCAAGTGGGCAGAAGCACGTGGGTTGATTGATACGGGAAATGGACTAAAAAAAGATGGCAAGGGTGTTATTGTGCTGGAAGTTGGAACGGTACTGCCTTTGTTTTCAGCAGAGGAGGGAGAAAGAATACTTGTTGGGGCTAAGGATAGCCTTGTGCCTATGCACTACACCAGTCTGGGAAATCCAGAAGGGGCACTATGGGGCTTTGTTGCAGATGAATGCCGCATCTGTTTTGGTGAAAAAACAAAAAAATATAACGGATTATACATAGGCATTTCCTTTGAATTTTTTACAGGGGCATATGAGGGCTTAGTGCCCCCTTGTTTGTTGGAGGAGGACGATTTATGAAACACTGGAAATATCTCCTGTTTTTACTAAAATATCATACAGGATTGTTTTTGCGCAAATTACGTAGAAAAGGTCAAGAGGTTTTTTATATTGGTGGTAGTGACGTTTTCCCACCACCCCTTAAACCTGACGAAGAAGCTGTTTTGTTGGAACAACTTGGCGGTGAGGATGAAGTTAAGGTAAAATCAGTTCTTATCGAGCGAAATTTACGTTTGGTTGTTTATATCGCACGAAAGTTTGAAAACACCGGTGTGAACGTAGAGGATTTGATTTCTATCGGTACCATTGGTTTAATTAAAGCCATTAATACATTTAATCCTGAGAAAAAAATAAAATTGGCAACTTATGCATCTAGGTGTATTGAAAATGAAATTTTGATGTATTTGAGGAGGAACAGCAAAACAAAATCCGAAGTTTCTATTGATGAGCCTTTGAATGTTGATTGGGAGGGAAATGAGCTGTTACTCTCCGATATTCTCGGTACCGAAGGGGATGTCATTTATAAAAATATTGAGGAAGAGGTGGATCGGGAACTTTTAAATAATGCGATGGATAAGCTTTCTTGCAGAGAAAGAAAAATTGTTGAAATGAGATTTGGAATTTTACCTGAAACAACGGAAAAAACACAAAAAGAGGTAGCAGATATACTGGGGATTTCTCAATCCTACATTTCAAGGTTGGAAAAAAAAATTATAGGTCGTTTGAAAAAAGAAATTAATAAAATGATGTGAGGTTATTTTATTGATCAAAATAATAGAGGTATGCATACCCTTGTGGCAAGTATAAGGCACCTTTCTTATTAGAAGGGTGCCTTATACTTTTTTAAACATCCTGATAGTGTAGGGGCTCATAGTCGGAATTTTGCATTTTTCCTCGTCCATTATCAAAAAATTGTTGCTCTCTTCCATTTTGTTGACGCTTAATTGCATGAGTACTATGACGAACCTCTTGAAATTGAGAAATACCCTCAGAAAATTCTAATGAACGCAAAGTCTCCCACTCCTTTCTTTTTTATACTATGCCCAAAGAGAACTGGGTTACGCATAAAAAAGAAATTTTTATTTTTAATCTTTGCATTATTTAAATATATCTTAAAGGGAACCCTAATACGCATTTCATTTTACATGCAGATTTGCTAGGTTTTTGTGCTATAATAAAATATATAATGTTAAAAACACATTAATTTATTATGTGTTTTATTTGGGTTACTGAAATTTTATCGTTAGTATTTTCGTTTTTTCCTTTAATTATGATGTTCACTATTATTTTTAATCATTTGTTAGTTTAAAAGAAAGGTGATTTTAGGATGAAGCAAAACATTAGTTTTGAGAGCATTGCCAAAGAATTTTTAGAATCCTTAGGGGTTGTTGTTATCATAGATACGGAAAGTCGCATTATATATATGACAGAAAAGTATGCTGAATTGTTTAATATACCCCATCCGTATCCCATTGGACGGAAGCTGTATGAATTTGTTCCGAATGAAGGCTTAAGTGCCGTAATTCGTACAGGAAAAGAATGTGTTGAGGATTTTTTTGAACATGACGGGAAAACAATGGTTATTAACCGTCTGCTTATTCGAAAAGACAATGAGGTATGGGGTGGTGTTGCATTTACTTCTACCGGAAGCCGATTAACATTGAAGCAGTTGGAGAGCAAGATGCGCTTCTTAAATAAGCAGGTACAGTTTTACAGAGATAATTATTTTGAAAATACCGGAACCAAATACAATATTGATCAAATTATTACACAAAATCAGGAATTAAAGAATTTGATTTCTTTTACCAAAAGGGCGGCAAGAACCCGTTCTGCAATTTTAATCTACGGAGAAAGCGGTACAGGGAAAGAGCTTTTTGCTCATTCTATTCATAATTTAAGCCAGCGGGCGAAGATGCCATTTGTTATTTTAAACTGCGCGGCAATCCCTGAAAATTTGCTGGAATCTGAACTTTTTGGTTACGCCGAAGGTGCCTTTACCGGGGCTTTGAAAGGTGGAAAAAAGGGGAAGATTGAACAAGCAGACGGAGGGACGTTGCTGTTGGATGAGATCAACTCTATGCCCTTTCAGTTGCAAGCAAAGCTATTGCGTGTGGTACAGGAAAAGGAGATTCAGGTAATCGGAGGGAAAAATAAAGAAATTGATGTGAGGTTTGTATTTACAACAAATCAAGATTTAGCCCAAATGGTAAAAGATGGAAAATTCCGTGATGACTTATATTACCGTATTAACGTGGTGGAGTTAAGGATACCGCCTTTGCGCCGAAGAGAGGGGGATATCCCTCTATTGGTAAATCATTTTATTGAGAAATTAAATGAGGAACTTGGTGCCCATATTACAGGGGTAGATAAAAAAGCTATGGAATTACTGGAAAGTTATCAATGGCCGGGGAATATTCGTGAATTGGAAAATATGATTGAACGTGCGTTTAATTATGCCAATTCTGGTGAATTATCCGATGAGGATTTTGAACGTTTGCGCTTGAAAATCAGTATTGCAGAGAATAAACAAGAAAATAACCTCACGCTGCGGGCGGCAAGAGAAGAAGCGGAAAAACTGGCAATTACCAGGGCTTTGAAGCAGACGAAAGGGAATAAAAAGAAAGCAGCGGCTTTACTGGATATTGATAGGAGTATTCTATATGATAAGATGAACAAATTTAGTATGAGATGAAGAAAAAATGCTGTCTCATAGAGTTGAACGAAGGTTTTTGTGAAGTGTGTTTATAAATTCATTTATTCAATATAAGATAAACAATGTAGTTAAAATACAACACTTTTTTGCGCGCTGAGAAAATATCAATAAAAATGATGATTGTATTATAGGAAAAACAATGGAAAATGTATATATTTATAATACAAGAATGACAAGTTGTTAAGAAGTGTAGGAAAAACACAACTAGTGTTGAATATTTACGACACTAAATTTGCAAAATAAAGATGATTTATTAGAACTTAATTCACAATGAAATTTATTTATTCTTAAAAAACCTCTAGATTTAGAGGTTTTTATTTTTTTGAAAAATATTTGGCACAATAGTTGCTTGTTAATAAGGCATGAGTAAGAATTCTATTTAACTAAATTAGGAGGTTCTGAATATGGCTTATTCAAAAGAATTCATAACAGATTTATACAGAAATTTATTGGGTATTAGATTGTCCGAGGAAAAGTTGGTTGCAATTTATAAAGAAGGACGCGTTCCCGGACATATTCATAGCGGTGTTGGTCAGGAAGCGACACATGTTGGTACACTTTTTTCAAGAAAAGAAGGCGATTATTTTAAACTTGCCCACCGTGTCGTAAGTATTTCCCATGTTTTGGGTGTGCCTTTTAAAAATATTTATGCTGAAATTTTAGGTAGACAGGATGGTAATTCCCGTGGCGGTGGCGGCGTAAATCATATTGCTGATTTCAGCAAGGGTGTTCTGGGCATGAGCGGTACATTAGGTTGTGACATGGGTTTTGCCGTAGGTGCTGCCTATAAATTAAAAATGGAAGCAAAAGATAATATCGTTTATTGCTTCTATGGCGATGGCACTTCCAACCGTGGCCCTGTGCATGAGGCAATGAACTGGGCGGCAGCGTGGAAATTACCTGTACTCTTTGTTTTAGATAACAATCAATGGGCAATTTCTACTTGTATTTATGAATCCTGTGCAGTGGAAAATCCCGGCGCTGACCGTGCGGCATCCTATGGCATGGCATCAAAGGTAGTAGACGGTTCAGATGTTATTGCTGTATATGAGGCAGCGAAGGAATTGTCTGATTATGTTCGTGCCGGCAATGGCCCTGCAATTTTAGAAGCAAAGAATTACCGCTGGAGAGGCCATTTTGAAGGGGATCAATGTAAATATCGGGATCCTGCCATCACTGAAAAGTGGCAGAAAAAGAGAAACTGTGTGAAAAGAATGGAAAACTATATGCTGGAAAACGATTTTATCACAGAAGATGAAATCAAAAGAATGTATGGAGAGATTGATGTTGAGTTAGACGCAGCAGTAGAGTTTGCAGAAGCATCTCCAAGAGCAACAGCAGAAGATCTTTTCAACAATATTTTTGCTTAAATTTGATGGATAAAATCTAAGGAGGTTTTCAGTTATGCACGTAACATATGGTCAGGCAATTGCAGATGCCTTAAAAGAAGAAATGGAACAGGATGAAAAGGTTGTTGTGTTTGGCGAAGACGTAGCCCAGCACGGCGGTATCTTTGGTATTACAAGAGGTTTATACGAAGTTTTTGGTGAAGATAGAGTAAAAAATACACCGATTTCCGAAACATCAATTATCGGCGTTGGAGCAGGCGCGGCGTTAGTAGGCTTGAGACCTTGTATTGAATTGATGTATTCCGACTTTTTATTGGTAGCATTCAGCGAAATTTATCATTGTGTTGCAAAGTGGAGATTTATGCATGGTGACCAATACAAGATTCCTATGGTAATTCGTGCGGCAGCAGGTTCCGCTTTTGGCGCAGGGGCTGAGCATTCCAACTGCGTGGAGAGCCTGTTTATGCATACACCCGGGTTAATCATTATCAGCCCTTCTACAGCGGCTGACGCAAAGGGTCTTTTAAAGAGTGCTATTCGTAATGACAACCCTGTATTATTCTTTGAACATAAGCAATTATATCAGGTGAAAGAAGATATTCCTGATGGCGAATATACAATCCCCATCGGTGTTGCGGATATTAAAAGAGAAGGTACCGATGTTACCATTGTTGCCATGGGCTTAATGGTGAAAAAAGCGTTGGAAGCGGCTGAAAAATTGGCAGCTGAAGGTATCAGCGTAGAGGTTTTGGATCCCAGAACCATTGCACCTTTGGATAAAGAAGCCATTCGTAAATCCGTTGAAAAAACCCATAGAGCAATTGTGGTGGAAGAGGGCAACAAAACAGGCGGTATTGGTGCAGAAATTGCAGCTATGATGCAGGAAGAAATGTATGATGAATTAGATGGACCTGTTTTAAGAGTAGCGGCGTTAGACGTTCCTTTGCCTTACGATGTGGCGTTGGAACTGGTTTGCATTCCTAATGCAGATAAGATTGTAGAGGCAGTGAAGAATTTGTTCTAATTTAGGCTGCAAAAAAAATCCACAGAATAGGAGGAAACTGTAATCCAAAGGGGATTATGGATAAAATATATGAGCGTTGAATTAGTAATGCCCAAGGCTGGGTTAACCATGATAGAAGGCACCGTCGCCATTTGGAAAGTGGAAGAGGGTGCAAGTGTAAAAAAAGGTGATGTGGTGATGGAGTTTGAAAACGAAAAAACCACCATGGAATGCGAAGCAAATGAAGATGGAATTTTGCATATTGTTGCCAATGCAGGGGATGTAGTAAAGGTGGGGGAAGCGGTTGCTATCATTGCCGTAAGCAAAGAGGAGTACGAAAGTATGAAAAACGGCGGTTCAGCTCCTCAGGCAGTAGAACCCGTGGCGACTACTACAGCTTCCACTGGTGCATCTGTTGACGCTGCAGAGGTTGTAATGCCCAAGGCTGGATTAACTATGATTGAAGGTGTGGTAGGAGAATGGAAGGTAGCAGAGGGCGAAGCAGTAAAAAAAGGTCAAGCTATCTTTGAATTTGAAAATGAAAAAACCACCATGGAATGTGAAGCAACAGCTGACGGTATTTTGTACCAGGTTGCAAAAACAGGAGATACTGTTAAGGTTGGGCACACTGTTGCCTATGTTGCAGCAACAAAAGAAGCCTATGATGCTTTTGCAAAGGGTGCAACCCCTGGAAGCCAAGCCATGTGTGCAAATGAATGTGAAGTTTGCCATAAATCTGTGGCTTTAGCTATGGCAGAAACTGCTCCCCAGGGGGGCAATGCCGTTGCAAAAGATGGACATGTGAGAGCAACAGGGCTGTCAAGAAATATTGCAAAAAGTGCGGGGATTGATCTCTCTTTGGTGGGAGGCACAGGCCCTAACGGAAGAATCGTCGCAAAAGACGTTTACGCATATTTAGAAGCAGCAAAAGCTGCACCTGTATCTGCACCTCCAGTAAAGGCTGTACAGCCATCAGGTGAGGTAGTAAAGACCCTTTTAAGTGGACGCAGAAAGTCCATCGCAAAAAATATGAGAAAGTGCTTTGAAATTATGGCACCATTGACTGTATTTGCGGAAGTTGATGTAACAGACTTGTTGGCAATGCGTCAGAAGTATGTTGAGAAAAAAGACATTTTGGACTGCAAGATTTCAGTAAACGATATTTTGATGCTTGCAACTGTAAAAATGTTGAAAAAACATCCTATGCTGAACTCCACCTTTGACGGTGAAACAATAAGCTCTTACCCCTATGTAAATTTGGGTATGGCAGTAGGACTTGCCGAGGGATTGGTAGTTCCTGTACTAAAGAATGCAGATCAGTATTCCTTGCTTGAAATGAGTAAGGGCTTGCGTGATCTTGCTTTAAGAGCAAAAGAGGACACCCTTGTGGGAGGAGAACAATCGGGAGCAACCTTTACCGTTACAAACGTTGGTATGTTCCATATCGACTTTGGTACTCCTGTTATTTCTCCTCCACAGGTGGGAATTCTGGGCTTCGGCACAGCAAAGAAAAAGTTTGTGGAGTATAAAGGGGAGTTCTGCCCTAGAACAATGATGCATATGATGCTGACTTTTGATCATAGAGTTTTCGATGGTAGAGAAGCTGGAGAAGTTTTGGGTGATATGAAACAACTTCTTGAAAATCCTGAATTAATTTTTGTATAAAATAAAGGAGGAAACGGTGTGGCTCTATTTTAAAAATATGGAGCCACCCCATAAATCATTATGGCGAATAAAACAAGTGTAATTGTGATTGGCGGTGGCCCTGGCGGTTATGTGGCAGCAATTCGTGCCGCCCAGCTAGGAGCTGATGTAACATTAGTTGAAAAAAATAAATTAGGGGGAACCTGCTTAAATGTTGGATGTATCCCTACAAAAGCGTTGCTTCATGCTGCAGAAATTATAGAAGAAATGAACCACGCTGCAGAATATGGTATTAAAGTAAAATCCGAAGGCTATGACTGGAAACAAGTTCTGGAGAAAAAAAGAGCTGTTGTAAATCAGTTGGTGGGTGGCGTAACAGGTTTGTTGAAGGCAAATAAGGTAAAGGTTGTAGAGGGTGAAGCATCTTTTACAGCGACAAAAACGCTTTCAGTAAAGAAAAAAGATGGTAAGGCGGAAACAATAAAAGCAGACAAAATTATTATTGCCGCAGGTTCTGTACCGGCAATTCCGCCTATTCCCGGCGTTGAGGGGAACCCTGCTTGCATTGATTCCACGGGTGCTCTTTCTTTGGAAAACCCACCTAAAAGCCTTTTGGTCATCGGTGGTGGTGTTATTGGCATGGAATTGGCAACGGCCTACAATGCATTTGGCACAAAAGTAACCATTGTTGAAGCTATGCCCAAATTGCTTCCTATGATGGATGGTGAATTGACCGCAATGCTCCGTGGTTTAATGGAGAAAAAAGGTATCGGAATTTTGACAGAGGCAAAGGTTCTTTCCGTTGGAATGGTAGGCGCAGAAGCAGAAGTTCAGGTTGATATAAAAGGCACAAAAAAAGCTTTCCATACAGAAAAGGTTTTAGTTGCAGTTGGCAGAAGAACCGATACTGGGGCGTTACAGTTGGATAAAGCAGGTATCCGTCATGATAGAGGCAAAATTCAGGTAAATGATTTTATGGAAACCAATGCAAAGGATGTTTATGCCATTGGTGACTGTTTGGGACAGATTATGCTTGCTCATATTGCCTCTGCCCAAGGGGAACTTGCGGCGGAAAATGCATTGGGACATAAAGCGAACTTTGACAGCAAAACAAATCCTTCTTGTGTTTACACTATGCCCGAGTTTGCAGGGGTAGGTTTAACAGAAGAAGGCGCAAAGGAAAAAGGCATTGATTATGGTGTTGGGAATTTTCCTTTGTTTGCTAATGGAAAAGCCTTGATTGCCAACGGTGGTGTTGGTGCAATTAAAGTTCTTTATGGTAAGAAATACAATGAAATTTTAGGAATTCATATTCTCGGACCAAGGGCAACTGATATGATTGGTGAGGCCGCTCTTGCCATAGGTTTGGAAGCAACATTAGAAGAGGTTATTAACACCATTCATGCTCATCCAACGGTAACAGAGGCTGTGCGTGAAGCGGCTTTGGCAGGGGAGAAAAGAGCGATCCACATTCCCAATAAATAATTAAGGTAGCAAGAATATCATGGAAAGAAGATGTTGCAACGAGAATCATTCTATAGTTGTGGTAGGTTTATGCTTAAAAACTTAGTTTTATGGTTTTTAAGGTGGTGGAGAAAAAAAGCCCTGTTCCTTCCTAAAAAGTTTGTAAATTCAAATTTTTTCTGGGCTTTTGCATTTTGGGAGGTAATTCCCAAAATATAAATACTTTAGGAATTCTAGTTGATTAAAGAGTTTTCCTATGGTGAAAAGAATTTGTCAGGGATCATTTTTTAAAATGTAAGATGGAAAAGATGCTGCCGTTAAGACTCTTATGAAAAGTTAATAATTATGTTTCATTGACTTCCCCGGTTATAAAACATTTCTTATTTTGCAAATGAGTATGCTTATTTTATGGATCTTATTGGGTAACGCTTTCCTTAAAAACTTTTAAAAGGTATCTGACAAAGCATTAGAGGGGCTGCAAAAGCAGTCCTTCTAGTTTTAGAAAAAGTGAGTAAAAATTTCTTGACTTTTTTTCAATCCGTGCTATAATTACCATATCTAAAATAAACCGATGACTAAGAGGAGTAGCCTTTTTGCTCACTTTCAGAGAGTTGCAGATGGTGGGATTGCAGCAGCAGAGTGTTAGGTGAATGGACTTATGAGGGCGGGCGAAAGCTTCGGCAAGTAGTACCCGACGGGAACCGTACCCGTTATCCAGACGGACTGTATTTTTGTACAGTGAATGAGTGGACGATTTTTTGTCAATTTGGGTGGTATCGCAGGATTTCCAAGTCTTGTCCCATGATAGGGGGATAAGGCTTTTTTATTGCAAGGAATTTTGTGTATACTTGTTTCCTGCTTGGACGGTTGCATGATTTAGATGAGATGAGACTAGACCATTTAGATGAGAAAAAAGGAGAGGGTAGTATGAAAAAATTTTTAGCAATGACAATGGCGGTAGTATTAGGGATGGTTGCATTAACAGGCTGTGGAACCAGTAATGACAATAATGGGGGAACAGAAGGAGAAACTGCAAATGCTGATATTCCTGTCATCGGTATTTCTCAGTACGGACAGCATGCATCCTTAGATAATTGCCGTGAAGGCTTTTTAAAAGGACTGGAAGAGAGTGGTTTGGAAGAAGGCAAGGACTTTACCTATGAATATCAGAACGCTGGTTTTGATGATAATATTGCAACACAGATTGCACAAAACTTTTCAGCAAAAAATGTGGATTTAATGTGCGCCATTGCAACGCCTTCTGCAACTGCTTGCTATGCAGCGGCAGAGGATAAAAATATTCCTGTAATCTTTACTGCTATCACGGACCCAGTGAAGGCAAGTTTGGATACGGGTAATATCACAGGCACAAGCGATAAGCTTCCTGTGGAAGCACAGCTTGAGTTGATTCGTGCGTTGCAGCCGGAAGCAAAAACGATAGGTATTCTTTATACAACAAGTGAACCTAATTCTGTATCTGCAATTGAAGAATATAAGGAAAAAGGACCGGATTATGGCTTTACCATTGAAGCAGTTGGTGTTACACAGCAGGCTGAAGTGTTGCAGGCTGCAGACAGCGTAATTGCAAAAGGCGTAGATTGTATTTCAAATTTAACAGATAATAACGTGGTAGGCGTATTGCCTTCAATCTTAGAAAAAACCAATGACGCCAAAATTCCTGTTTATGGAAGTGAAATTGAACAGGTTAAATTGGGATGTGTGGCTTCAGCCGGGATTGACTATATTGCACTAGGAAAGCAGACAGGTGCAATGGCAGCTAAGGTTTTGAAGGGTGAAGCGACTGCTGAGGAAATGCCTTACGAAACAATTACAAGTTTTGACACATACATTAATTCTAAAGCTTTGACAGATATGGAAATTACAGTTCCCTCTGACATTGCAGAAAAAGCAATTGAAGCAGAAAAATAATTTTTTGCACGGGGAAATGAGCGGATAGAAAGAGGTTTGACCATGGTTTTTCTTGACTTATTGATTAGTACACTTACGCAAGGTTTTATATATGCCCTGCTATCCTATGGTGTTTTTATCACCTATAAAATATTGGATTTTCCGGATTTAACGGTGGATGGAAGCTTCCCTTTGGGGGCAGCAATTACGGCTGTACTTTTGGTAAACGGAATGGATCCTTATCTGGTGCTTTTGATTTCAGCTGCTGTTGGTGCTTTGGCTGGACTTGCAACAGGATTTATTCACGTAAGATTGGGTGTTAGGGACTTGTTGGCTGGTATTATAACTATGACTGCACTGTTTTCCGTTAATCTACAAATTGCGGGTTCCAACTTGGCAGTAGAGCGGGCGATTGATACCATATTTACAGCAAAGCCAGTGATGGTAATTTTAGGGCCAATGTCTTTAATGATGCGTAAGTTTATTGTTACCTTAGTTCTTGCTTTGCTTGTAAAACTTCTGCTTGATTTATATTTAAAGACAAAAAGCGGGTTGCTTTTACGGGCAGTGGGTGACAATAGCACGCTGGTTACAACCCTTGCCAAAGATAAGGGAACGATGAAGATTTTGGGATTGGTGATTGCCAATGGACTGGTTGCCCTTTGTGGCAGTGTGGTTTGTCAGGAGCAAAGAGCTTTCGCCAGTACAATGGGGACGGGTCAGGTAGTATTTGGCTTGGCTACGGTTATCATTGGTACAACGTTATTTAGACGCTTTAGTTTTGTCAAGGGAACCACCGCTGTTTTGGTAGGCAGTGTTTTCTATAAAATTTGCATTCAAGTTGCAATAAGTTTAGGGCTACCCGCAAACCTTTTAAAATTAGTTATGGCTGTACTGTTTTTGGCTGTCCTTATTTTGGGTGAAAAAAAGAAGGGTGGTGCAAAGTATGCTTGAGTTGAAGAATATCACTAAAATTTATAATCCGGGTCAAATCACTGAAATGTGTTTGTTTGATAAGTTTAACCTTACTGTTACTGATGGTCAGTTTGTTTCCATTGTTGGTAGTAACGGCAGCGGAAAAACATCCATGTTAAATATCATTTGCGGCAGCATTCCCATTGAGGGAGGAGAAGTTTTGGTTGGAGGCAAAGATATCGCGAAAATGAAGGATTATCAGCGGTATCGTTCCATTGGGCGTGTGTATCAAAACCCATCAATGGGTACCTGTCCAAATTTAACGATGTTAGAGAACATGTCTTTGGCGGATAACAAGGGAAAATCTTTTGGACTGTCCTTCGGGGTTAATAAGGCAAGGGAAAATTATTATAAAGAGCAACTATCTATTTTGGGTCTTGGGTTGGAAAATAAGATGGATGTGAAGTTGGGAGCGCTGTCTGGCGGACA
Organism: Anaerotignum sp.; assembly: GCF_030625865.1. Taxonomy (GTDB): domain Bacteria; phylum Bacillota; class Clostridia; order Lachnospirales; family Anaerotignaceae; genus Chakrabartyella. The sequence continues at coordinate 71,000 of NZ_DAOUQB010000005.1, read as the reverse complement.
GCGGCAGGCAGCTGCTTTGATTATGTCTACATTAACACCAATTGAATTTTTAATTTTAGATGAGCATACGGCAGCATTAGATCCAAAAACAGCGGAAATTATCATGGATTTAACCGGAAAAGTTGTAAAAGAGAAAAAATTAACGGCAATGATGGTTACACATAACTTGCGTTATGCTGTAGAATACGGAAACCGCTTAATCATGATGGATAAAGGTGGTATCGTATTGGATAAGGAAGAAGAAGATAAGAAAAAGATGATGGTAGAGGATATTTTAGAAGTCTTTACTTCAATTAGCATTGAGTGCGGCAATTAGGCCGCACTCATTTTACTGTTCGTTTTAGCTTGACAAAACCACCGGCTAGTCTGCACCTTCCAACAAACACTGTTCCGGCACTCTTGCCTCTGACAATATCATATAATGCGTGAGGGTTCTTGTCGTTAGTAATGAGGGTATCTATTCCTTGTGCAGCAGCAAGGAATGCTGCCTGCAGCTTTGTCCTCGTTCCGCCTGTACCGCGCCTTGATCCGGCTCCACCAGTCAGAGCATAAACGCTGTCATCTATGTGTTCGATATGCTCAATCCTCTTTGCACCTGGATGCAAGCGTGGATCGTTGTCATACAGACCATCAATAAGGAACGGTTTACACAAGGTTTCAAAGTCACTCTCAGATGTATATTATATTTTTTTGAAAAATGTCTATTTTTTGGGCGGACGAATTAATTTCGTTCGCTTTTTCTATGCTTAATTATCTGTAAAGTTTCTTAAATTTATTTTTATTGCCAAGACATTGCTTCGAGTTATATAAGGGTGGCTTTCAGAATCTATAATATCCATATTGACAGAAAGTTTGTTTTTTGGCAATTTACATTGTAGGAGGAAACAAAAAGGAATGGAGGGTATGGGTTATAAATAAGCATAGTAGCTATGCAAACTGTTATTTATCCCTTGAATGTTTTTTAGGAATTCGCTATAATAAAAATAAATCTATCGGGTGAGCACCTACCGTATGCAGGCTAATCTTGCATACGGTTTTTTTTATTCAGGAAGAGGGAGAAAATGATTTGGAGTAAAAAGCAAAGTGATTTAAAAAATATTGCATATACATTGATAAAATTTAGCATACCGCTTATTCTTAGCGGCATACTACAACAACTTTACAACTGGGCAGACGCATTTATTATTGGTAATGTGAATGGAGAAATTTCATTGGCGGCAATCGGGGCAACCAGCACGGTTATAAACCTTTACCTTATGGTAATAACCGGATTTACACTCGGACTTTCGATCTTGTTTGCGCAAAAATTTGGCAGTAAAGAAATCGCATCCATACCGAAAATACTTGCAACTTTTTCAATGCTTCTTGGCGCTGTCTTTGTCCTACTTGCTGCCGTAGGAATAGGACTGACCTTCCCATTACTTCGTATGCTGCACACGACATGGGATACGATATATTTGGCAGAGCAATATTTGCGAATTATTTTCCTTGGTATCCCTTTTCTTGCTGTATATAATGTTTACGCTGCTGCACTTCGTGGCATTGGGGACAGCCGTACTCCCTTTTTAGCTGTTTTGCTTTCCTCAGTAGTAAATGTAATTTTGGATGTTTTATTTGTTGTTTTGCTTCATTTGGGTGTTATAGGTGCAGCAGTTGCAACAGTCATTTCGCAAGCGGCGATGACGATATTTCTCGTGACTTATAGCATCAGTAAGCATCCCCTTTTGCGTTTCTATCCGGGTAAACGTTCGCTAGATCGGAAGGCGTTGGTTCACGGCTTACGCTTGGGATTTCCACCTATGGTACAATCTAGCGTTAGTGCATTTGGCAGCTTGATACTACAAGATTTTATGAATGGCTTTGGAACGCAGACCGTTGCAGCTATAACTACAGCGTATCGTGTTGATTCCATTGTTTTAATTCCAATTATCAACCTTGGTTCTGGTATTTCCACTATTGTTGCACAGAGCCATGGTGCAGGACAAAATAAACGTGCTTACAAAATATTCTTTGTGGGAATGGTCTTAATGACCATGGTGGCTTTGATATTGACACTCTTAGTGATACCGTCGGGAGGCCATCTCATTGCGATGTTTGGCACGGGAGCGGAAGCCACAGAGATTGGTAAGGACTTCTTTCATCGAATCGCCAGCTTTTACATAGTTTTTGGTCTTGCAACTGCGGTACGTGGTTATTTAGAAGGTATAGGTGACGTTCTTTATTCCAGTATTGCGGGTATACTATCTCTATTATCCCGTATCCTCCTTTCATATTCTTTAGCTGCGTTTTTTGACAATATGATTATTGCTTATGCGGAGGCTTTTTCTTGGGGAGTATTGTTAGTATTATATTTGTTGCGTGTGATATGGAAGAAGCTAAATTTTAGTTTATCTAAATAATAAAAACACACAAATAAAACTTGATACATACGATTAATTTTGTGACATAACAGAAAAAGAAGAAAAAATATAGAAGAGAAAAATGAGCAATATTTGCAATATATATGACAACTTATGACATAGACATATGTAAGTGTTAAGAGATACTATATATTATAGGATAGTTTAATTTGATATAGTGATATGCATCTAACTTGTAGGCTAAAACGATGAAAAAGCAACGTCCTTGTATAAAAAATTTGTTTGCTTTGAGAGAATTGGGAATTTGTTTCGTTTGAACTAATACAAAATATCTTTCATTTAAAATAAGAGGTGAGTGATGAATACATATCAAATAATTAAAGGAATCATGACCATAGGAATCATAATTGGGGGTATTGATTTTTTATTTAACAAACATCATTCTGTTGGTGAGAAGTTCGAAAGTGGCTTTACAATAGCGGGACAAATGTTTTTATCTATGATTGGGATTATGTCAATTGCACCAGTAATAGCAAATATTCTCAAACCTTTGATTGTTCCTGTTTTTCAATTTTTTGATGTGGATCCGGCTGTTTTTGGTATGTTTTTAAGTATTGACATGGGTGGATATCATCTTGCGATGTCCCTGGCGGATTCTTCAGAAGTAGGAAAAATGATTGGGTTGATCACATCATCTATGTTTGGTGGAACACTGATTTTTACGATACCCGTTGCTGCAGGGCTAATAAAAAAAGAAAAACTTCCTTTATTTAACAGAGGTTTGCTTTATGGATTAATTGCAATTCCCATAGGAAGTGTCATCGGTGGGCTTTTATTGGGAATTGGAATAGGTGAAGTATTAATAAATAATATTCCGGTTATCATTTTATCTTTTATCGTGGTTTTGGGATTTCGATTTCACCCAAAACAAACGCTTAAGGTTTTTGATGGTCTCGGTTTTTTGCTTACCAAGATAGGAATCATAGGTATAATATTGGGTTTTGTCACCTATTTAACAGAGGTACCGCTCATATCTGGATTTATCCCAATTATGGAGAGCATGGAAATTGTATGTGGTATGATCATATTTCTGGTAGGAAGTTTGCCGATTATTGAGCTTATTACTAAAATACTGAAAAAACCGCTTTCGGTTATTGGCGAAAAATTTGGATTTACAGTAGCTGATACGAGCGGGTTATTGATTACAATGGCAAGCAATGTTCCGATGATTGCCTCGATTGATAAAATGAGTAATCGCGGAATTATTATAAATGCTACATGGACGGTGGCTATTTCAGCAATTTTAGGCAGCCAGATGAGCTTTGTTCTCGGGATTGAACCAACATGCATTGCTCCATTTATTGTATCAAAAATGATAACGGGGATTATTTCGCTTTTCATAGCTTTGTTTTATACACGTGGTGTAAAGTCTGCTGAAAGTGAATTATAATGATTTTTTTATAAAAGTAGTGGATTTTAAAGGATATAAATTTATTTACAAAGGAAAAGAGGGGAATTATTAATGTTTGGAAGGATTCGTAAAAAGCAAGAAAATAGAAAAGGGGGCGGGATAGGGATTAAGGGCCTTTTAACTAAATTTTTAGGTTTAGTTGGTGTGCCAATGTTACTTTGTTTTATTGTTGTTGCAATAGTTATTACCAATGTAGTCGGGAAGTCTGTTTCTACTTTAACAAATACTGATTTGGAGAAATCTTCAATTCTCGCTACGGCTCAAGTTGACACCTATTTTTTGAAATATAGGCAAATGTCATTGGCTTTAGCGGCTAACACACAAACTATTGATATTCTCGAGGAAACAAAAGCAGGGGATCACTTTAATACTTCTGAAAGCTACAATAAAGTTTTAAAAACCCTCGATAATATATTTAAAGAATCTGACGCATTAGTTTCTGTATGGGTTAATGACATAGACTCCAGTACCTATATGTTGTCGGGAGGCGTTTTATCGGATGATACTTTCCGAATTACTGAACGGCCTTGGTATAAGGATGCAATGGCGGCGGGGACATTGATTATGACAGAACCTTATACAGATGCAGCATCTAATGAAGAAGTAACAAGTATCATGGCACCTGTATTCGATAGTACGGGAAGTAAAATAATTGGTTTTGCAGGTGCAGATTTTAGTTTGACAAAACTGGAAAGCATTATTAATAAGAATAAGATTGGCGAAAGCGGTTTTTTTATCCTTACAACGAGAGATGGAAAAGTTCTCTGTCATCCTAATTCAAATAACCTTGGCAAAAATATTAAGGACTTAGATATTTCTGAAGATATTTCTGAGGCGTTATCGAAAGGAACCCAAGGTTTTGTTGATTATGTGTTAGAAGGCGAACATGTACATGGTTACATTTCTATTGTTGGAGATACTGGTTGGACTGTTATTTCCGGTCTCCCTGATCTAGAATATAACAAATCCATGAGTGCATTAAACACAACAATGCTTATAATTTTTACCCTTGCCCTATTTGTTTTAGTTTTAATTTTGTTTTTAATGGGAAAAAGTATAATTTCGCCGCTTAAGAAACTTAATGATGTTGCAAATGAGATTGCAGACGGAAACTTAGATGTAAAACTAGAAATTGAAACGCGTGATGAAGTTGGTCAGGTAGCAGAATCGGTTAATAGAATTATTTTGCGTTTGAGAGGATATATTGACTACATAAATGAAATTACTTATGTTCTGGGGACAATGGCCCAAGGAGATATGAGGATTCAGCTTAATCAGGATTATGCAGGGGAATTTGAAGCAATTAAAATAGGTTTAATTGGGATTTCGAAATCTCTTAGCCAAACACTTTCTCAGATTCAGAATTCTGCAGAACAGGTAGACAGTGGTGCTGCTCAAATTTCTACAGCTGCACAGGATCTTGCGGCAGGTTCCACAGAACAAGCAAGTTCGATTCAGGAGCTTTCGGCATCTATCGCAGAGATTTCTGATAAAGCCAATTATAATATGAAGAAGGTTATTTTGGCAACTAATTATATTGTTGAGGCAAATAATAAAGTTGAACAAAGCAATCATCATATGGAAGAAATGCTTACTTCTATGAAAGAAATTAATGATTCCTCAAAAGAAATTCAAAAGATCATTAAGGCAATTGATGATATTGCTTTTCAAACAAATATCCTTGCGCTTAATGCAGCGGTTGAGGCTGCAAGAGCGGGTTCTGCAGGAAAAGGCTTTGCTGTTGTTGCGGAAGAGGTTAGAAACCTTGCGGCACGCTCTGCAGATGCAGCAAAACAAACAGAAGAGCTTATTTTATCATCAATGGAGGTGGTTCGTCATGGTTCTGGAATAACAGAGTCTACTGCTCAAGCTTTGAGGGAAGCAGCAATACATACCGAAAAGGTTCAATCTGTTATTGCTGAAATACAAAATGGTACGCAAGAGCAAGCAAACTTTATTGAACAGGTAAATCATGGTGTTGGGCAAATTTCTTCGGTTATTCAGACGAATGCTGCAACGGCAGAACAAAGTTCTGCTTCCAGTGAAGAGCTTTCCGCACAAGCTACCCTTTTATATGAGGAATCAAATAAGTTTGTTTTGGATGAAGCATATTCAACTGGTTACGATGGAAAAAGTAGCTATGATATAAATGGTTGATATAAAGATTTACAGGATGAAATAACAAATTGATTGTTGACCTAGTTAAGCAAAACTGCAACACTATTTATAAAATTTACTTCTGTAGCCACAACGTGTTGCGTAAGGTGTGGGACTTTATGATAAGAGTATGAGGCTTACATGTATGTACTTTATTAAACTATAAAATGTTGTTGTATCTATATTAGACTAGGTTTGGATAACGGAGTTCTATTTAAAATATGAGCAATATATGCAATCTTTTGAACAAAAAAAGATATAGACAAACAAAGGCAATATTCCTAGAATTATAATAAAAAAGTATTTTTATAAAAAGGATAGAAAGAAGGGTGTATATGTCAAATAAATTAAAATTGATGAATACGATATCACAAGGAATTTATATCATTGGAACAAAGATGAAAGATACATATAATTTTATGACGGCAGCATGGATAACACAAGTATCCTTTTCTCCATGCAAAATTGCAGTCTCTGTTGATAAATCTCGTTATAGCGCTGATTTAATTAAAAAGCAGGGAATATTTACTGTATCAGTATTAACAAAAGGACAAGAAAATGTTGCGAAAGTATGTGGATTTCAGTCAGGGAAGGATGTAAATAAATCTGAACGGGTAAATTACGAATTAAACGAAGAAGGGTTGCCGGTTATAAGAAACTGCGCAGCACAAATGACGTGCAAAGTAGTTGAGACATTTGATGCAGGTGATCATTTTCTGTTTGTAGCGGAAATAGAGAACGGAGAAGTAGGCGAAGCAGAGCCACTGGGGTATGTATCTTCCTCTTATTTTGGTTAATACTAAATAAGAGATAAAATATAAAAATATTACTTAAAGTTAATTGGAGAGGTCCGATTAATATATACAGCTTTAGACATAAGTTTTACTTAAACAAATAAAAGAGTTGTTCCAATAAAGGAACAGCTCTTTTATTTGTTTATTCTCATAGAAATCTTTTTGTATTCCGATGGTGACATACCTGTTGTCTTTTTAAAAGCTCGGAAGAAATTACTATAGTTATCAAATCCCATGGTTTTTGCAACGTCCGCAGCATCATGGGTCAGCAAAATCTTTTTTGCAATTTCAATTTTCTTGTCTAGAATATATTTGCCTAGAGTAAAACCAGTGTACTTTTTAAAAATATGACATAAATAGTATGTGCTAAAATGCAACTCATTCGACAATGATTCTAATGATATTGTATTTTCAATATTAACATCAATAAATTGAATAATGTCAAAAATTAGTGTCATGTGTTTAGAGTTCGCAGTTTTGTTTTTTAAGTCATCATGATAATTTTCAAATATATGAGAAAGTATTAAAAGAATCAATCCTTTTTCGAATATGTCGAAGCCGTTTACGATGTTTGCACCATGAAAGCTTTTAAACAAGCCGATTAATGCGTTGGCTGTATGGTCTTCTAATTGTCTAATAGGGTAAATATTATTTTTATTGCTGAAAATATTTAAAAGATTCGATTCTTGCGATGAGGCAAAATGTATAATATTCGGTGATATATCAAGGCAATATCGATAGCAATTTTTACTGGTAATATCTATTTTATGTTTTTCAAAAAGATTCACCAGTATCAAATTATTGTTATATAATGGATATTCTTGATTTTCTAAAGTGATATATCCTAGGATCTCATTTTTATCATTATTTTTGGCTTGTACCAATTGTACTTCATAAAAATCGTGATACTGCAGATGTTTTCCATAAGCATATTCATACTTGTCATCGTAAAAAAACAAAGTGTATCTTTTTTTACTGGGATAAATATTGTCATGGGATAAGTATTTGGCTTCCATTACAAAGCACCTCTTTTTCTTAAATAGTCCTGTTTGTATTTTCAGCAAAACAAATGAACAATATTTGCAATGTATAAGACAAAAAAAGATATGGACACATGTGGTTATTATTTATAAAATAATAACAAGATTAATCATTATTGCAGTGCGAATTGTTCACATGTTTCTAGTTAAAAATAGTAACAACTGGATTTTAATAAAAATGTTGCACAAACAACATAATTAATAAAAAATGTTGTTGTGAATTTTTTAGATGCTTTTTTTACAATATGTATTCCTTTAAAATCCGGTTTTATTATAAAAAATTTATTTAAGAAAGGAGGTATCTGTTTGCATGTCGAAGGATTTAAAGCTTCAAAAAACAATGAATCAGGAATTTTGTTATAAAAAAGCAAGGAAGAGTGAAGCTTATGCTATGAAGATCCCTGCAAGGCTCATACAAGCAACACTCAGCCCTGGTTTCATTGCTCCATCGATTGAGCGTACTCATTATACAACTGAACCGAAAAAAAATCAAGACTATCTTAAAGTAATATTTCTTGCTGTAAAGATGAGAAATATTTCGTTAAAATTTCAATTGCTGTTAAATAAAAAAGTCGACAAATTAGAAAAAGTGAAATTTAAGTTAATAAAGAATGAGTTGCCTATCATGCGCAATTCTTCGGCATATGTAACAAAACGTGGTGAATGTAATTCCAAGTTTTCAGCGTCAAGGCTATAAGATGCTGTGACATTTCTAATGTCTTTTAGAAAACCCTGATGTAAAAGCAAAAAATATTTTACTTTTAAGAATTAATTTGAAAGGGGAAATGTAAGTGAGTAATTCAAATGCAAATGGAAGAGCAGAAAGTTATGCAGGACGATTTGGTGCCATAATGTCGATGGCAGGTATGTGTGTTGGTATGGGAAATGTATGGCGTTTTCCTTATATGGTTGGACAATATGGTGGAGGTGCCTTCGTTCTTGCTTATTTACTTTGTATTGTTATTGTAGTTGTGCCTCTTGCTATTATGGAATGTGGTATTGGTAAAGGATTTGGCAAAGGTCTTATTGATGTATATTCTGAAACACTACGCAGCAGGAAAGCTGGTAGGGCGGTCGGTGGACTTTTTTCTTTTGGTTATTATTCAATGAACTTTTATTTCTTTTTTATAGTAGGCGCAAGTGTTTTTTTTGCATTTGCTAGTGCAACAAGTATGTGGAATACAGTTCCGGCAGTAGAAATTTATGATAAGTTAACTGCTAACTACGCACTTCTTGCAATAATATCAGTAGTTCTTGTACTTTTTGTAAGTTTTGTTGTTTACAAAGGGGTTGAAAAAGGGATTGAGGCCGTTAGTAAGGTTATGATGCCTCTTATGATTGCATTCCTTTTAATCGCAATTTTATTTGGTGTTTTCTTTATTGATGGCATTGAAGCGGGTTACGAGTTTATGTTCAAACCTGATTTTTCAAAATTACTTAGTTTTGATGTGTGGGTAGCGGCCATGGGTCAGGCATGTTTCTCGGTTGGTGTTGGTGCCGGATGCATCCTTACATACGGAAGTCATTTGAATAAAAAAAGCGATGTAACAATGAATATGCTGACAGTTGCACTCCTTGACACAAGCATTGGTGTACTAGCGGGTATGGCAATTATTCCTGCCTGCATCGCCATGGGGTTGAACCCGGAATCCGGTTCTAAGTTGATTTTCGTTGTACTTCCTTCTCTCTTCGAATTGCTTCCGGCCGGCGCATTGCTTGGGGTACTTGTATTTGTTGCAATATTCTTTGCAGGTATTACTTCAGCGATTGCACAGCTTGAGGTTATTGTGGCATCCTTCATAGGCAGCTTCAACTGGAGCAGATTAAAGACAGTTTTTATTTTTGGCGGTTTGAATGTTATTGCGGCAGTAATAGCGGTTTACAGCACAGCATTTTTCGACTTCTGGAACATGGTATCGGGAAATTATGTGTTTATAGTAAGTGCAGGTGTTGGTGCAATTGTATTCGGCTGGGTATTTGGTGTTGAAAGAATCAGAACGGAATATCTTAATCCGACAAGTGATATTCAGCTTGGAAAATGGTATACATACTTTACAAAATTTGTGGCCATTCCAATTATGCTAATCATGATGCTTAATTCACTATTTCCATTTTTATAATTACTGATAAGTTTTCTTATTAATGCTGTTAAGTTAAGAAGGAGGAAAACAAATATGTCAACAAGTACAATTATTACTTTAACTTTAATAGTTCTTTTGCTTTACGGCAGTGCAGGATATCTTCTTTTTAAATGCATCACTACTGGAGAGAAGCATTCTGAAGAAGAATAATATAAATTTTAACGAAATATAGGAAGGAGCTTTTTTATGAGAGTAGTTTCGCATCCTGTTTTAGGTGAGATGCAAAATATTGAATGGGTAAATATCATTGTGAATGGAAAACCCATGAAGGCAAAAAAAGGCGAAATGATTCTGGCAGCATTGTTGGCGGAGGGGATAATTGTTAACCGTTATACAGCAAAAAAACATGAACCACGTGGGATTTTTTGCGGAATAGGTCAATGCACTGACTGTATGATGGTTGTCAACGGAATCCCTGGTGTTCGTACATGTATTACGCCGGTGGAAGAAGGAATGACAGTAGATGTGCAAGATGGTTTAGGAAGCTGGAGGGGTGACAAATGAAACAATGTGAAATGCTTGTTATAGGTGGTGGCCCAGCCGGACTTTCGGCAGCAATTGAAGCGGCAGAGGCAGGTGTCAAGGTTGTTATTGTTGATGCCAATGAGAAAGCGGGCGGACAGCTTTTTAAACAGATACATAAATTTTTTGGTTCAAGTATGCATCGTGCAGGGATTAGAGGTATGAATATCGGGCAGGAATTGCTTGAGCGCTGTGAGAAACTTGGCGTAGATATATGGCTGAATAGCCTTGTCATTGGTATGTATAAGGATAATGTTGTAGCGATAGATGTGAAAAAGAATCTTACAGAGCATAAGCTAGAAAAAATTCAAGCAAAGAAAATTGTGATTGCTACGGGTGCATCGGAAAATGCAGTTCGTTTTCCCGGCTGGACATTACCCGGAGTAATGGGTGCCGGTGCGGCGCAAACTATGGCTAATTTCCATAGAGTTCTTCCGGGAAAAAAGGTTCTTATGATTGGCTCAGGAAATGTTGGTTTGATTGTTTCCTATCAATTAATGCAAGCAGGTGCTGAAATTGTTGGAATTGTTGAAGCACAGCCCAAAATTAACGGCTATGCCGTGCATGCGTCAAAGCTGACAAGAGAGGGGATTCCTATTTACACTGGCTATACAATTGTGGAGGCTAGCGGGGATGAGAGAGTAAACAAAGCAGTTATTGCTAAAGTGAATCCTGATTGGTCTACAGAACCGGGGACAGAGATCACTTTGGATGTTGATACTATTACCATCGGTGCGGGATTAAAGCCATTAATCGGAATGAGCTACATGGGCAACTGTCATTTGATGAATGATAGATTCTTAGGGGGATGGGCACCATGCCATAATTACAGCATGGAAACGACAACCAAGGATGTTTATGTTGCTGGTGATGCTTCCGGTGTAGAAGAGGCTAACACTGCAATCGAAGAAGGAAAAGTCTGCGGCATTGCAATTGCACAAGCGTTAGGTTATTTAGAAGAAGATAAAGCGGAACAAATGAAAAAAGAGGCGTGGGGACGATTAGCGGGGTTGCGTGAGGGAGCTCATGGCGCAGAACGTACAGCGGCAAAAGAAAGACAGTTACTAGAGTACAAAAAAGTGATGGAAGGTTGAGGTGATGACAGATGAAGTTGAGTGAAACTGGCATTCTGACAAAAGCAGATTTAGTTGAAATGGGACGCTACCCGTCAGAAGAAAGAATGAAAAAAGGCCCTGTTGCAGTGGCTGAATGTGTTCAGGATATCCCTTGCAACCCATGTGAAACTGCTTGTCCTTTTAAAGCAATTCATATTGGAGAAAATATTTCAAATCTTCCCAAAATAGATGTGAATAAATGTAATGGCTGCACCACGTGCGTTTCTGCTTGCTCAGGTCTTGCAATATTTGTGTTGGATAAATCTTATTCTGACAGCTATGGAAAAGTTACTTTTCCTTATGAATATAACCATTCCTTTAAAGTAGATGATATCGTTAAAGCGGCAAACAGAGGCGGGAAACACGTATGCGAAGGAAAAATTTTAAAAATAACAAATACACAAAAGGCAGACAGAACTACCGTTATTACCTTGGAAGTACCGATTGAATATGTTGATGAAGTAAGAAGTATTTATCGTGATAAACAACATCAGTCAAGTAAAGAAGAAATTATGTCAGAAAAATTAGCTGATGATGTTTTGGTTTGCCGCTGTGAAGAAATTACGGCTGGAGAGATCAGAGAGGCAATTCGACAAGGTGCGACGGATATTACGGGTGTCAAATTGCGTACAAGAGCAGGGATGGGGCTGTGCCAGGGACGTACTTGTGAAGCGCTTGTCAACCAAATCATCCGCCAGGAATTAGGAAATAGCCCAGCTGATATTGGATTTTCAACACCAAGAACACCACAACGGCCAGTCACTTTTGGAACATTAGGAGGTGATCTGGATGAATAAGACTTATGATGTTGTAATTGTTGGAGCTGGTGTAATTGGTACAAGTTGTGCATACCATCTTGTAAAAAAGGGCTTTCAAGTTGCGCTTGTTGAAAAAAAGGATCTTGCACGAGAAACATCCAGTCATTGTGATGCCGTAGCTCTTATTCCCGACAAAATGCCCGGCATTGATGCCGCAATGGGCTATGCCAGCATCCAAAGATTCAAAGAGTTGGAAAAAGAATTGAATTATGATTTTGAATTCCACCAAAATGGTAGCTTGCACCTTTGTGAAACGGATCAGGAAATGGAAATTGCAACAAAATATGCAAATGATTTAATTGCAGAAGGCTATGCCATCGATATTTTAAATCCTGAGGAACTTTTGGAGAAAGAACCTTTCCTTGCAACAGATTTAAAAGGTGGTTTGTTTAGCCATGAATGTTGCGGAGTGAATCCCTACAAGCTATGCTTTGCCTTTGTGGATGCGGTTCAAGGAAAAGGTCTAGATGTTTACACACACACAACGGTAACGGATATTAGGCGTGATGCTGATAATAACGTAGTTGGTGTAGAGACAGATAATGGGATTCTTAAGACAAATAAAGTGGTGAATTGTTGTGGTGTTTGGGCACCCGAAATCGGAAAAATGGTTGGAATTGATATTCCTATTAAACCAAGAAAGGGAGTTATTTTAATTTCAGGCGCAGGCTTCCCGATTTGTAAGCAAAAAATTCATGAATTTGGCTATATGGTATCTAAGTTTGACGATATTCAATGCGAAAGAGATCCTGAAGTTGAAAAATATAATGTTGCTTTTACCATCGAACCTTCCGCAGGAAATAACGTACTTATTGGCAGTAGCCGTAACTTTGATGGATATGATGTAGATGCAGAGATTGATATTATTCGTGTAATTGCCAAGAGAGCAGTTCGTTTCTTTCCTATTTTGAAGAATATAAACTGTATCCGTTCTTACGCAGGTGTTAGACCGTTTATCGAAGAACATTTGCCTTTGATTACACATGTGAAAGAAATTCCTGGATATTATATTGCCGCAGGGCATGAAGGGGATGGTATTTCCATGGCACCTTTAACGGGAAGATTGATTTCTGAAATGATTGCAGGCGAAGAACCTTGTATGGATGTTACACCCTTTAGCTTTAGTCGTTACAAATAAAATATTTTTTACATATTAGGAGGAATGAATTATGAGCAAAGCACCAATTGGATTATTTGTACCACTGGTTACCCCATTTCATGCAGATGAAAGCATCAATTTTGATGCATATAAGACCATTATTGATTACACAATCGAAAATGGAATGCATGGAATCTTGGTTGGAGGAAGTACCGGCGAATATCATATGATGTCGTTGGAAGAAAGAAAAGAGCTTATTAAAAAAGGCTGTGAGATTGCCAATGGTAGAGTCCCTGTTATGGCAGGAACGGGGGAATACACAGCAAAAGAAACCATTGAATTGACAAATTATGCAGCTGATTGTGGAGCAAAATGGGGTTTGGTACTGCCGCCATTTTATCAGCAGACAAGTGAAGAAGGCATTTATGAATTCTTCAAAGAAATCGCAGAAGGCTCTAAAATTGGCATTGTAATTTATCATAATCCCGGTCCAACTTGCGTTGAACTCTCTCCTGAATTTATCCGTAGATTGGCATTGATTGATAATATCGTTGCTGTAAAAGAAACCATTGATGAGCGTCATACAAGCCAAACATATGCAGCAGTAAACGATATTCCGGATTTTGCTGTTATGGAGGCGGAAGAACATCTTCTTATGCCCACATATTCACTGGGCTCCAAGAGTGCATTTTCTATTCTTTTTAATCTTTTACCAAAGGAAATGAGAGAGATGTATGATTTGGCAGTTGTTAAAAATGATTTTAGAGCAGCAGCAGAATTGAATCAAAAACTTGTTCCCTTTTATGATTTAATGGAAGCAGAGCCATATCCGGGTCCAGTAAAGGCTGGTTTGGATGCCATTGGTTTACCGGGAGGTATTGTAAGAAAGCCTCTTACACAGCCCAGTGATGAAATAAGAGCAAAAATGCGTGAAGAACTTAAAAAACTTGGTTACAAAGTAAAATAAAGATTCTCGACAGAGGAGGTCTTGTATGAGTAAATATATGGACGGAAGGCGTTATGGTTATTTAACACATGGCAGTGACGGAGGTTTTTACAAAGGGATACAAGGACAACAAGTGGCGGGGTATGCAGTCGGGATTGTATATATAGAAAACATTAATTACCCAATTTTACCGGGAAATGTAGTGAATGCATATACGTATAATTTTCCGGTTAGAATGAAAGCCGTTTCCAATTTAACAAATGATCGCCTTTTTAATAATGATCCTACGATTTTGGATGACATTATTTCGGCGGCGAAATCTATGGTTGAAAACGAAGGGGTAAGAGCCATTTGCAGCGCTTGTGGTTTCTTTGGAAATTATCAGAAGCAAGTTCGTGAGGCAGTTGATGTTCCTGTTGCCATGAGTAGTTTAGTGCAGATACCGTGGATTCAAACATTAATTAAACCGGGACAGAAAATCGGAATCTTAACTGCAAATAAAGACTCTATGACGGATGCGCTTTTAGAGAGTTGCGGAGTGGTAAACAAAGACAATCTTATAATTAAGGATGCTTTAAAGACAAAAGAGTTTGCTACCGTTGTTAATATGAGGGGCTATTTTGATAATAGTATTGCGAAAGAAGAAATTGTAGCACTCGCTCGGGAATTAGTGGAAGAAAATGATGATTTAGGGGCCATTTTGCTGGAATGCAGTGATATGCCACCCTATGCTTATGCGGTGCAGGAAGCGACACAATTACCGGTATTTGATTTTATTACCTTAATTAATTGGCTTCATAATGCAACAACCCAAAGACCATACAACGGTTGGATTTAATTTTATAACTTCAGATAAGAAATAAAAAAGGAGAATGAATATGACTATTCAAGCAAAGATTGATAATGCACGAAAAGCATTCGCTGAGATCAGCGATTATACACAGGAACAAGTTGATCATCTGGTTTATGAAAGCGCAAAGATCATTTATGAAAATGCAGAGCCTCTTGCAAAGATGGCTGTTGATGAAACAAGATTGGGCAAATACGAAGATAAGATTTGCAAAAACACAGATACAGCTGCTGTTTTCTGGGACTATCTGAAAGATAAAAAATCTGTTGGTATCATCAATGAAATCCCCGAGCAGGGCATCATGGAAGTTGCACACCCAGTAGGCGTTGTTGGTGCGATTACGCCTGCAACCAACCCTACCATTACACCATTGGGAAATTTTATGCATGCTTTAAAGGGCAAAAATGCGCTCATCGTTTCACCTGCGCCCCGTGCAGAAAGAACAACAACCAGAACGATTGAATTGATTCGTGAGGTTTTAGAGAAAAACGGTGCACCAAAGGATTTACTTCAAGTGGTTGAAGATACTACAGTAGAAAAGTCTAGAGAGCTGATGGAATTATGCGATTTAGTTGTTGCAACTGGAGGCCCCGGACTGACGAAAGCTGCATACTCAAGCGGAACTCCGGCATATGGCGTAGGCCCCGGTAACCCTCCTGTAATTTTAGATAGAGATTATGACATTGAGACAGCAGCGAAGCTCTCCGTTGTGGCTGTTTCCAGTGATAATGGTATCCTTTGCGACGGCGATAATCTGTTACTCTATCCTCAGGAAAGTGAAGACAAGTTTTTTGATGCTTTAAGAAAAGAAGATGTTGCTTTATATGATAAAAAAGCTGACGTAGATAAGTTCCGAGAGACGTTATTCACAGATGGAAAAGTAAATTCTAATTTATTAGGATTAGATGCACCAGTGCTTGCGAAAGAAGCCGGTTTTACTGTCCCTAATACAACAAAAGTAATTGCAGTTAAAACAGATGGGGTAGGCAAGGAAGATGTTCTGAATAAGGAAATCATGGGGCCTATTGTAGTATTGAAGAGCTATGGCACTTTTGAAGAAGCTGTGGATATTGCAGTTACAAACATGAAAGAATCCGGGGGGATTGGCCATACCGCTGGGCTGTATAGCAATAATCAGGAACATATCAGATATGCCGGTGAAAAATTGCCTGTATCACGTCTGTTAGTGAACCAGCCCACACCGGATGCATGGGGACCTGCAACTAATGGTCTTGCACCTGCGGTTTCTGAAGGCTGTGGTACATGGGGAAATAATATTTTGGCAGGAAATGTAGACTATATCCACCTGATTAATGTATCTAAAATTGCAATGCCCCTTAATGTAAAAGCACCGGATGCTGCGGGCATTTTTAAAAAGTAATAACACCTATTTTTTAGATTAATGGGTCTATGAAAGAACGGAGTGATGAGAAGGATTATGAATAAATCAGAGTTTTTAGCTTATAAGATAAGCGGAATTGATAGGAGGAACCCGAATAGACAGGTTTAATGATAGACATTATTCAAATTCCCTCTCAAAGTGTCATGCCGAAAAATATTTGAAAGATGTCTAGATTAACAAATAAAAAACGGGATTAATAAAAAACTCCTTTCTGAGACAGTTTTCTTTATTACATATTCATAGACCCAAATTGGTACATTGTTTAGTTTGCTGACGAGAATGAAAAGGAGGAAGTAATTATGGTAGGTAAAAAGGTTGTACATCATTTAATGATGAGCGCAAAAGATGCTCACTATACCGGAAATTTAGTAAACGGCGCTAGAATCGTGAATCAGTGGGGTGACGTTGGTACAGAATTAATGGTTTATGTTGATGGTGACATCAGCTTGTTCTTGGGCTACAAAGATATCGAATTCACAGCGCCTGTATATGTTGGTGATTTCATGGAATACCACGGATGGATTGAAAAAGTTGGCAACCAATCCTATACATGTAAATTTGAAGCATGGAAAGTTGCTACAATGGTTGATATCACAAATCCTCAGGATACACGTGCAACAGCTTGTGAACCTCCTGTACTTTGTGGTACTGCAACAGGCAGTTTGTATATTGCAAAGAAAGATCAAAGAGGTCCTCAGGAATCTTCTTTTAAAGACAGAAAGCACCCCGGTGAATAAGAAAGAGTTTAATAATATCAGAGTTTAGATTTTTCATTACTTTAGTGTATGAGCGGACGAATTAATTTCGTCCGCTTTTTGTCCGTTCAGTAGGAAAAGTAGCTAGTATAAATGAAAACAATTGATGAGAAAATTAGTGAAAATGCTGTGTTAAGTGCAAAACTAAATTCATCAAGCAATATCATATGTACTATTTATTTTTCGAATAGCAGTATTTAATTTAGATATTTCCGTTTTTAATAATTAACTGTTAAAATATTGACAAATCAAACGAAAGGAGAAAAGAATGAATATAAAGGAGAAAAAAATGAATATGAATTACAAAGAAGCCCCATTTACGAAATTCCATCTGAAGCTATATGTCTGTACTATTCTAGGCCAGATTGCATGTGGGTATGCTTTGGGTATTGCAGGCACAGCAGTAACACAAGCTCAGGATAAATTGGGGTTAAGCACTTTTTGGGTTGGGTTGTTGGGAGCCGGAACGCTGATCGGACTTGCAGGGAGCCTTGTTGTTGGTAATGTTGCGGATAAAATTGGAAGAAGCAAATTGTTGATGTTAGATATGGCGTTATTTTCTATACTTTCTATTCTTCAACTTTTTACATCAAGTGTCGAAATTTTGATGATTTTGCGTATCTGCATCGGCCTTTGTATTGCTGTGGATTACACAGTAGGGACTACAATTATTTCAGAATGGTTTCCACCTAAGGAGGGACCGATTTATCTGAGCCGATTTATTATTTTCTGGACTTTTGGTTATGTAGCTTCCTTCTTTGCGGGACTAATTATGGGTAATTTATCTACGGATTACCATATTATTTTCGTTACTTCTGTTATTCCGGGTGCACTTGCCGCTATTTCAAGAATTGTTATAGGTGTTCCAGAATCTCCTACATGGCTGGCTACAGTTGGTCGGTTGGATGAGGCAAACAAGATGATTGCGAAAAAACTTGGAGATGAATATTGTGTTGTGGTGGAAGAAAAGAATGAACTAAATGAAAAAGTATCAGTGATGGAATTGTTTAGTTCAAAGTATCGAAAAAACACACTTGTAGGTGGAGCGTTCTATGCATGTCAAGTGTTCCCTTACTTTGGAGTAGGCATCTTTCTTCCTATATTAATTGGTAAATTAAATATGGGGGATGCAAATACATCTAGTATTTTATACGACATTTTCTGTATGAGCGGAGCGTTCATTGGAACCTATCTGTGTAACAGGATTTCCCGAAGACGCTTCCTTGTTTCAACATTTTATATCTCTGCGATTGCGCTAGGCGTGATGATCGTAGGCCGTAACGTACCTATTATTACTGTGGTTTCGTTCTGTGTCTATGCACTGGCTATGTCGATTGCCGTTGTAATGGAAAATCCATATCCGCCGGAATTGTTTGATACTCGTGTGCGAGGTACGGGTGTTGGTATCGTTATCGCTTTCAGTCGAATTGGAGCAGCGGCCGGAACTTTTCTTCTTCCGATTCTCGTAGAAAGCATTGGCGTATATGGTACTTTGGGTGTCTGCTTTGCTATATTGCTTATCGGCGGAGTGATTTGCCAGCTGTTTGCACCAGAAACTTCTTTAAAATATAGTCCTTCGGAAGATACGAATGAGAGCTTAGCTATAGGATAATAGAACAAGTATTTATGGAGTATGGTGCAAATTAAATAAATTGATAAAATTATAAGGAGAAATATATTATGTCAAAAGACTATATGCAAAGAATACAGGCACTGAGAGAAAATTATATGTCTCATCGTGTTGAAATGGATATTCTGGATGCTTACTATGTGACGCAGGGATTTAAAGCCACAGAAGGACAGCCTTGGCAGATTCAGAAAGCTACTGCTATGAAGACTGTATATGAGAATAAACCGATTTTCATTCAGGATAATGAACTTCTAGTTGGTGGTGTAGCATTCAAACCACGTGCGGGAATCCTCAATCCGGATTCTGCCTGCTCTGTTATTGAGAAGGAGCTGGATACCATCAGCACACGTAAATATGATCCTTTTTATCTGTCTGAAGAAAATAAGAAACTTTTCATGGATGAAGTGGCTCCTTATTGGAGAGGCAAATGCGTTCTTGATCGTTGGAATGCAATGATGCCCGAAGATGTAAGAACAATGCGTGACGGTGGCATGCTGTATGTTGATAAAAAATTTGTCCGCGGATATGGTGAAAATACACCTGGCTGGAGAACTCTTCTTGAAAAAGGTATTTCTGGAATTAAGAAAGAAGCTGAAGAAAAACTTGCTGCTCTTGACGATGCAAATGGAGAAGATGTACTGAAACAGATGATTTTCTACAAATCTCTTGTTATCTCAGCAGAGGGAATCATTGCACTTGCTAACCGTCATGCAGATCTGGCTGAAAAAATGGCAGTTGAGGAAACAGATGAGACACGTCATGCAGAACTGTTAAAAATTGCAGAAGTGAACCGTAATGTTCCTGCAAATCCACCTCGTAACTTCTATGAGGCGTTGCAAAGTATGCTTACTTATGAGTTCTGTATCTTTATGGAGCAGAACGCGTCTTCCTACAATTTAGGTCGTATGGATCAGTATCTTATTGATTATTATAATAAAGATATCGCAGATGGCATGCTGACACAAGAGGAGGCCCAGGAACTAATGGACTGTTTCTGGATAAAGATTGCAGAAATGGGACTGTTTCAGGATGGTGAAAGTGCTGCTTTCTCCGCAGGTTACAATATGACTGTTCAGGTTTGCGCTGGAGGTATTGACAAATATGGAAACGATGCTGTGAATGACCTATCCTATATGACGATTCAGGCTACAGAAGATACTGCCTTGAAAGAACCAAACATGACTGTTCGTTACAGCATCTCCAAAAATCCTGATTCCTTCTTGAGAAAAGCGGCAGAGTGCATCCGTATGGGACGTACGATGCCTGCAATCTATCATGATGATGCAGGTATTAAGATGCTTCTGAATAAGGGTATTCCCATGTCGCAGGCATGGGACTGGACTCCATGCGGCTGCGTAGAGACTAATTTGGAAGGCCGTCTGAAATCCTATACTGATATTGGTGAAATCAGCATGGGTGGCGTTGTAGATATGGTTATGAATAACGGAAAGAGCCGTAAGACAGGTGAACAGGTTTCTATTCAGACCGGCGATCCTCGTAATTTCAAAACATTTGATGATTTTATGGTAGCAATCAAAAAACAAATTGATTACTTTGTACATACTATGGCAACCATGAACTCTTATCTGGATTATCTCAGTGAAAATTATCGTCCGGTTGCAGCACTTTCTTTGACATATCCTAACTGTATGAAGGTTGGGAAAGATTACGCGAATGGCGGAGCTGAGTTTAATGTGGGTAATGGAATCAATATCATTGGACAAGCAGACATCATTAATTCTGTGGCGAATGTAAAAAACCTTATTTTCGACGAAAAGAAAGTGACTATGGATGAACTTTGCAAGGCATTGGATGCAAATTTTAAAGGATATGAAGACATCTATAAGATGTGTATGGATGCGCCAAAATACGGCAATGATGATCCGAAGGCTGACTTCTGTGCCGGAGAGATCTATAACTATCTTGTGGATCAGATAGAGAAATATGATTCCCCATTCGGTAAACTGACAGCAGGCATGCTTCCGGTATCTGGTAACGTTCCGATTGGACAAAGCGTAGGAGCACTTCCTTCCGGACGTAAAGCGTGGACACCTCTTGCAGATGGTATCGGTGCTACAGGGGGGACGGATGTAAATGGAGCCACTGCTCTTTTGAAATCTATCAGTAACCTCCCACATGTGCGTTTCACTCAGGGAACACAGATGAATTTAAAGATTGATCCTAAACTCCTTGAAGGCGAGCGTGGACTAAATAATATGATGGTTCTGTTAAAGAGTCAATGTACATTGGATATTTATCATACCCAATATAATATTATCGATCCTGAAATTCTTTTGGATGCCCAGGAGAATCCGGACGATCATAGAGATCTTTTGGTGCGAGTTGCAGGCTATACAGCATTCTTTGTAGAACTTAGTAAGGATATCCAGAATGATATTATTCAGCGTACTGATATTGAAAGCTGGGGTTAAGGGAAGGTTAATAGAATGAACTATCAAAATTATGAAAAGATGGACCTTCAAGGTTCTGTGCTTCGTATTCAAAAAAGTTCTATTTTCGATGGAGATGGACTTCGGACGGTCGTATTTTTGAAAGGATGTCCGCTACGTTGCCAGTGGTGTTCGACTCCGGAAAGTCATCATAAAAGCATTCAGACAACCATAGATGGAAGTATCACTTATGGTTGTATTATGACTGTTGAAGAGGTTATGGTGGAGGTTCGAAAAGATATTCCTTTTTATTTCCATTCAGGTGGTGGGATGACGGTGTCCGGAGGAGAAATTCTTACTCAATCTGAGTTCGCTTATCATTTAGTGCGCCGTGCATGCTGGGAAGGAATTGACACTTGCATTGAAACATCCTTTTATGGGGACTGGAATAAGATTGAGCCTATTCTAAGATGTACAAATACTGCTTTTGTGGATTTGAAACTAATGGATCCAGAAAACCATAAAAAGTATACAGGGGTGCCCAATGATATCATTCTTAGCAATATTCGTAAAGCTGGGTCTAAGAGAAGCAGTATGAAGCTGATTATTCGTAGACCGCTGATTCCAGGGGTGAATGATTCCAAAAAGGATCTGGAGCTCCTTGGAAATTTCCTTGCTGAATTACCGGGTGTGGATCATCTGCAACTATTGCCCTATCACCGTCTTGGAACGGATACTTACCGCAAATTGGGACTTACATATCAGCTTCCCGATATTGAGACTCCTTCAAAAGAGCATATGGAGCAGTGTGCGTGCATTACAAACAAATATGTTAGAACAATAATTTAAGTAGACCATTGCAAAATTGAATATTAAAAAATGTGGATATCTTTTGAACTTTGCTTAAAATCAATGAATCCTAGGGGTTGTTAGTAGTCATGTGTTTTGATTCAGATACCTGCTTAAAAAATATTTAGGTGTTTAATTTTATTGTTTAAAATATGTTTATTCTCCTCCCTATGTTCTATTATTTTGTGCGGTAACGCTTATTATTTCATAGTGGAGGAAAATATAAAAGCCTAATGGCTAAAAGTTAATTAAATCAACGCTTGCGGAATTCCCCAAGCGACTAAAACAAATTTAAGAGAAAGGTGAGAACAATTATGTTACGTTATGGATTTATTGCTGCTGGAAATATTATTCGTGCAATGCACAGAGGAGCAGAACTGAAAGAGGGGTATAATCCTTCAGAAATTGGTGTTTACGATATTAATGAAGATGTACGTAAAGATTATGCCTCCAAGGGTTATGTAACATTTGATAGCATGAAAGAGCTGGTTGATAATTCAGAAATGCTGGTTCTCGGAGTAACACCTAAGGTTGTCGGATTCATCATTGATGAGTTGAAAGCATGCTATAGACCGGGACAGCTGATGTTAACAGTAGTAACTGGTGTTGAGCAGCCTTGGTATAAAGAACATCTTGGCAAGAACTGCAAGGTTGTGATTTGCATGCCTAACATGAGTTCACAGGTAGGAGAAGGTGCATTTGCGGTATCACGTAATGAAAACTGCACGGATGAAGATGTAGAGAATGTTACAGCAATTCTTAGATCATGTGGTCTTGTGGAAGAGATTCCGGACGGTATGATGGCTGAAATACTTCCTTTTAATGGTTCGACACCTGGATTCATTTATCATATCTCCAACTTAATGGTAAAAGAAGCAGAAAAGTTAGGCCTGAATTCTGACTCAGCAATTCGTTTATTTGCTCAGACAGTTAAGGGAAGTGCGGAAATGATCCTTTCTTCCGATATCAGTCTGAAAGATCTTGAAACTGCACTTAGATTGCCTGGTGGTGCTACGGTAACAGCATTGGAAAAAATTGAATCTATGGGATTTGATGTAATATTTGAAGAGTTTGTAAAAGTTTCAGTTGATCACTGCAAGAAACTCGGAAATCAATAATTAATAAAAATAAACCAATCATAAGTTGTACTTAAGTCAGATTCAGTGTAAAATAAAATTTCCAAAATAAAGGAGAAAAAACATGATTAAGAATCACGATAGAAAATTTAAAATTGGAATGCATAGTTATACGCTGCACCTTTCTGGTTTTGGCGAGAGTTGGGGCTTTCAAGAATTTGGGGAACATCATGCATTTGAACAGGTAGCAACATTTAAAGATTTGGTAAACATTGCATCAGAAGTTGGACTGGATGTTCTTCATATCACTTTGGTAGATATCCAGAATGACACATCAGACGAACATTTGGCAGAGTGCCGTAAAATTGCTGAGGATGCAGGTATTGAACTTGAGCTTAACGTTTCTTTCAATGCTCCTTCTGATCCTCGTGTAAATTGCAATGTTGTAGATTCCTTACATATTGCACATAAATTAGGATGTAACCTTGTGAAGTACAGCACAGATGTAGAGCATCCGGAGAAATCTTCTCACTCTTGCTTAGCACCTTCTGTTATGGCACAGCTGGTTGAAGTTTATAATCAGTTCCATGATAATATTGCACTTATTGATAAATATGGTATGAAAATTGCAATCGAGAACCATTGTGATTTGTTCGCAGATGAAGTAATCTGGCTGGTTGAACAGCTGAATCATCCGCTGATAGGTGCATGCTGTGATACGATTAATTCATTAATGGTTATGGAAGGTATTGCAGATTGTGTTCGTAAAATGGCACCATATTGTTATTGTGTACATTTCTGTGATAATAGAGTATTTGCAGACCCTGATGGAACACATTCACTTGGTACAGCAATCGGAGCGGGAAATGTTGACTGCAAAGCTATCATGGACATTTTGAGAGAAGAAGCACCAGACGGTCTGGATACCATTGATCTTGAAATCGAATTACCTCTTTCTGGTTATACTATTGAAGAAGGTCGAGAGTTAGAACTGAAGGGGTTACGTGAGTCTATTGAATATATGTATAAAGAATTAGGAATCGGTTACAATCCTGCAAAGATCTACGGCGATAGTAATTACTTTTTGAACAAATAAGTCGGTGGGAAATTTAGTGTAAATTGAACTGAGCTGTTAAGCATGATTGGGTAATCGATTAAAACTCGCATACCTGATCATGCTGTTTTATTTTATAAAAATAATCTAGAACAGAAAAATATACAGGTAAGGAGCAAGTCTATGAAGATTGGAAGGATTGTTATACCGAAAATAAGGAAGAGAAGTGTATGAAGAAAAGAAAATATGTTAAGGGAAGTATTCATAAAGAGGTTTTGGGAGTAGTAGGCACTTTACTTATTATAGAAATAGTATTGGGAGTATTTTTTACAGATGCATTTGGCGCAGTCATGTCTAAGATGATATATTTTGTTGGAGATAATTTTGGCTGGTGGATTGATATGTGTGCCGTGATGGCAGTTGTTTTGGGGATTTGTTATGTTATCTTTCGCTATGGGGATATACGTATTGGTGGAGAGGATGCAAAACCAGAATATTCTACGTGGCAGTGGTTTTCTATTTCAATCTGTGGGGGCATTGGATGTGGACTTCTATTCTGGGCCATGGGAGAGCCGATTTATCATTTCGTAAATCCTCCGGCGGCTATAGGCATTCAATCACAGAGCAGAGAAGCAGCGATTTTTGCAGTAGGACAGACTATGTTTGATTGGTCTTTTGTGCAGTATTTTATTTATACAATCCCGGCAGTGGTTTTTGCATTACTTGCATATAATTGTAAGCGACCACTTTCTTTCAGAGCGCTTGTTACAGAGATTACGGGAAAAGACAGAATATGGCTGACAACACTCCTTCACATCTGCTGTGGCTACGCGGTGGCAAGTGGGGTATCTAATTCAATGGCAGCAGGGCTGTTGCAGATCAGCGGAGGGCTTAATGCGATCTTTGGCATACCACAGAACAAGCAGATTTATTTGTTTATCACAGTTTTTGTGGGAACTTTTTTCATTCTATCCTGTCTGACCGGAATTAATAAGGGACTCACCTATGTCTCATGGGCATGCATGCTCTGTTTTCTTGGTTTGATGCTTTATGTTATCATTGTCGGTGATGCGCAGTTTATCGGAAAACTTGGAATGGAGTCTTTTGGTAATATTATGGACAATTTTTTTGGCAAAATTACATATAACAATGCATTGATCGAGCACGATCAGTGGGCAAATGAGTGGCCTATCACTTTCTGGAATTCCTTCTTTATTTACGCACCGGTTATGGGAATGTTTCTGGCAAGAATGGGAAAAGGAAGGACCGTGCGCGAGTTTATGCTGGTGGAGATTCTTGTACCTTCTCTTTTCTGCTGTCTGTTCATTGCTGTTTTTTCCAGTACCATAATACAGATGCAGGTCAGTGGTGCGGTTGATGTATGGGCAAATGTTCAGGAACTTGGTATGCAGACAGCTCTGTATCAGGTACTGGGCGAAATGCATGGAGGTAGGATCGTTCAATTCGTATTCTTGATAGCAGTATGCCTATCGTTCGTAACGTTGGCAGATCCCAACACTTCTGCCATGGCAACTCTTTGTGTACATGAACAGCCGATTGATGACGAACCGCCAAAAATGGTTAAGATTATTATAGGTATAGTAGTTTCCATAGTGGCCTACCTGCTGGTTATTTCCGGTGGTGTGAATGCCGTCAAGGGTCTTTTAAATATAGGTGGTCTGCTAATGACAATACCTACGGTTTGGCTTTTCGTAAGTCTTCCCAAGATAGGTGGAAAGTTGTTGAAATGCAAGAAGCAGCTGCTTGATGAGGAAATGGAAAAGCATTTGGAAGGAGATGTTTTTTTGTAGTGCAACTAGAGGGGTATCGTATTGTGAACGTTCAATTTATATGATATAGTAAAAAACATAGTTTCAAGGATTTATTTTCAATAAAAATCTATGGAGGCTACTATGACTTTATTACAGCTCAAATATTTTATTTCAGTTGCTGAAACAGGAAATTTTACTCACGCAGCAAAAGAAGTCTATACATCCCAACCAACAATAAGTCGGCAGATACAGTTGTTGGAGGAAGAATTAGGCTACGCTCTTTTCAATCGAAATAGTAAACCAATCCGCCTTACTGAGCCTGGACAAATATTATATGAAGGTGTGAAGGAAGCAATTACGGACATAAATTATACGCTTGATATGGCAGAAATTGCTTCGGAAGGGAAAAGCGGTTCATTATCTATTTCTTTTCAATCCGGTTATTATTCTGAATATATGTTTTTTCCTATCATTAATGAACTTCGTGAAACATGGTCATCACTACAGATACGATGTAATAAATTATTTTCATGGGAGCAAATCAAAGCACTTAAAAATGAAAGCGTAGATATTGCTATTGGTCTTGATTTTCCTCATTGGGAAAAATCAAGTTTTACTGTCATACCATTGAAAAAAGTAGAAACTCTAATTGTTATGTCTAAACATCATAGGTTAGCAAATAAAAAATCCCTAGAATATAATGATCTCTGTGGAGAAACATTTTTTCTTACTGCACCAAATGGATATCAGGTGGACAAAATTTTCAAAGACCGTTTTGATCTTACAAATGTTCATCAGGTTGAAGTAACTTCATCAGAAATCGCTTACTTCAAGGTATTATCGGATAATGGACTCACTATTTCAAATCCAGATGATCCAACATTGTTAAATAGTCCACACTATCACTCTATAAAGTTTGATTCCGAATACTCTGACTCTTATGTTTGTGTAGTTAATCTGGATAATAAAAATCCTGTAATAAAACTTTTTTTGGACTTAATTAATAGATATTGTATTGAAACAGAAAAATAAATTATATGATAGGTGGAACCGAGCCTACTTTTATTCAGATTCTTGCGATTGTGAAAAGAACAGGGCGACTTATCGTAAGGACTAAGCTTTTGTATAAATTATAATGTTTTCCTTCGGATATTTTCTTTTGGAAAAATGAATGGAATCGATCATACTTATTGCAAACATTTTTAACGGCTGTATAGAGGGTCTAACATTAGTATTTGATGTGTTGGAAAATACTATAAGTAGATATTAAATTAGGAGTAGGGTGTCTTCCCTGCTCCTATGAACGAAATGCCAAAACTAAAGCTTTCGATATAGTTGAGGGTTTTGGGTTTGGCATTTTATATACATTATTTTTAAACATTCTGTAAAATTATGTATAATACACTGATTTGCTGTTGAATATTATTTGGAAAAGATATACAATTATACCAACAATATTGTTTTTATTGTTGTTCTATTTAGGAGGCATAATTGTGCTGTCGGTTAATGAATTATTGGATATTGCAAAGAGTAAAATTATAAACCTTAAGGCAGGTGAAATTTTCCTAGTTCGTGATTTATTTAAAGGTTACCAATGGAATAGAATTTCTCGTAGCGACCGACTCCTCCTGGGCACTTTATTCCTCAACTATATCAAGTATGATAATATAGGATTTGTCCCGAGCAGAAGCAACTTTTATGATTATAAAGATCGAGTTTGTACGTAACCAAACGTTTTCAAATCTATATGAATTAAAGTATAAGTTGGCAGACTATGTGAATTGGGGTTTAACAATTATCGGATTCATTCCTCTCTGGGATATCTAGCCCCACGAGAATGCCGGATGAGTACCCTTAAAAAAGTTGTCTAAATAACTGTTGACAATCCAAAATATCCCTAATAACTGCATTGTTGCCGGAGTACCAGCAAAAATTATAAAGATACTAGAAGAAGATATGGAAAGGGGACATAAAAGTGAAATCAATAAATGATACTGTCTTGTTAAATAATAAATATAAAATACCTTGCCTTGGTTTTGGAACATGGCAAACACCTGATGGAGAAACTGCAATTAAAGCTGTAAAGTGTGCGATAGAAAACGGTTATCGTCATATTGATGATGCTGCTGGCTATGGCAATGAGAAGAGTGTTGGAGTAGCAATTGAAGAAGCTTTAGCAGAATGTAATATAAAAAGGGAAGAATTATTTATAACAAGCAAAGTTTGGAATACAGAAAGGGGGTATGAAAAAACTATTGAAGCATTTGAAAAAACTCTAAAAGATTTAAGATTAGAGTATTTGGATTTATATCTTATTCATTGGCCAGCTAATGCAAAGCAGTTTGAAAACTGGGATGAAATAAATTTAGATACATGGCGTGCAATGACAGATTTGTATAAGGATGGAAAAATAAAAGCTATTGGTGTTTCAAACTTTTTAGAACATCACTTAAAATCACTTCTAGATACTGAAATAAAGCCAATGGTTAATCAAATAGAGTTTCATCCTGGGATGATGCAAAAGGAAACAGTAGATTTTTGTATAGCTAATAATATCGTTGTAGAAGCATGGAGTCCACTTGGAACAGGGCGAATGCTTTCAAATGATGTATTGATTAAAATTGCAAAAAAATATAATCGTTCAGTAGCACAAATTTGTATTAGATGGGCATTGCAAAATAAGGTGGTTCCGTTGCCTAAATCCATAACACCGTCAAGAATTATTGAGAATACACAGGTGTTCGACTTTGAAATTGAAGAAATGGATATGGTGGCAATTAACAATATGAAATATTGTGGTGGATCAGGACTAAATCCTGATGAAGTAGATTTTTAATCTAAAGTATATTTTGATGATATAATATAGGAATTATACTCAAGAGATGATTTTCCATTCGTAGACATACTATAATATATCCAATTGTGTAAAATCATGAGAATATAAAAATAAAAACCCTCGTAGCCAAGAACTGTATTTGGTCAAAGCTACGGGGGTTTTCTTTTTTAATCAAGCAATTAATGATACTATTTAGATAAAAAGTTACTTGTTAAACTACGAAGACCGTTTAAAATATTTTCTTCAATTGCATCAGCAAAACCCTGTCTATCTTGTTGTTCCAATTTTTCTAAAATATAAAGATGTTCATTTATAGATTCAGATAGGCGAGAGGACATAATATTCTTAATACCTACCATAAATGCACGATCATACAATTGATTAGTTATAGATGACAATTCATAATTTATATTTTTATCTAAAATGTATCTATGGAAAAATATATCTTCTTCCATAAATGCTTTTGCATCTTCATTTTTAGCAATTTGTTGCTGTTTTTTTATAGATTCTTTTAAGATTTCAATGTCCTTATCTGTAAAAATATCCATTACTCTTTTTGCATTATAAGATTCGATAGCGGCACGGAGTTCATAAATACCACAAGCCGACTCTATTGAAATAGTATTTATAATAGCACCTTGCTTAGGAATTACAGTAAGTAATTTTTCATATTCTAATCGTTGGCAAGCATTTGTGACAGGAGTTCTACTTATTTGAAGTGTTTCTGCCATCGCATTAATACTGATTGCTTGTCCAGGTTTCAATTCTCCGTTAAGAATCATTTTTTTGATTGATTCATAAGCTCTTATACTAAGATTATCTTTTTCTTTGGATATCATTTATATCAACTCCCACATAATGTCTTTGTAATTAATTTATTTAATTATAGCAGAGCAAAGCCTTGCATGCAAGATGCGTTTTAAAAATATTTTCGTCATGATTAATAATAAAATTTTTCTATTAACATAAAATCAACTTGTATTTTGAGCGAATTGCCTAAAATAAAAAATAAATAACAATTAGCTTGACAATAAGTTTTAAGTTAACTATACTTTAAATAAATTCAACTTACATGCAACATAAGTGCAACATAAATGCAAATGCGATTGTGGATGTAATGGATGTAATTACAAGGAGGAAAACGTATGAAAGATTTACCAAAAGCAGCAAATATACTTCTTACAACATGTTCTGAATGTAAGAAAGACGAGAAAATTTTATTTGTAACAGACCCAACAAGTTATGAAGTTGCAAGATTAGTTTATGATGCAGCCAAAGATTTTCCGAATAAATCATTAATAATGATGGATGAAAGAAATATGCATGGTGAAAATTCTACTGATTTAGTGGCTGCAGCAATGTTAGAGGCAGATGTAATTTTCGGCGCAACTAAGTTTTCATTATTCCATTCAAATGCTAGAAAAGCAGCAGTTGCAAAAGGTGCTAGATTCGTAAATATGGCAGACTACAGTATAGGCATGATGCACGCAGGTGGGTTATATGCTAATTTTGCAGAAGCAAGAGAGGTTTGTTCAAGAATTGCCGATATAGAACAAGATGCAAAAACAGTAACAATTACATCGGAAAAAGGTTCTCATTTTACATGCTCTGTAGAAGGCAGAAATCCAGTTCCGCAATATGCACGCAGTATTGAAAAAGGAACAAGTTCTTCTCCTCCTGATGTTGAGTGTGCAACTTGTGCAGTAGAAGGCACAGGATACGGCGTTGTGTACATAGACGGAAGCATTCCCCATCCAAAACTAGGTTTAATTCATGATGAAATTAAAATTACAATAGAAGCAAGTAAGATTGTAAAAATTGAAGGCGGAGAACAAGCAAAAATTTTATCTGAAGTTATGGAATCCTTCAATGATGAAAAGGTATATATGGTTGGTGAAATCGGAATTGGCTTAAATCCGATGTGTGAATTAAATGGTAGAATGCTTGAAGACGAAGGCTGTGGTGGAACAGTACATTTTGGCTGTGGTGACAACCTAGGCTTTGGTGGAACTGTAAGTTGCCCAGTGCATTTAGATTTAATTTTTACAAAACCAACTTTAAAAATAGATGAAACAGTAGTGTTAAATGAAGGAAATGTTGTTGTTTAAACAGGTAAAAGTTATTTTAAGTTGGATTTTATTGTATACAGAAATTATTATATAATTTATTATGGAGAGTAGAGGTATAAGATTATGAATGAAGAAAAAGGGATTATGTTTGATAGTGAATTAATTGCAGAGTTAAAAAGTCAGTTCTATATGCCTGATGAAGACCCTAAATCAGGATCTAGACTTTTCTTTGATAATTCAGGTGGTTCTCTTCGTTTAAAAAAAGCTGTAGAAATTAAAGAAGCTTTAGAAAGATATCCTGATTGCCCTGAAAGAGCTCATGAAACAGGTTTAATGCTTTTAGATTACGTTAAAAAAGGTACAGAAGAAATTCTAGATATCGTATTTGATGCTAAAAGTGGTTCATTAATGTCCGAACTCTCAGCTTCACAATGTATGTTTCAAATCGTTGATATCATTATGGAAAATGCTGAAGGAACAAACGCAGTTGTTTCAGTTTTAGAACATCCATCTGCATTCGATGCTATGCAGTTCCACTGTGAAAAACATGGACGTGAACTTCGTGTAGCGCAAGCAAATAAAGAAACAGGTAGAATTGACCCTGAAGAAGTGGCAAGATTAGTAGATAAAGATACGTGTCTTGTAAGTATTATGTCAGCTTCCAATATTTCTGGTAGCGTAATGGACATTGAAGGAATTGTTAAAGCTGTTAGAGCAATCAAACCTGAAATTTATATCATTAGTGATGCTGTACAACATGCGCCACATATGGTAATGGATGTAGAATCATTAGCACTTGATGCAATGAACTTTGCACCATATAAATTCTTTAGTATTCGTGGTTGTGGATATGCTTATGTATCAGACAGAGTTGCGAACATGCCACATCATAAAATTATTGCTAAAGATCAAAAGATTTTCGCACTTGGTACACCTACACCTGGCAACTTTGCTGCAATGATGGCAGTAATTGATTATGTAGCATCAATTGGTAAGAAATTTATCGATAGTGAAGATAGAAAAGAACTTTACCGTGAAGGTATGAGAAGAATTCACTTACAAGAAAGAGCTTTATTATATCGTATTTTAGAAGGAACAGAAGAAGTACCGGGACTTAGACATATCAAAGGTGTTGAAATTAGTGCTGATCCAGACTCTGTAGAAGAAAGAGATTTAATTGCAGGTATTCGTATAGATGGATATAGCATAATTGGACTTGCTGAAGAATACCAACGCAGAGGTGTAACAACTGCTCCTCGTGATGCAGCAAGTATTTACTCAAATCGTATCGTAAACGCTTTAGGGGCAGACAAAGGCTTAGTACGTGTATCTCCGATGCATTGTCACAGTGCAGAAGATATCGATAGATTCTTAAAAATTACAGCGGAATTAGCTGCAAAATAAGATGTGATATAAAATTTTAAGCTGTTATCTTTTAGGAGGAATTGAATATGGAAAAAAGCAACTTAGTTCGAAAAATGCTGATAGCTTTGGTAGCTGCTTTTGCAAGTGGATTTGCTCTCATGTTGTTAAAGGAAAATTTAATTAACGGGGGAAATGAATCAACTTGGGACGTTATTTATTCATTCTTATGTGCAGACGTTACAAAAGAGTCAGGCCTTGGTATATTATTTGTAATTCAAACACTATTTTTAAATGGATTAAAATTGATTATAGTTCCGTTGGTATTCACATCACTTTTGCTTGCAATGGATAGCATTACAGACTTGAAAAAGCTTGGAAGAATGGCTTATAAAACAGCCGGAGGGTTTTTCTTTATTTATGTAATTGGATGTATTGTGGCAAGTATTATTGCTACAATATGTATGAAAATGGGGATATTTACTATTTCAGAAACAATCGTACGTGATACTTCCAATTTAACACGAGTAAGCGTTCCTAACCCAATGTCGATTTTAATTGCAATGGTACCTGACAACATGTTTGCAACATTTTCAAACAATGGAGGAATTCTTGCGGTTGTATTTATAGCAGTAACAAGCGGTTTATGCCTAAATATAATGGGAGAAAGTGGCGAACCGTTTAAAAATGTTGTTAGAAGCGTTGCAGAAATGATTAGAATCTGTGTTGATTTCTTAATTAATAAAATAGGTCCATTTGCAATTTTTGCTATGATAACAAGAGCAATGGCGTTATATGGAATCAATGAAGTGAAATCGGTAATTGTTTATGTTGGGATAACAATTTTGGCGTTGTTAATCTATTTATTAATTGGATATCCTCTGATAATATTTGCTTTTACAAAATTAAATCCAGTTATTTTTATGAAAAAAATTGCAAAAGTTGGTTTATTAGCTTTCTCAGCGGCAGCTTCATCACCTGCGTTGCCGCTTAATACAGAAACAGCAATAAATGAACTTGGTGTAAAAGAAGATATTGCAAACTTTGTATTGCCTTTAGGTATGACAATCAACATGAATGGTACTGCAATGATGCATGTTCTAGGTGCAACATTTATAGCTACAGCTGCAGGCTATCAAGTTTCTCCAGCAGATTTTGTGATGATGTCATTGCTTGCGATTATGTCATCAGCTGGTACTCCAGCTATTCCGGCAGCTGGTTCAGTTTTACTCTTAACAGTTGCAACGGGTATGGGATATACAAATGAAGTTGCAATGATTACATATGCACTCATCTTAGCAATTAATAAACCTGTAGAAATGGTTCTTACATCTTTAAATGTTGTAGGAGATGCAAGTGTTGCACTTATGATTGCAAATTCTGAAGGTGATTTTGATAAAGATGTATATTACGATAGAAAAGTAATTAACGAAGCAAATGCAGAAGCATAATATTAAGTAACCATTTTTGATTAGAGCTACTGTAAAAAACAATTGCAGTAGCTCTTGCTTATATCAAATATATTTTTAGGACTAAAGGGAAGGTGGATATATGAAAATTGTAATTTTAGATGGATATACAGAAAATCCAGGAGATTTATCATGGGAAGAACTTGAAAAACTTGGAGAGGTTACTGTTTATGATAGAACTTCTTATGCTGATGCTCCGATTATAGCTGAAAGAATTGGTGATGCCGAAATCGTTGTTATAAACAAAACACCTATTTCAAAAGAAACAATTGATAAATGTCCTAACATCAAAGTTATCGCTGTTCTTGCAACAGGCTATAATGTAGTTGATTATAACTACGCTAAAGAAAAAGGAATTCCAGTTGTAAATGTACCAACTTATGGTACACAAATTGTTGGTCAATACGCAGTTGGTTTATTATTGGAAATTTGTTCTCACTATGGTCACCACGACAAGACGGTTAAAGAAGGTAAGTGGGAAAACAACGCTGATTGGTGCTATTGGGACTATCCAATGATTGAATTATATGGAAAAACAGCTGGTGTTATCGGTCTTGGCAGAATTGGTCAAACAACAGCAAGAATGTTAAATGCATTAGAAATGAATGTTTTAGCTTATGATGCATTTGAAAGTGAAGCAGGCAAGAAACTTGCTGTTTACGTTTCACTTGATGAGCTTCTAGCAAAATCGGATGTTATTTTCTTACACTGCCCGTTATTTGCAGAAACAGAAGGAATAATCAATAGAGATAATATTGCCAAGATGAAAGATGGTGTAATCATAATTAATAACAGCCGTGGTCAACTTGTTGTTGAACAAGATTTAGCTGACGCGCTTAATTCAGGAAAAGTTTATGCAGCAGGTTTAGATGTTGTTTCTACGGAGCCAATCAATGCTGATAATCCATTGTTAAAAGCTAAAAACTGTATTATTACACCTCATATTTCTTGGGCGGCAAAAGAATCACGCCAAAGAATTATGGATATTACAGTAGATAATTTAAAAGCGTTTTTATCTGGCAATCCTATAAATGTGGTAAATAAATAAATCTTTTGAAGATAAGTATAATAGAGGTGTGGAAGTGATATATTTGTCATGTTTCTACACCTTTTTTTGAAAGACTAACTATTAAAAGTCAAATCAGTATAATAATACAACTGTATGTTCAACTTAAAATATACAAATACAAGTTTTTTGGGAAGGCTGATTTATATGCTTAGTAGAAATTCAATTGGAACAGAATTATCACAAAAGATAGTTGATTCAATAAAGTCGGTTGTAGATGTTGACATTAATTTTATAAACACAAATGGAATTATAATTGCAAGCACAGATGCTGGTAGAATAGGCAGTTTTCATGAAGTTGCCCTTGATATTGTTCATAAAAAATCAGCAGAATATGTGGTTGATGAGGGCAGGTATAACGGTGTAAAAAAAGGAATAAACTACCCAATATTTCATGAAAATCAGGTCGTTGCAGTTATAGGTATGACAGGAGAACCAAATAATATAGAAAAATATGGGTTTATAATTACTAAAATTTGTGAAGTTTTTATAAAGGAAAATGAAATTGAAAGAAAAATAAACAGCAGGAAAGAACTGGCAAAAAGGCTAGTTACGGCACTTATATATAACAATTCAGATAATATTGACAATATGCTTGAAGAATTGAATATAAATGAAAAAGTTAAATATGCCGTTATAAACGTATCTTTGAAAAAGAACTGTTCAACAGATATTTTCATAAGGTTTGAAAATGAATTTATTAGGGATTTCGAAAGTAATAATAGTGGATATTATATTTATAATTATCCAAATGAGTACATTCTACTTATTAATGAAAAAGAGTATTTAAATATCAAAAGAAAGCTTGATTATTTTGGAAATTCATTTAAAGAATATGCAACGATCGGGATAGGTACGCTTGAGAATATTCACAATGCAAATATTTCATATAATTTTTCAAAATATGCAAGGAAGTATGCTGATAAGAATGAGAATTTTTACGCATATTCAGAAGAATGTGATTTAGAAATATTTCTATCAAGCGTAGATACAAAAGTTATGAAAAATTTTCAAAAGAAGATTTACAACGTTCTTACTGCTGAGGAAAAACAGCTTTTACTGCTTTATTTTGAAAATAATTGTTCATTGAAATTAGTTTCTGAGAGTCTTTTTATACACAAAAATACAGTTCAGTATAAGTTATCCCAAATAAAAGAAAAAACAG
This sequence comes from Anaerotignum sp., assembly GCF_030625865.1. Classification (GTDB taxonomy): domain Bacteria; phylum Bacillota; class Clostridia; order Lachnospirales; family Anaerotignaceae; genus Chakrabartyella. Next base: position 34,792 of record NZ_DAOUQB010000005.1, on the reverse strand, counting down.
GTTTTGACCCACGGCAATTCAAAGATGCTGTTTCGCTATATATTGGTTTATATGAAATTTAACATAGTACGAATAACAAAAAGAAAATAAATTCTTCTCCTTTTTTTATTTTGCATAACATAGTGACATAATACTAATTTTGTTACACTGTTCATAAAAGGGGGCATTATAATGAAAAAAACTAAGATTATATGTACTTTAGGGCCTGCATCGGATAGTGTAGAACAAATTTGTAGTTTAATTGAAAATGGTATGGATATTGCAAGATTTAATTTTTCTCATGGTTCATATGATGAACATTTGAAAAGACTGAAATTGTTAAAATTAGCCCGAAAAGAAATGAATGTGCCGGTTGCGACCTTGCTTGACACAAAAGGTCCTGAAATTAGGACAGGTATACTAGAAAATTCACAAAAAATTTATCTTGATGAAGGCAAGGAATTTATTCTCACAACCAAGGAAATCGTTGGGAATGAGACCATTTGCAGTATTAATTATGACAAAATATGTGCGGATTGTTCAGTGGGTACAAAAATTCTTATAGATGATGGCTTGATAGAATTAGAAGTAATACATAAGACAGGAGACACATTGAAATGTATTATCAAAAACGGCGGATACTTAGGGGAGAGAAAGGGAGTTAATATTCCAAATATAAAAACGTCTTTGCCATCAGTAACCGATAAAGATATTGAGGATATCATTTTTGGCATAGAAAATGATTTTGATTTTGTTGCAGCTTCTTTTATTAGAAATGCAGAAGCAGTAAGAGAAATTAAAAAAATTATTAACAACAAAAATTCCAATATGCAAATAATTTCAAAAATTGAAAATCAAGAGGGTATAGATAATATTGATGAAATAATCAGAGAAAGCGATGGAATAATGGTGGCAAGAGGAGATTTGGGAGTTGAAGTCCCCGAGGAAAAAGTTCCCCTTTACCAAAAAATGATTATACGAAAGTGCAGCGAACAATGCAAAAGTGTTATTACCGCAACGCAGATGCTTGACTCTATGATTAGAAATCCTCGGCCTACACGTGCAGAGGTTGGAGATGTAGCAAACGCAGTGTATGATGGAACTGATGCAGTAATGCTTTCAGGTGAAACTGCTGTAGGAAAATACCCAATTGAGGCAGTAAAGTTAATGTCTGATATTCTCAAAGAAACAGAAAAACAGATGGATAAGACACTTTTTAGAAAACGCAAAGTAACAGAGGACAACCTTTATAATGTTGCAAACATAATATGCAACGCCTCAGTTTTGGCGGCAGAAGAAATTAATGCAAAATTTATTGCTGCACCAACTTTAAGCGGTTTCACGGCTAAAATGCTTTCAAAATGGCGTTCTGACAAAATTACATTGGGTATTTCTCCTGATGAGAGAACGCTAAGACAAATGCAACTTTATTGGGGCATTGTACCTGCAATGGAGGAAGAGGGAAAGGAATATAAGGACTACATTGCCGATGTTTTAAGTAAAAACCATTCCGTGGAAGAAGCAGAGGGAGATTTTGCCATTATTATTTCGGGAATAAAAGATAAAGAAAAAGAACGTAAATCAGGAAATACAAATAATATGCGAATTATACATTTAGTTTAGGGGGAAATGTATGAAAACAGTTATAGCCATTGATTCTTTGAAAGGAAGTCTTTCATCAGAGGAGGCAGGAAATGCAATTAAGGATGGAATAAAAAGGGTTTTCCCGAATTGCAACATCGTGGTAAAAGCACTTGCTGATGGTGGTGAAGGTACGATTGAGGCGCTTACTTTTGGTAACAACGGCATTATAAAAAACGTAGTGGTTAGCGGACCCTTAGAGGAAAAGGTCAATGCAAGCTATGGGATCACTAATTCTGGAAAAACCGCCGTAATTGAAATCGCACAAGCGGCTGGCATAAATCTGGTAAGTGATAAAGATAAAAATCCGTTAAAAACAACAACCTACGGCGTAGGTGAGTTGATAAAAGATGCAATAAATAATGGGATAAGGGATTTCATTGTTGGCATCGGCGGTAGTGTTACAAATGACTGTGGAATAGGCATGCTTTCAGCTTTGGGGTGGAAATTTATAGATAAAAACAAAAAATGTGTTTCTCCAAACGGAGGGGGCCTAAAAGATATTTTGCTTATTGATGATACCAACGTAATAAGTGAATTGAAAGAATGTAAATTTGTGATTGCTTGTGATGTTACAAATCCTTTGTGCGGCAAAAATGGTGCAAGCCATATTTATGGCAAACAAAAAGGTGCAGATGAAAAAATGCGATACGAACTAGATGTTAATTGCAAGCATTTTGCAGATTTAGTAAAAGCTACATATGGAATAGATAACGAAAATGTTGCTGGTACGGGTGCCGCTGGTGGACTTGGATATGGGTTTATTACATTCTTAAATGGCGAACTTAAGCCTGGCATAAAGATAGTATTAGAGCAGATAAGTATAGAGGACGATATTAAAGATGCAGACTATGTTGTGACAGGTGAAGGCAGAATTGATTTTCAAACATCGATGGGCAAAGCACCTGCAGGAGTTGCAGAACTGGCAAAAAAATATGGTGCTGTTGTGATAGGGTTGTCTGGTTGCATTGGTGAAGGTGCAAACGAATGCAATGCAAATGGAATAGATGCTTTTTTCTCTATATTAAAAAAGTCAGTATCACTTGAGGAGGCTATGGATAAGGAGAATGCAACTGAAAATATGGCTGATAAGGCTGAACAAGTTTTTAGACTGATAAAAGCGATTAGTAAAAATGAAAGGGGGCGAATATAATGGGGCAGTTTATAAAAATAAAAGATTTATGTGCAATAGAAGTAATTGATTCAAGAGGAAATCCTACGGTAGAAACAGAAGTTATACTTGAAAATGGGATAAAGGGACGTGGAATTGTACCGTCTGGTGCTTCAACAGGCACATTTGAGGCTGTTGAACTGAGAGATAATGACAGCAGATTTAACGGGAATGGTGTAATGAAAGCTGTTAATAACGTAAATACTGCAATTAAAAATACGATTGTGGGTATGAATGTTTTTGCTCAGGGAGAGATTGATAAAGCTATGATTGCACTTGATGGAACAGATAATAAAGCCAATATTGGAGCTAATGCAATATTAAGTGTCTCCATTGCAGTTGCAGTGGCTGCAGCAAATTCATTAGGAATTGAACTCTACGAATACATAGGTGGCCTAAATTCAAAAGTAATGCCTGTACCTATGATGAACATTATGAACGGAGGTCAACACGCAGATAATACTGTGGATATTCAGGAATTTATGATAATGCCCTATGGTGCAAAATCTTTTAAAGAAGGACTTCGTATGTGTTGCGAAATATATTATACATTGAAGAAACTTCTTAAAAATAAAGGGTTATCCACATCAGTTGGCGACGAAGGTGGGTTTGCGCCTAATTTAGAAAATGCAGAGGTGGTAATCGATTTAATTTGTGAAGCGGTGGAAAAAGCTGGTTATAAGTGGGGAGATGATATTAAAATTGCCCTTGATATTGCCGCATCAGAGTTGTTTGACGAGAATACAGGAAAATATTATTTTGTTGGAGAAAGCAAAATGGCTAACAGCGATATTTATAGAACTTCAGAGGAAATGATACAATTCTGTGAAAGTCTCTGTGAAAAATATCCCATTTGTTCAATAGAAGACGCACTCTTTGAAGAAGATTGGGATGGATGGAAAAAACTTCAGGATCGGCTAGGGGATAAGGTTCAGCTTGTTGGAGATGACCTTTTTGTTACAAACACAAAGAGACTTAAAAGAGGTATAGAAAACAAAAGTGCAAATGCTATTCTTATTAAAATGAACCAAATAGGGTCAATAACTGAAACCCTTGAAGCTATAAGAATGGCAAAAGAAAATGGTATGGCAGTTGTTATTAGTCACCGCTCAGGTGAAACAGAGGACACTACTATTTCTGATATTGCAGTCGCAGTAAATGCAGGGCAAATTAAGACAGGTGCACCTTGCAGGACAGAAAGAACAGCAAAATATAATAGACTATTAAGAATTGAAAATTATTTATAATGTATGCTCCGCACCCCCCCACTCTTTAAAGCAGGTTCTTTCGTTGGGGCGGCACATACATTTTTCAAATCAATCATCAGCTTTTTTATATCCTTATAAGAAACGAATTTCGTAGCCCCAGAACGTTTTTTTCTCATTCATATTAAAACCAAGGGTAATGTAAACTGCACTTTTTACAATATGCCATTCGCTGCGGACATGATAGTGGATGCAGCCATAAATATGACTGCCCACCTCCATTATTTTAGTAGTAAAATACATTGGTTTCGCAGTTTGTATATCTTGTTAGTACTTCACAATCAAATTCTTGTCTCAGAAAACCAGCCGATTCATCTCGTGCTTTTAAAGCCCTATTTTCTCGTAGTGGCGCAGGGATCTAACACTTAATTGAAACATCTTTGCGACATCACCAATTAGAAACAGACCGGTTTTTTTCATTTCAGTAATCCTCCTTTTTAGAGCCTATATAGATATAGAATGGATTAGTTTGTCAGGATGTTTATTCATCCAAACAAAAACACTGATACAAATGATAACTGATATGACTGACCCAACTGGAGATGCAATTCCCATTGGAAAGAGTGTATCCGTAAAATACTTTGATGCTAAATATGCAAGTGGAATACGGGCGAAGATAATTGAAATCAAATTATGGATAAACGATATACCGGATAGACCGTATGCACAGAAATAGCCGCTAAAACTAAAATGAACTCCTGCAAAAATACAATCCAAAACGTAGCCGCTCATATATTGCCCACCAAGCAAAATTACTGCTGGATCATCTGTAAATAGTCCGACGGCAGGTTCAGCTACAAATTGCATGAAAATAGCTGAAATTGTACCAAAAGAAACTGCTATCAAAGTAGCATACTGTAGCGTTTGACGAGCACGTTCATGCTCATTTGCGCCAATATTTTGTGCAGTAAGTGCAGAAATAGTTGACAACATGGACGATGGGACAAGAAATAAAACGCTGATAATTTTTTCAACGATCCCTACTGCTGCTGCATCGTTTAACCCCCGTTTATTTGCAATTACTATAATCACAATAAAAGCAATCTGAATAAAACCATCCTGCAATGCAATTGGGACACCAACTTTCAGCAAATTCCCCATGGTTTTTTTTTGTGGCCTAAAATCCTTTTGGGAAACATTTATTCCAGTTTTCCGTTTGATAATGACTATCAAAGAAACTATAACGCTGATGGCCTGCGATAACGTTGTTCCTAAAGCAGCGCCGGCTGCACCGAGTTGAAATATTCCGATAAAAAGATAGTCCAGCACGATATTAGATGCACAAGCTATCGCAATAAAGTACATAGGGCTTTTGGAGTCTCCCATCCCGCGAAAAATGGAACTAATAATGTTGTATGCAGTAATAAACGGTATACCAATAAAACAAATTGTAAGATATGAAGTGGTTCCTGAAATAGCTTCAGTAGGAGTTGACATAATGGCAACAATTGAATTTATTGCAACGAGCAACACAATTGAAACTATGATTGACAATGTCAAAAACAGAGTAATAGTATTTCCGATAGCAATGGATGCCAGATTATGATTTCTTGCACCGACTGCACGTCCAATGATAACGGTTGTACCCATTGCCAGACCGACAATCATGACAGTCAGCATATGCATAATTTGACTTCCGATAGAAACTGCGGTGGTACCATCAATTCCATTGAATTGGCCGATAATAAACAGGTCAGCCATGCCGTATAGTGTTTGAAGAAAATAAGAGAGTAAGTACGGTAGTGAGAAATATACAATGGTTTTGAATACACTACCTGTGGTTAAATTCTTTTCCATAAACAGATTCTCGTCCTTTGCTCATTTTTATTTGGGTATATCATAATGTCTACAACTACTGTAGAGTCAATACATAAAATGAATTTCTTTTAAATATGATTCTGGATCTTTCTATTCTGTCATATTTTTTTGATGCGGGGTAATATGAATTATTAAAGATAATGCAAAAAGAGTGAATATAACATTTTTGCAGATTGATATCTATCTAAAAAAGATTCAACCCATAGTTTATGGATTGAATCTTTTACTAGGAGTGAAGTAAAAATTTTAGTAGTCTTGTAATGAACGGATAAAAAAATTTTGAGGACAAACTAAAAATTATACACTTTTTAATCCAAGCTCAAAAGCTTGTAGATTTTGTTCTACAAATTTTTGTGGAACTTTTTTAGAAATAATTGATTTCCAATCATGTATATCAAGTTTTAAGATTTTAACAGCAGCACCAAGCATGATTATGCTTTGTACTCTGCTAGTACCTATTTGTTCAGCAAGTTTTGTAGCTTCAATAACATGTAAATTATCAATATTTTCTTTAAGAGCTTCAAAAATATTTTCTGGATATTTTTCTTTGCCCATTTTTACAGGAACAGGATGAATTTCAAAATCATTTACAACAACATGCCCGCCTTTTGCAAGCTTTGAAAGCCAACGTGCACTTTCAAGTTTTTCAAAAGCAAGAACTAAATCAGCTTCGTTGTCAGAAACAACAGGAGCATAAACTTTTTCGCCATACTTAATAAGACAATTTACTGTACCACCACGTTGAGAAAGACCATGTTGTTCAGTTTTTTTTACGTCATATCCAAGTTCAAGAAGACCATCAATAAGAATATCAGAAGCAAGAACAGTACCTTGACCGCCTACACCAACAACAGCAATAGATGAATTCTTTTTCATATTAACCACCAATCCTTTCAATTGCATCGAATGGGCAAATTTGTTGACAAATTGTACAACCATTACAATCCACTTTATTGATTTTTACATTTCCATTAGAAATTTCAAGTGCCGGACAACCTGTTTTTGCGATACAAACCTTACAATTTTTACATTTTTCTTGATTTACTTGACAGTGAATACCTTTGCGTGCTTCTTGCTGAGATTTTAAAAGTGCACAAGGTTGTTTTGAAATTACAACAAATAACTCTGTTGCTTCAAAAGCTTCTTTCACAGCAGCTCTTGTTGACATAAGATCATAAGGATCAATAACTCTAATATTTTTTGGATCAACACCACAGCCCTTTACGAGTTGTTCGATATCAACCATTGTTGATTGTTCACCCATTAAAGTTTTACCATTTACAGGGTTACCTTGATGCCCTGTCATAGCTGTTGTGCTGTTATCAAGAATGAATAAGCTAATTGCCGCTTTGTTGTAAACAGCATCGATAAGACCCGTGATCCCTGAATGGAAAAATGTAGAGTCGCCAATAAATGAGAATGTTTTAAGATCTCTATTGGATAGTTTTTTGATTTTATCAAAACCAATACCTGCAGTAATACTACCACCCATGTCGATCATTGTATCGGTAACGCTAAATGGTGGCAAAATGTTTAATGCGTAACAGCCGATATCACCCGTAGCTACAATTTTACCTACATATTTGCTAACTTCATGGTAGATACCTCTATGAGGACAACCAGCGCAGAATACAGCGGAACGAACTGGCGTATTGATATCGACAGAATATCCTTCTTTAGTATCAGAAAGACCGAAACCTTCTCTTACGATATCTGGAGTAAGTTCAAGACATCTAGGTAATTTATCTTTACCAACACAAGGAATACCAAGTGATTTTACGAAATCTTCCATGTATGGATCAAGTTCTTCAATTATGTATAATGTTTCAACACTTGCAGCAAATGCTTTGATTTTTTCATCAGGCATTGGGTAAGAGAAACCGATTTTCAAATAGGAAGCATCTTCGCCAAAAACTTCTTTAGCGTATTGGTAAGAAATACCGTTACAGATGATTCCGATTTTTTTGTTATACATTTCTATGCGATTTAATTCTGAAGTGTTAGAATAATCACGAAGTTTTAGTATACGTTCCTCAACAGCTTGATGCTTGTTTCTTGCAACAGCTGGAATGTTAGTGTTTTTCATAATATTTTTAGCATAAGTTTTGATTGGCACATTTTTACGTTCGCCTGTTGTAACAACTGTACTACCATGGTTTACGCGTGTTGAAGTTCTAATAAGGAAAGGTGTATCAAACTCTTCACTTAAATCAAAAGCGAGCTTAACAAAATCAAGGCATTCTTGACTATCAGCAGGCTCGATCATTGGTATTTTCATATGAGGAGCAAAGTTTCTACTGTCTGGCTCTGTTCCTGAACTGTTCATACCAGGATCATCGGCACAAATGATAACCAGACCACCTGTTGCGCCTTCATATACTGCGGGAAACACAGCATCTGAAGCCACGTTTAAACCAAAATGTTTCATTGCAGCAAGTGCCCGACCGCCTGCCATAGAAGCTCCAATACAAACTTCCGCGGCAACCTTTTCGTTTACCGACCATTCGGATGAAATTTCCTTATACTTTGATATATTTTTTAAAATTTCCGTACTTGGTGTACCAGGGTAAGCAGCAGCAACATGACATCCTGCCTCGTATGCGCCTCTGGCAATAGCTTCGTTTCCTAACATAACCTGCTTCATAATAACCTCCTATAAATTTGATAATTATTGTGTATAAGATGATGCTATTATAAAATTACTATAATGTCAAGTGAAAAATATAAAAAAATTACAATAAAATAATACCGAAACTTAGAATGTAATCTTGCGGAAAAGCGGAAAATATGATATAGTATAATAAAAAATTATAGTGATTTTTAAGGAGGAGCATCATGGCATATACCACAAAAATTTTAATTCAGATGGCAAAAGCAATGAGTAAATCTTTTGGAGATATTTGTGAAACTGTTGTGCGTGACAGTAATGCAAAGATCGTATATATTGAAAATTCACATATTACCAATCGTAAAGTTGGTGAAAAAATGGAGAAAAGTGTTCTTGACTATATTTTGCACAGAGCTCCAATTGAAAGCGATTCAGTTATAAGAACAACTAAAAAGAAAGATGGAACACTGTTAAAATCAACTACTACTGTTTTTTTTGATGAAAGTAATGAGTTGGAAGCAATGATATGCATTACTATTGATATGACTCACATGAATGAAACAAGAAAATTCTTAGACACATTTATGAATGCTTACCTTACAGATGAGAAAACAGAAGAAAATTCCATGAACATTGTTGATTACACAAGAACTGTGATTTCTGAGATTATAAATGACGTTGGGAAACCTTCAACTTTAGGTACGAAAGAAATGAGATATGAGATTATAAAAAAACTTAATGATAAAGGTGTTTTCCTTATAAAAGACTCTGTTCCGCAAGTTTGTGAATTACTTTCTATGTCACAAGCTACATTATATAACTATCTAAGAGATGTGCGTTTAATGGACAGGAAAACTTTTGGAAATGTTTAAAACAATATGAAATAATTGCATAGTGTAAAAAAGTGTGTGTTTATTATACAAATAAGCACGCATTTTTTTTTGTTAAATTTTAGAATGTTTTTCTATGAGCTCAATAATAAATTGTTGTAAATTTACTTTAAAAAATAAAAAATATAATAAAAAAATAATTTTAAAAAGACAGGTTTATATCATGGGTTAGTTATAGACATGAACTAGAAAAAAAGATAAAGGAGATGATTAGTCTGTTTCATAAGTAATTATTTTTTTTAAAAGTTTATAGGATACGCACCTACAATAAATGTTGGAATTTTATTACAATAAAATCGTGTGTGCTATATAAAATATTCTTGGTGAAGCTGTTGTTAATTATCTTGCTAATGCAAGCGATACACCTAAAATAAAGGGGATTGGTGAAGTTTTTTTTGATGAAAGAGTGTGTTTATTTGTGCATAATTTTATAATTTTTCTCTTTACAATTTGCTGGAGAAGAATTATAATAAAATAAATTATTGTAAAATTATTATAAAAAATAGCAAAAAATAGAGTAAATTAAAAGGAGGTTGATTTACTAAATGAAAACCGATATGAGAGTTGAATTTTGTGGATTGGAGCTTAAAAATCCTCTTATCGCAGCGTCAGCTGATTATTCAAGGGAAAAAGACTCATTCACGAGACTAGCTAAATCTGGTGTAGCTGCGATCATTTTGAAATCTGTTACAGACGCTGAAGCATTGCAGGCAAAAAGTATTGCACGATTTGACATTATGGATGTTAAGCAAAATAAAGTGAGAGGTGATATTCCTGAGCAATATACATTCTTTTCACGCGGCGGAAGCATGTTAAAGTTAAGTGAATTTACAGAAACAGCAAAAGAGTATTTAGAAATCGCGAAAGAAAATGATGTTCTATTGATCGGGAGTATTGCTGCAAGTAAAAAAGAAAACTGGGTTACATATGCTAAACATATGGAAAAAATGGGTATGCAAGCGATTGAGCTTAATTTCGGTAATCCACACGGCGAAGCATCTGACGGAAAACTTGGATTTTTAATTGGACAAATTCCTGAACTTTGCTGTGATATTACGAAAGCAGTTTTAGATGCTGTTGATATTCCTGTAATTGCAAAATTAACACCTCAAATTTCAGATATGGCTGAACTTGCAAGTGCGCTTAAAAAAGTAGGCGTTAGAGCAGTTACAGCGATGCACAGGTTTCAAGGCCTTGTTGTGGATCCGATTGATGAGGAAGTTTTTCTTGGGGGATATGCAGCAATTGGTGGAACTTGGATGAAACCTGTTTCACTTGCTAATATCGCTAAAGTTTACAGGCAAACCGGTATGGAAATTTGTGGTAGCAACGGTGTTGATACAGGAAAAGATTTAGTTGAATATATGATGTGTGGAGCTAAAGTAGTTCAAATGTGTTCCACATTAATGTTCAAAGGTGTTGATTCTGCAGCTAAAATCATATGTGATGCGCAAGAAATCATGACTAAAAAAGAAGTGGCTAAGGCAGAGGATATTGTTGGTAGACTTGCGAAAAAAATCATTACATATAAAAACTTAGGAGACCTTCCTAATATTAAATCTGAAGTTGATACTACAAAATGCGAAAAATGTAAGGATAAACCTTGCCTTAGTCGATGCTATTTCTCGGCAATCAGACTTGAAAATGGCAAAGTAGTTGCTGATGATGAAGCTTGCACAGGTTGCGGAATGTGTATCCATATTTGTACTGAAAACGCTGTTAAATTAGTTGAATATTAAGTGGAGGTTGTTGTTATGAATAAAGAAATTTTCAAAGGACTTATTGATTTACATATACACGCGGGTCCATCAGTTATGCCAAGAGAAGTAGATAGTTATGAGATGCTTAAAGAAGCAGAAGAACTTGGTTATAGAGCAATTGTTATTAAAGACCACTTTGCCCCAACAGTTATGATGGCTGATACTTTATCAAAACATGTTTCAAAAAACACGCAAGTTTTTGGTGGTATTGCATTAAATAATTCGGTTGGTGGTTTAAATGTAAAAGCACTTGATGCTGCTTATGCTGCTGGTGCAAAAATATTTTGGATGCCTACGGTTTCAACTAAAAATCACATTGATGCACATTCAGGCGGTCATGGAATTAAATTCCCAAGCTCAAAGGGCATGTCAGTAGCTGAAAAACCTATTGTTTACATTAAAGAAGATGGAACATTAATTGATGAAGCTTTAGAAGTTATCGAATATGCAGGCAAAAAAGAAGATTTAATCTTAGGAACAGGCCATGGTAGCTTAAGAGAAGTTGATGCAACAATTAGAGCTGCTTTTAAAGCTGGAACTAAGCGAATTCTTGTAAATCACCCATTCTATATGATTGGTGCTGATATTGGCATTATAAAAGAATGGTCTGAAATGGGCGCATATATTGAGTTAAATGCAACGGTATTTGTTGAAGATTCAAAGTTCTGTTCTGTATCAACGGATGTTCTTGCTGAAATTATTGAAAAAATTAGTATTGATAATCTTATTGTTGATTCTGATTACGGTCAACTTGGAAACGGAAATGTAAGTGAAGGTCTTTGGAAGTTCATCGAAATGATTAAGAAAAACACAAAAGCAACAGATGAAGACATAGAAAAAATGACAAAGATTAACCCGGCAAAATTACTTGGACTTGAATAGGAGGATTTTATATGTTTAATCAAAATAATTTTAATGAAATGGAATGGGAATTTGTAAGAGAAGGTGTTAAAAGAAAAGTATTTACTGGCGAAGGAGCAACTCTTTCTTTAAATGAATTACAATTTGGGCATACGCCAAAACCACATACACATATCCATGAGCAAGTCGTTTACATTTTACAAGGTGAAGCAGATTTCTTTGTTGATGGCGTTAAACATGAAATGAAAGCAGGGGGATTACTTGTAATTCCATCAAACGTAGAACATTATATTGTCGTAACAAGTAAAGAACCAGTTTTAAACCTTGATGTATTCACGCCCAAAAGAGCAGATTATCTTTAATCAAAAGGAGATGTAGACATGAAACAGAAGCTTAAAGAGCGTGCTATGCTTGGAACCTTTGTAAAACTTTATTCTCCAGCGTTGATCGAAATTTTAGGGTTTAGTGGATTTGAGTTTATAGTTGTTGACATGGAACATTCTAGTATAGATTTTTCCGAGGCGGAAAATCTTGTTAGAGCAGCGAAGGTTGCAAATATTGAAGTGATTCTTAGAATTCCGTATGCAAGAGAGGAACATGTGTTACATACTCTTGATTCAGGTGCAATTGGAGTGCAAATTCCGGGGCTTACAAGTGCAGAGGATACTGAAAATTTTACGAAAAATGGGAAATATTATCCGCTTGGAAATAGAGGACTTTCTTTCAATCAACGTTCCGCAAAATATGGTTTTGCTGAAAAAAATGAATACATAGAAAAGAGCAATAGAGAAGGCATTTTTGTTATTCACATTGAAAACAAAGAGATGGTTGATGAGGTTGAAAAACTTTGCAAAAATCCTCTTATTGATGTGCTTTTTATTGGTCCTATGGATTTAAGCCAAAGCTATCATACAATAGGGCAACCACAAAGTGAACCAGTACGTCATGCTATTGATAAAGTGATTTCTATGGCAAAAAAATATGATAAAACAGTTGGTATTTTTGCTGGAAATACTGAAGAAGCAAAAAAATACCGAGATATGGGTATCAATTATATTGTATGTTCATCTGATATAGGTCATTTTGCAAGTGGAGCAAAAAAAGTGGTAGCAGATTTTAAAAAATAGGAGGTGAAACCATGATTATCGTAGTTAATACAGGGTCGACTTCTACAAAGATGGCTGCATTTAACGGAACTGAATTGTATTTTTCGGGAACAGTAAGACATTCAAAAGAAGAACTTGATAAATTCGAAAAAGTAGTTTTACAAAAAGACTTTAGAATGAACGATATTAACACTTGGATTTTAGAAAACGGAATTAAAAATAGCGATATCGAATGTGTAATTGCAATTGGTGGTTTATTGAAAAAAATGGAGAGTGGCGCTTTTGAAGTAAATCAAGATATGATTGATGATCTTACAGAAGCAAAATATGGTCAGCATGCTGCAAATTTAAGTGCAATTATTGCCAAAGAAATTGCAGACAATGCAGGCGTAAAAGCTTATATTGCAGACCCTATAACTGTAGACGAAATGCAAGAAATTGCAAGAATGTCTGGTCATCCGAATTTTAGGCGTTCGGGAAGATGTCATACTTTAAATCAAAAAAGAATTGCACGACTTGCCTCAGAAGAACTTGGAAAAGCGTATGATGAAGTTAATTTAGTAGTAGCGCATTTAGGTGGCGGTATTTCAATCGTTGCTCATGAAAAAGGCAAAATGATAGACACAAGCTCAAACAGAGGTGAGGGTGCATTTAGTATAGATCGTTCTGGTGCTATCAATTCATGGGAGTTAGCAAATCTTTGTTTTTCGGGTAAATACGAAAAGGACGAAGTTCTTTCTATGTTAAACGGAAGCGGCGGAATTATTGCTTACTTAAATCTTACTGATTTCAAAACAGTTGAAAATCAAAAAAATGCTGGTGATAAATTATCAGGTGAAGTATTTAACGCACTTATTTATCAAGTAACAAAAGAAATTGGCTCTCTTAGCGCAGTTCTTTCCGGTAATGTTGATGCTATCGTTTTAACAGGCGGTATGTCTTATTCAAAAGAATTAGTAAGAATTGTGAAAGAACGAGTAGGATTCATTTCAAATATTTTAGTTTATCCTGGCGAAAACGAAATGTTAGCATTAGCGGAATATGCTGATGGGATTTTGAAAGATACAATTAAAGTTAAAGAATACATAAAAGTATAAGGAGTTTTGAATATGGAGCAGATTAGAAATTTTGATGAGCTTATTGCAAAAGCGAAAGCAAAAGAGATAACAGGTATCGCAGTTGTTTGTCCTCACGATGCAGATACTATTTCTGCTGTAAAAGACGGCATTGAATCAGGCCTTGTAAAGCCTGAACTCTTTGGTGATTCCGACAAAATTAAACCATTACTTAAAGAAGCTGGAATTTCAGAAAATAGTGTATCTATTGTTGATGTAAAAGACACTGAAGGTTCTGTTAAAAGGGCAATCGAAAGTATTAAAAATGGCTATAACAAAGTAATAATGAAAGGCACAATTTCAACACCTGATGTTATGAAACCTGTTATGGATAAAGCAAATGGCTTAAATTCGGGAACTATGTTAAGTCATGTTATTGTTTGCGATATTCCTGGGTTTGGCAGGTTATTATTAAGCACAGATGGCGCAATCAACATTGCCCCAAACCTTAATGAAAAAGCTGCGATTGTAAAAAATGCAATAAACGTTGCACAAAAGCTTGGAGTAGCAGCTCCGAAAGTTGCAATTTTAGCAGCTATTGAAAACGTAAATGTGAAAATGCAAGCAACAGTTGATGCGGCTTGTCTTTCAAAAATGGCTGACAGAGGTGTATTCAAAAATGCAATTGTGGATGGTCCACTTTCTATTGACAATATAATATCAGCAGCTTCCGCAAAGAAAAAGGGTATTAAATCTGAAGTTGCAGGTGCAGCAGATATCATTGTATCTCCAAGCATCGAAGTTGCAAATGTTTTTGCTAAAACATTAAACTACATGGCAGCCTCTACAAATGCAGGCATTGTAGTTGGTGCAAAAGCTCCAATTATTCTACCATCAAGAGCAAGTAGCGAAAAGTCGAAATGGGCATCTCTTGCCCTTGGTGTTTTAATTGCAGACTAATAATAAAGTTTTGGATTTGTAAAGAGAAGATTTATTTATGAATTATTAGTAGGAGGGAAAAACATGAATATTAAGTATGCAGATCGTATGCAGAAGATTAAACCATCCCCAATCAGAGCTCTTATGCATCTTGTTCAACAACCGGGTGTTATTTCGTTTGCTGGTGGCTGGCCGGCACCAGAATCACTTCCCATGGAAGAGTTAAAAGAAATCTCAAAACGAGTAATTGCAAATTACGGAGCTGCAGCACTTCAATATAGTGCAACAGAAGGTTACCGTCCGCTTTTAGAGGTAATTGCTAAGCGAATGAATAAATTTGGGATTGACGTAACTGCCGACAACGTTATGATTACGAGTGGCTCCCAGCAACTTCTTGATTTTGTTGGAAAATTATTTATAAATGAAGGCGACGTTGTGTTATGTGAATCTCCGAGCTATATTGGTGCACTAGGTGCGTTTGCAGGTTACTGTCCGAAATTCGTTGATGTTAAGATGGATGAAGATGGTATGAATATGGAGCATTTAGAAGAATGCATTAAAGCTAATCCTAATGCAAAATTTATTTATACTATTCCTGATTTCCAAAATCCAACAGGAAGATCGATGTCCATTGAAAAAAGAAAAACAATTGTTGCTCTTTCGGAAAAATACAATATTCCAGTTGTTGAGGATAATCCATATTATGAACTTCGTTTTGAAGGCGAAAGGATTCCTCCAATTAAGAGTTTTGACAAAACTGGAATGGTTATTTATTTTGGCAGCTTTTCCAAAACTTTTTGTCCTGGACTCAGAGTTGGTTGGGTTTGCTGTGATCCCGAAATTCGTAGCAAATTTATTCTCATTAAACAAGGTGCAGATCTGCATACAAGCATGTTAAGCCAACTTTTTGTTTATGAGTTTCTAACATCTTATGATTTTGATAAGCACGTTGAAACAATTAAACATATTTATTTAAAACGTAGAAATGCAATGGTTGATACTTTGGAAGAATTATTGCCAGAAGGCTTTACTTGCACACGTCCGCAAGGTGGTATGTTTACATGGGTTAAACTTCGTGAAGGTCTTAATTCAGAAGAAGTTTTTCATAAAACCGTTGAACAAAAAGTGGCATTTGTACCGGGGGATGCTTTCTTTCCCAATGGCGGAGATACAAACCATATTAGATTAAATTATGGTACGATGACAGAAGCGAAGATTATTGAAGGGATTACTCGTTTTGCGAATGTTATAAAAACTTTATAAAAAACAAAAAATAAATAGTGTACTTGTCAGTGAGATATTGATATTTTTAAACGTGTTTGCCATGTCGATGAAGTTTAAAATAAATAATAAATACTTGATTTGGGCAAGTTGTCGATGAATTTTCCACAATTTAAAATACAAATAAGAAAGTAGGAGAAATTATGAAAAATTTAGAAACTACGAAAAAACTAAGGTTTTCACAAGCACTCTTAGTATTAATACTTGTAATTGGCGGCCTTGTGTCAGCAATTAAATTCGGTGTTGGTATTCACATTGGACTTGTTATTGGTTGTTGTATTGCAATCCTAAGTAGCATAATTTTAGGAAACAGTTGGTCAAACGTACAAGACAATATAGCTCATGTTGTTGGATCGTCTGCGAGTACACTTCTTATTTTAATTAGTGTTGGTATGATGGTAGGAGTATGGATTATTGGTGGTACTGTTCCATCATTACTATATTATGGTCTAAAATTATGCTCACCACAAATAATTGTACCATTAACCTTTGTTTTATGCGCAATTACGTCAGTGTTTACAGGTACTTCTTATGGTGCTATTGCAACAATGGGGCTTGCTCTATTCGGCGTTGGTGTTAGTATGGGTATTTCCGCACCATTGATGGCGGGTGCTGTTTGTTCAGGTTCATTCTTTGGTGATAAAATGTCACCTTTATCTGATACTACGAATGTAGCCGCAGATATGTCAGGAACAAAGTTATATGACCATATTGCTTCAATGCTTTGGACGACAGTTCCGGCTGCTCTTATCTGTATTGTATTATACACTGTTTTGGGTTTGCGTTCCGCAGCTGCAAACGCAGACTTATCAAGCATAAAATTAATGTTGGTTACGCTTGATGGTCAATTTAATATCAGTCCGTTAGCATTATTACCAGCATTATTAGTATTAGTTGTTTCTGCTAAGAAAGTACCTGCAGTTCCAGCAATGCTTGGTTGTACAGTAGTAAGTGTTGTGTTTGCAATATGTTTACAAGGCGCTTCTGTTGTTGATGTTTTAAATGCTGCGATGAAAGGTTTTTCTTCAAATTCAGGTCTTGATTTAGTGGATAAAATCCTGTCTCGTGGTGGTATGACATCAATGTTTAGTACAATCGCAGTTATTATTCTCTCAGGAACAATGGGGGCATCACTTGAATCAAGCGGTGTTATTAATACACTTGTTAGCGAAGGTTTATTGAAGAAAGTTAAAAAACCAAGAGGCTTAATTCTTTCAACAATGCTTTACAGCTATACTTTACTTATTATTTCAGGTCACCAGGTTATGCCAATCATTATGGGTGGACGTACATTTAAATCTGCTTACGAAGAATTAAAAATTCAAACACGAGTTTTATCAAGAACTTTAGAAGATACAAGTACAATTGCATCTCCGTTAGTTCCTTGGAGTGCATCTGCAGCTTATATTAATACAGTTCTTGGTGTCGGCACGGCTTATATTCCGTTTGCTTTTTTGGGATTCATAGTTCCTATCATAGCAATTTTCTATGCGTTTACAGGAATTGCAATCTGGAAAAGTGATTCAGTTGCAGAAACTACAAAAGAAATAACAGTATAAATTATGATGGTTAAAAATATTCGCAGTTGACTTTGTTATTCTGAAACAAAATGTTATACTTTTTCCTCCACAAAGGTACTTGCCCAAAATTAAATTGATACGCTAAAACTACCGTTTTTGCGTATATACAAAATATAGACGTTTGTAAAATCTAGTGCTATTAAATTGCAATTATAATCTCTGCTTTGAAAATTTTAATTCCGAGTATAATTGAAATTTCTAAGCGGTGATATGAACTTATTGGGAGCACCAAAAATTGTTGAAAAAAGATACCATGCGGTGAATACTGCATGGTATCAATTCTTTACAGCGGTATAACAAAAATAAATTTTTGTTATACAAAATTGCTTTAATGGGAAGGAGAATTAAATTGAAGGTAACGCAAGTTTCAAGTTTGGATCAATATTTAAAAGACGATATGACAATTATGGTTGGTGGGTTTTTAGGTGTAGGGACACCTGAAAAACTAATTAGTCGTATTGTTAAAAAAGGTTATAAAAATATTACACTAATATGCAACGATACGGCATTTATCGGAAAAGGTGCTGGTAAGTTAATTGAGCATCATTTAGTTAAAAAAGCTATTGTTTCACATATCGGAACTAATCCTGAAACGGGCAGACAAATGATTTCAAATGAGATTGAAGTTAATTTGGTGCCACAAGGAACTTTGGCTGAAAAAGTACGTGCTGGCGGCGTTGGTCTAGGGGGCATTTTAACTGCAACAGGTATTGGCACAGAAGTACAAAAAGGTAAAACAGTAGTTGAAGTTGAGGGCAAGGAATACATTTTAGAAGCACCTTTGCGAGCAGATTTAGCTTTGATTTTTGCATCAGTAGCAGATGAAAAAGGAAATCTCATTTATTATGGTTCAACTAGAAATTTTAATCCAATTATGGCTATGGCGGCTGATACAGTTTTTGTTGAGGCCAAAGAAATCGTGCCTGTTGGAGCGTTAAACCCAAGTGAAATTGTCACACCCCACATTTTGGTGGACTACATCGTAAAAGGAGAATGACTATGAGTGAAAAAGAGATCATAGCGAGAAGAATTGCTAAAGAAATTAAAGATGGTGATGTTGTAAATCTAGGGATTGGCTTACCGACTATGGTGGCAGATTATGTCTCTAGTAATATTGATGTTGTCTTTCATTCGGAAAATGGTTTTATAGGCTTAGATAAAGTCGCAAAACCGGAAGAAGAAGTTGAATATTATGTAAATGCAGGTGCACAACCTATAACAATAAAAGACGATGCAGCGTTTTTCGATAGCGCAATGTCATTTGGAATTATAAGAGGCGGTCATGTAGATATTACAGTTTTAGGCGGTTTGCAAGTAGACGAAAAAGGAAATTTGGCAAACTACATGGTGCCTGGAAAAATGGTTCCAGGTATGGGTGGTGCAATGGATTTAGTTAGCGGTGCTAAAAAAGTAATCGTTGCTATGACACATACAGCAAAAGGGATGCCCAAGATTTTAAAAGAATGTAATCTTCCTTTAACGGGCAGAGGGGTTGTTGATATGATTGTGACAGAACTTGCTGTGCTTGAAATGACAAAAGATGGATTGACATTAACGGAAATACATAAAGATACAACAAAAGAAGATGTTTTGGCAGCAATAGAAGCAGATGTGAATGTGGCAGATTTTTTGAAGACTTTTGGATGATTTAGGAGGATATATATGAGAGAAGTAGTTATTGCAAGTGCGGTAAGAACAGCTATTGGAGCTTTTAATGGTGTGTTTGCAAATGTTAGTGCTGCAGAACTTGGGAAAATCGCAGTTAAGGAAGCATTAAATAGAGCAAACATTGCTCCAGAAGAAGTAGATGAAACGATATTTGGCTGTGTGTTGCAATCTGGTATGTATCAAGGAGTTGCGCGTCAAGTAGCGATTAATGCTGGAATTCCTGTTGAAAAACCAGCTCTTGCAATAAATATGATTTGTGGTTCTGGCTTACGCAGTGTTGCTATGGCGGCGCAAGCTATTATTTGCGGCGATGCTGATGTTGTAGTTTGTGGTGGTACAGAAAACATGACACAAGCACCTTATTTATTAGAGAAAGCAAGAAGTGGTTATCGTATGGGCGATGGTATAGTTGCAGATAGTATGATTAAAGATGCACTTACTGATGCTTTTCATAAATATCACATGGGAATTACGGCAGAAAATGTTGCAGAAAAATATGGGATCACTAGACAAATGCAAGATGAGTTTGCTCTAAGAAGTCAAAATAGAGCCGAAGCGGCTCAAAAATCTGGACGCTTTAATGATGAAATTGTGCCAGTTGTTATAAAATCTAAAAAAGGTGAAACTGTAATTTCTGAAGATGAATTTCCTAAACATGGAATGACTTTGGAAAAATTGCAAAGTCTTAAAACTGTATTTAAAGAAAATGGTACGGTAACAGCAGGTAATGCATCTGGTATTAATGATGGTGCGGCTGCGATTATTGTTATGAGTGCTGAAAAAGCTAAAGAGCTTGGTGTAACTCCGTTAGCAAAAATTAAATCTTATGCCTCGGCAGGAACAGACCCACAAATAATGGGTATTACCCCCATTTATGCGTGCAAAAAAGCTTTGGAAAAAGCCAACTTGACAGTAGAAGATTTAGATTTAATTGAAAGCAATGAAGCATTTGCGGCACAAAGTGTTGCTGTTGCAAAAGAGCTTGGTTTTGATATGGAAAAAGTAAATGTAAATGGTGGCGCAATTGCTTTAGGGCACCCTGTTGGTGCATCTGGCGCAAGAATTTTAGTAACACTTCTCCACGAAATGCAAAAGATTAAATCTAAATATGGTTTAGCAACTCTTTGTATTGGTGGTGGTATGGCAACAACTGTTATTGTTGAAATGCAATAATTTGGGTTGAATATATTTCCTGGAAAATAAGGGTAACCCATTACAAGAAAAAGTAACAAGGAGATAAAAAAGAAAAGCAAATACATATATATGCTTAAGGATCAGGAAAGATAGATATGATGTATGAATAGGTTTTAAGAAGATTTTATTTATAAAAATGAAGTCGGGAGGAGAAAAAATGTTAGGAAATTTCAGTTATTCAAACCCCACAAAAATATATTTTGGAGAGGATTCATTAAAATTTTTGAATGAGGAATTACCTAAATATGGGAAAAATATATTACTTGTTTATGGAGGTGGTTCCATAAAGACAACTGGATTATATGACGAAATTATTAAAATTCTTAGGGACAAGGGCAAAGATGTCTTTGAGGATGCGGGAGTTATGCCTAATCCTACAGTCGAAAAGCTTTATGAAGGCTGTATAAGAGCTAAAGATAACGATATCAATTTGATTCTGGCAGTGGGTGGCGGATCAGTATGCGATTATGCGAAAGCTGTTTCTGTTTCTGCTTATTGTGAAGAAGATCCATGGGAAAAATACTATCTTAGAATGGAGGGGGTTGATAACAAAATAATCCCTGTTGGATGCATTTTGACAATGGTTGGTACTGGGTCTGAAATGAATGGGGGTTCAGTTATCACTAATTATGCTTCAAAACAAAAAATATGTCGTGTTTTTGGTGAAAATGTATTTCCGAAATTCTCGATATTGAATCCTGTATTTACCTATACGGTACCTCAATATCAAATGGTAGCCGGATTCTTTGATATCATGTCCCATATCCTGGAGCAGTATTTTTCTGGGGAAGATGATAACACTTCTGATTACATTATGGAGGGATTATTAAAGTCCTTGATTCACAGTTCCACAATTGCAATCAAGAATCCAACAGACTACGAAGCAAGAAGTAATATTATGTGGACTGCGACGTGGGCGCTTAATACCCTTGTTGCAAAGGGAAAATCAACAGACTGGATGGTACATATGATTGGTCAGTCCATTGGTGGCTATACCGATGCTACGCATGGAATGACGCTGTCAGTCATCTCCTTGCCATATTACCGATTTATTATGCCTTATGGACTTCAAAAATTCAAACGCTATGCAATTAACGTCTGGGATGTAAAGCCAGAAGGAAAAACAGATGAGCAAATTGCAGAAGAGGGTCTTGACCAAATGGAATCCTATATGAAAGAATTGGGCCTTGTGATGAGTGCCCAGGATCTGGGCATTAAGGAGAATATGTTAGATGGCATTGCATCTAGCTCTTTTATTTTAGAAGGCGGATATAAAGCGATTTCTCATAAAGAAATTGTAAAAATTTTAAAAGATAGTATGCATTATAGTCAATAAAATGGACATGTTTTTGGAAGGGCGTGAAAACCAAAGTTTCGGAGGAGAATGAACATCTTCGGCAGTTTACTGGATTGTGTTTTGACCCCAAATTGCCCATGAATAAAATATTGCTACCATAAAGATATTGAAATCAGGATTTTACAGAAGTATCCATCAAGATGAAGGCGACCAAAAACAGAACCACGAGCAAATTGATTTTTGTTGGAATTTTAGGGGCTATGTAAGAATTGTTTATACAAAAAAACAGGCTCATTATCATAAATAAATACATGACGATGAGCTTGTTTTTTATATATTTAGCTTTTCAATTATGAAAGGGAATTTAAATTGCTTTGTTTGATTCATTTTCAAATCAATTTGGGTTCAACTTATTTCTGCTGTTTTTCAGCTGCGTCCATTGCTGCGTATTTAGCTTCTTGTTCTACCCATGCTGGATAAGGAGTACTCATAAGTTCATATAAGTCAATGCCCTGTTTCTTCAAATATGCTTTCCGCAAGAAGAAGTAGAGGTAGAATAACGCTATCCAAACTGCAATTACAATCGTAATCATAGCATCTAATGTCTGAATCAAAGAAATGAGTGTCCAGATTGAAATAAAGAAACCAAGAGTACATACTACTTTAATAATACTGGGTGTTAATTTAAAGTAGGAGTGCTTATAGGAATGAGGATAAGCCTTATGTACACGTGTAGTAGGGATTAAGATGAACATACCACACAAGATAACCAAAAATGAGAAAGCACTGAACAATGTACCAATTGGTAATCCGAATGCAACGATAGCGGAAGCGCCTGCTGCAAAAACAATAACAGAATGAGAAGATACATTCGCTTTGTTTTTATTTGCAAACCATGCCGGAAGCACTTTATCTTCAGCGGCTGCGGCAATCTTGTGAGCAGATGCGATATAAATACCATTAAGCGATGTAAGAATAGCAAATACAGCACCAGCAATGATGAAGTATAGTATTTGGCTGGAGCTCAAAACCAAAGCGGCTGCATCCTTTACGGAGGAGAATTTTTCTGCTGGAAGAATTCCGAGACAAACAATACCAACCGCTATAAATAAAATCAATGTTGCGCCAGTTGATAACACAAAGCAGATAGGTATTGTTTTGCCAGGATTTTTAATTTCATCTGTGTAAGCAGTACAGTCTACAGCACCTTGCAGCGATTGAGAAAGTATAGCTACTGCCGCGCCAAAAGCAGCAATCGAAAGATTCTCAGGTGCAACAACTTTGCTTATGGATACTAATTCTGAAGACATTTTAGGAGTGCCTTTATATATAAACATTAACAATGCGCAAATCAATAACACCACCATGACATTTTGTACAGCAGCGTTGGCAGCTGCACCTTTACATGTGATAAAAGCGAAGATAACTAATGCAGCAATACCTAAGATGCGTGGATCTAATGGAATATAAACGCCAATATACTCTGCAAAAACTGTTGCAAGAGAAGACAAAATCAAAATATAGTTAAATGCGTAAACTACCATTAAGAAGCCTGAAGATGGGTTTACTAATCTGGAAACGTGCTTATATGGAGCGTATGGTGCAGGGATTACAGATGTGGTAAGAACGTTAGGCATATCACGAAAAAGTACCGTGAGGAATGCAAAAACATATGCCCACGCCAAGCCAGTACCCACTAATCCGGTTGCAACTGGGATAGTGCCGAAAACGCCTGCGCCTACGATTGTTCCTGTTGCCATACAAAAAACTGAAAAAATACCCATTTTTTTGCCGACCTCTTTTACTGTCGACGAGTTTCCTTTAAAATCACTCATGAGAGCATACCTCCTATAGGATAGCTATTAATAGGTTTGTCAAGTGCTTAGCAATAAAAATCGGTAGAGAATTTAAATTTTTGCAATAGAAATAAAAGCCATTTGCATTAGGCGCGGTACCATAAGAGAACATTAGAAAGGTGAATTGCTGGATTTTAGTGCAGTGCACAAAAAAGTGTCGAGGGCATCCTTTTTGGAGGGGCTATCGAGGGATTTTGACAAAGTACTATACAAAACAGGTTTTTCAGAATCAAATTTTTCTTATGGCTCGTTGCTTTTGCTAGTGGTTTTAATTTGTTGATATAAATTGTGATTGAATGTTATCTCTTTTTACATAGATATTTAAGACTGGACGCTTTGACTTTATAACATTTGTAGCCATGAAGAGTATCGTTCTCCGTTGTAAATTTGTATGTAGCTTTCTTTGAAAACAAGTGGATTGTAGTGTTACTTTTGCAACTAAAGGATTTCTAGGATTTTGGAGGCAGATACTAACTATACTGTGTTCTGTTTGCTCAACCCTTTCGGCTTGAAAATAAGTTTATACAATATAAATTGTGCAAATTGTGCATTGTGCATCGTGCATCTCGGTGTTATAATATAACAATCTTAAATATCTTGTCAACATATTTTTAAAAATTAACATGAAGGAGAGGAAAAAGTGTGAATTTTTGTATAAATAATCGAGTGTTTGAAAAGTTGCCCAATGTTTGTTTCGGCGTTGTTATTGCAAAGGGCGTAGATAACAAGAAGAAAATTGTGGAGGTTGCACAGTTTTTAGAGGCGGAGACGGTGGCTATCCGTCAGCGTTTAGAAGGTATTAATTTAAAAGAGTATACAGGTGTTGTTCCTTATCGCGAAGCTTTTTTATCATTGGGGGTAAATCCTAATAAATATATGAGTTCAGTAGAAGCATTATCTAAGAGAATAATGAAAGGGAATGACTTACCTCAGATTAACACGATAGTTGATCTTGGAAATGCATTGTCCCTCAAATATATGTTGCCAATGGGTGCACATGATATTGGGAAGATGGATGACTCATTAGAAGTTCGATTTGCAAAGCCAGAGGATGTTTTTGTTCCGTTTGGTGGCGGAGAACCAGAAACACCTGATGCAGATGAACTGATATATGTAAGTGGTAATACGGTTAAAACACGTCGTTGGATTTGGAGACAGAGTGAGAACGGAAAAATTGACGAAGATAGCAAGGATATTCTATTCCCTATAGATGGATTTTTAGATTGCAACGGAGAAGCAGTCAAAGCTGCACAAAGCGAATTAGCGGAATTACTTAAGTCGCTATTTGGGTGTGATGTTGTTACAGGACTGCTAACTAAGGACAACCCATCGATATCGTTATAAAAAAGCACATTGTCGAAAGGAACAGAACCAGTAAAAAGGACATGATAAAAAGAAACCTCCTGTTGTAGAATAAAAACTACAATAGGAGGTTTTCATATGCCAAGAAAAAGAGTTGTCTCGAATTCTGCATTAAATGAAATATTAGAAATCGCAAAGCAACATAAAAAAGCCGTGTCAGAAAATTATCATAAAAGTACAAGAAACTGCATCCCCACAGACCTTGCATAAGAAACAATGGCATCCGTATCCTACCCACAGTCGACCGGCAGTTCCGCTGAAGAGGCTGATGGATGATATTTCGTTTACCTTCTGTTATGGGTACCTTGTGTAGGGGTTTTTTTTCGCCATAATAAAAGACTCCTATGATTTTATTTTAACATAGAAGCCTTTCGTTCGCTCTATTTACTGATTACAGAAAAATTTTCGCAGACTCATTTTTGTAATATGCAGCGCATTCAATATTAAAATGAACAGTTTAGGAGTTTGCTTTGTTGCGCAAATCCCAAATTGGTTTATAATGATGTTCTCGTAAAGCTATAATGACATCATCATGACGTTCTTCCTGAATGGCGCTCAATATCTTTTCATGTTGCTCCAGTCCAAGTACACAACTTTTATAATCTTCCGCTTGGTCATAAACTGAACCAAGAAAGTATAAAGGGAAAATTTGATCAAATTTCGCAAGAAGTCGTTTATTACCCGTTTTTTCAAGTATGCAGCGGTCAAACATATTGGCGTAATAAGTGAAGTCGTATATATTCTTGTCTTTAAAACATTTCTTTTGCGTATCAAGTATAGCTTTCATATCATTGTATAATTTATCGGTTTGATGAACCTCAAGTAAATACTCATAGGAACCTACTATCCAAAATAGCAGCATCTGTGATAATTCAAAGTGATCTCGTTGTGTTAAGGAAACAACACTAACTCCTGTATTAGGGGTTGAGATAACAAGACCTTGGTGTTCCAAAATATTTAGTGCTTCTCGAATTGGAGAATTACTGACGCCCAGTTCCTTGGAAACCTGACCAATGTTTATCTTTGAGCCTGGGGGGTATTCCTGCATGAGAATTTTTTTCTTGATTATTTCGTAGATTTGGTCTTTAATTGTTTGAACTAATGGCATAGAAACACTTCTCTTTCTAGATTCAGTAAACATCTTACTTCATAGGCATCCAATATTATGTTATCTATATTACCTTAAGAATACTGACTTTGTCAAGATTGCACAGAATGAATAGAAATTGTTTGTACGGATTTTCTATTGACATTTTTCTGAAAATAACCTAAAGTATAGAAAGTGCATCGTGCATCGTGCACAATCTCAATTTACTATGATTGGAGGTTTTATAATGGAATATCAAATCGCAAATCGTCTTAGGCATGTCCAAGGTTCTATTATTCGTGAGTTATTTAAACTTGCTAACGATCCAGACATCATCGGCTTTGGTGGTGGCAATCCTTCACCTGAAACTTTCCCCGTAGATGATATCGCTCGTATTGCAGCGGAAGTTTTTGCTTGCAATCCGGTATCTGTGCTACAGTATGGTTTATCTGAGGGGTATCCCGCTTTGCGTGAAACAATGAAAAAGCATCTTTTAAAAACAGAAGGAATTTCTTTTGAAGATAATGAATTGTATATCGTTTCAGGTGGACAGCAGTCTGCCGATCTCGTTAGCAAAACTTTAATCAACGAGGGAGATATCATTATTACAGAAGAACCTGCATTTGTTGGATGTTTAAATACTTTCCGTTCTTACGGCGCAAAACTTGTAGGCGTTCCTGTTAAGCCGGACGGTATGGATATCGAAAAACTAGAAGAAACGTTAAAGTCATATCCACAGGCAAAATTGATGTATATTATTTCTTGCTTCCAGAACCCTACAGGCTTCACCACCAGTGCGGAAAAACGTAAACAAATTTATGAATTGGCACAAAAATATGATGTAATGATTTTTGAGGACAATCCATATGGTGAAATTCGTTTTTCCGGTGAGCATGTACCGCCAATTAAAACTTTGGATGCTGATGGCAGAGTTATTTACACTGGTAGTTTTTCGAAGGTTATGGCGCCTGCTTTTCGTTTAGGATTTATGGTCTTCAATAAAGGTTTATCAGAGAGATTGACGGTTGCTAAACAGTGTGCAGATACACATTCCAATGTACTCTTCCAGTATATTTGTAATGAGTATATGACTAAATGCGATTATGCCGCTCACATTGCTAGTGCTTGTGAGGTATACCGTAAAAAAGCAGACCTTATGTTGGGAGAAATGGAGAAAAAATTCCATCCTGACGTTACATTCAATAGACCGGAAGGTGGACTTTTTGTAATGGCATTCCTTCCAGAAGGTATGGACTCTTTTGAATTTGTACAAGAAGGCATTAGACGTGGCGTAGCGTGTGTTCCTGGTGTTGCATTTGTTGTAGATCAAAGCAAGCCAAGCAGTGGTTTCCGTCTGAATTATTCCACTCCTAGCGATGAACAAATCGTTCGTGGTGTGGACATTCTTGGTAAATTAACATATGAGTGGTTAGACAAATGAAGGAACTTATAGATTTATTCTAATACGTTCCTAAGGTTTTATGTATATATAACGAACAGGGCTTCTTCTGAATTTTTTGAAGCGCAGTTCAATTTTACATATTATCACAAATAGAAAGTGTAAATAATGTTGTAATGCGATCAAGCTGTTTTTTGTAATAAGTAATGAAATAAAAGATTTGATAAAGAAGAGTTTGTAGTCTATGAGCAAGTGAATAGCAACTTTCATAAAGTTGGGGTCATAGGCGAGGTTAGCAAACGAGTATATACTGCCGGTTACTTGCAAATTGTTGCTTGTTTTCCGTAGGGTTTTGCACTCTCTCATTGTTATTTTAATTGATATAGTTGTTTGATTTTAGAATCGGACTTTTTTTATTCATCGTTATTCTCATTGCCAATAGAGGCAGAAAGTCCGACAGGATCTTGAAATTTAATAGCTATGTTAATTTTATAACATAAATTTGCAAGATATATGATGCGTGATATTTCATAGACCAGTGGAGGTATTACAATGGAAAATAACCAAAAAAATATACAGGAGCGTTTTCCTGTAAGAGGTGAGAATCAGCCTTTGCAACAAAACAATATTCGTTGGTTGTATCTAGCGATAGGAACGGTTTTAATGCTTTTTGCAGGTATTATTTATGCATGGTCGATTTTAAAATCTCCTCTGGCAGAAGCGTTTTCATGGGAGCGCCCTCAGCTTGCTTTGAGTTTTACACTGACTATGTGCTTTTTCTGTTTAGGTGGCATGGCAGGTGGTTTGGTAAATCGGCGGTTTGGTGTACGATTGTCATTAATTTTGGCGGCTATACTGGCTGGTGCTGGTTTTGTTTTGACTTCTCGCTTGGGTGGTGAGAGCGTTGGGAAGTTGTATGTAAGTTACGGATTTTTGGCCGGCGGTGGTATTGGTATTGCCTATAACGTAAATTTATCCACGATTGGTGCATGGTTCCCAGACAAAAAAGGTCTGTGCTCCGGAGTACTCATGATGGGATTTGGTGCATCAGCATTGATCTTAGGCAGTTTGGCCGAAAAAATGATAAGTTCTCCTAGTGTAGGCTGGAGAAATGCGTTCCTAATAATAGGTATTGCGTTGTGTGTAGTTCTGTTGGTTTCAGCATTTATTTTACGTGTACCGAACACTAGTGCAGCACCAAAAGGAAACAATGCTGCGGCGTCTACAAATCGCGATTATACTACTTCTGAGATGGTGCGGACATCCTCGTTCTGGCGAGCGTTTGTTTGTCTGATTTTCCTTTCGGCTGCAGGCAGTACAGTAATTTCTTTCGCGAGAGATTTGGTTCTCTCTGTTGGCGCAGAAATATCGCTGGCTACGACCTTGGTTGGCTTGCTTTCGGTTTGTAACGGTCTTGGACGTATTACCACGGGTGCTTTCTTCGATAAGTTTGGACGTCGCAAAACGATGTTGATTGCAAATGCAGTGACGATATTGGCAGCAGGCGTAACGCTACTAGCTGTTATATTTACGTCTCTTCCGCTTTGTATTATGGGGTTGTGCGCAACGGGATTTTCTTATGGTTCTTGCCCAACAATATCCTCAGTGTTTACCTCTGAGTTCTTTGGTACAAAGTATTATGCTGTCAACTTCTCAGTTATGAACTTCAATTTAATGTGTGCTTCCTTTATTGCTGCCTTAGGCAGTGTATTGTTAGCCTCCAGTGGTGGGTACGTGGCACCGTTTGTTTTATTATTGGTGCTTGCAAGTATAGCTATGGTTTTAAATATTAGTATCCGCGATCCAAAGTGAAGTGAAAAAATCACTGAAATTGATATTTCATATAAAAATATCTAAGAAGGAGGTGTGTTATGATGCAAAAATCTGATTGTTATAACTTCATATTCTTAGGAGAAGCAGGTTGTGGTAAGAGTGAGGTTGCGATTAATACCGCATTGCGTTTGGCATCGAAGGGAGACAAAGAAGTACATTTCTTTGATTTAGACATGACAAAACCACTTTTTCGCAGTAGGGACTTAAATCAAGTGCTGAAAGATGCAGGAGTTATTGTACATTTTGTTGAGCAATTTATGGATGCACCAACAACTTCGGGTGGTGTGAATCGTATGTTGAGGGACGATAACTGTTATGTTGTTATGGATGTCGGCGGTGATTACATAGGAGCACGTTCAATCGGTGGTTATGCGCCAGCAATTAATAAGGAAAAAACAGCAGTTTTTTATATTGTAAATCCATATCGACCATGGTCTTTGGATATTGAGCATGTAAATAAGGTATTCGGAGAGATCCTTACTGTTTCCCATATACAACTTGATAAGGTGCAGATTCTTGGAAATCCAAATATTGGACTGGGGACAGGTAAAGAAGAAGTTTTGCGTGGTATATCTATACTTGTTGATATGATTACCCCGTATAAACCGCTTGTAGGACTATGTGTGCACGAGAATATTTCTCTTGATGCGGAACAAGCACGAGGAATGGAAATTTGGCCGATGCATTTGTATATGTCTTATCCATGGGCAGATGAAGAGAATACGTTGGCGTAAACGAAAGGAGGTAAGACAATGGCAAAAGTGGAAATCATTGCGGAACGATGCAAAAGTTGTGGCTATTGCATAAAGTTCTGTCCAAAGCAAGTGCTAGCGATTGGTACGAATGTAAACTCGAAAGGGTATGAATATGTGGAACCTGTAAATGCTGAAAACTGTATTGGCTGTGCAATTTGTGCTCGCATGTGTCCTGATGGGGCAATAGATGTATATAAATAGGGAGGGAAAGAAAATGGCAAGATTATTTATGAAAGGCACGGAAGCTGTAGCTGAGGCTGCTGTTCGTGCTGGTTGCCGGTTCTTTGCCGGCTACCCTATAACACCACAAAATGAGGTGCCTGAATATCTTTCACGTCGTATGCCTGAGGTTGGCGGTGTGTTTATTCAAGGTGAAAGCGAGGTTGCATCTATAAGTATGGTTTATGGTGCAGCATCCGCAGGTACTCGTTCGATGACATCGTCGTCTAGCCCGGGTATCGCATTAAAGAGTGAAGGCATTAGCTACTGTGCTTCTGCACTTATTCCTATGGTGTATTCAAACTTTGCACGAGGAGGCCCTGGTGTTGGTTCGATTCAACCTGCACAACAGGATTATTTCCAGGCTACAAAGGCAAGCGGCAATGGGGGATTCCAGATGATGGTTTTTGCACCTTCGAGTGTGCAGGAAGCTGTTGATTTAACTTATGAAGCGTTTGATTTGGCAGACCGTGATCGTAACCCAGTTTGTATCTTAGCTGACGGTGTTATTGCAACGATGATGGAGTCTGTAGAATTCCCACCGATGAAATCAAATGTAGAAATCGATGCAATCAAGGAATCGAAAAGAGAATGGGCTCTTGTTGGACACGATTTCGAAAAAGAAAAACGTGCTTGGATTGAACCGGGACATTGGCAGACGAAAGATATGCAAAAAG
Organism: Anaerotignum sp.; assembly: GCF_030625865.1. Taxonomy (GTDB): domain Bacteria; phylum Bacillota; class Clostridia; order Lachnospirales; family Anaerotignaceae; genus Chakrabartyella. The sequence goes on along the minus strand of NZ_DAOUQB010000005.1, from coordinate 3,491 downwards.
CAAACGAAGATGCAGCGGCAATGTATCTTGAATGGGAAAAAGATATTCGTGTTGAGGAATATGGCTTAGAGGATGCAGAAATTGTTTTAACATCCTATGGTATTTCTGCTCGTGTTGTGAAATCCGCAGTTAGTATTTTAAGAGCAGAAGGCATTAAGGCTGGTTATATTAGACCAATCACTGTAAATCCATTCCCATATGGTGCATATGATCACATTAACTATGACAAATGTAAAGCTGTGTTAAATGTAGAGATGTCTATTCCTGCACAGTTTGGCGTGGACGTAAAGGTTGGTGTGAAGGATCGTTGTCCGATTGAACACTGTCTATGCTCCGGCGGCAACATTATTAGCCGTAATGCAGTTTTAGATGCGGCAAAGAAAATCATGAAGGGATGAGTGTATGCAAAAGATATATACAAGAACAAAAACAATTCAGCAAGATAAAGTTTCTGGCTTCTGTCCGGGATGTATGCATTCTACAATCATAAAGCTTATTGGTGAAGTATTAGAGGAGCTAGATGTTGTCGATAGGACAGCTTGTGTTCTTGGCATTGGTTGTTGCGGTTTACAGATGGACTATATGGCTTATGATAATTCAACGGCACCACATGGTAGAGCGTGCGCTACTGCAACAGGTGTTAAAAGATCTAACCCGGAATCTCTTGTTTTTACATATCAGGGGGATGGCGATTTAGCATCTATCGGTCTGGCAGAGACTATGTCTGCTGCAAACCGTGGTGAAAATATTTCTGTTATTTTTGTAAATAATGGTATTTATGGTATGACAGGTGGCCAGATGGCACCAACAACCTTGATTGGCATGAAGGCATCAACAGCTCCAAAGGGTCGTATCGCAGATGAGCATGGTTATCCAATGCATATGTGTGAAATTTTGAATCAACTTACAGCACCAGTTTATCTTGAACGTACAAGCTGTAATAATCCTGCAAACACAATGAAAACAAAGAATGCCATTAAAAAAGCGTTCCGAAACCAGCTTGACGGCAAGGGTTTCTCTATGGTGGAAATCGTAACAAGCTGTCCAACAAACTGGGGCTTAGATGCACTGGCTAGTTTAGAGTATATTGAGGAAAAGATGCTCCCGGAATTTCCGTTGGGTGTTATTCGAGACCGCTAAGGAGGAAAGAGTATGGAAACAAATTTATGCATAGCCGGCTTTGGCGGACAAGGTGTAATGACAATGGGTAAATTCCTTGCAGATGCAACTTGTAATGCTACAGAAAAAAAAGTAACGTTTTTCCCTTCCTATGGTGCGGAGCAACGTGGTGGTACAGCAAACTGCTATGTAGTTATTTCTGATGAAGAAATTGGTGCACCGTTGGGAGATGTGATGGATGATCTTGTTGTTATGAACGCTCCATCGCTTGCAAAGTTTTTGCCAATTTTAAAAAGTGGCGGAACACTTTTCATTAATAGCTCTATCGTGAGTGACGATATCTCTCGTTCGGACGTGAAGTTGGTTAAAGCGCCTGTTACAGAAATAGCGTTAGAGATGGGCAATGCAAAGGTTTTGAACGTCATTATGCTTGGTGTTTATGTGGGATATACGGAAGTTCTCGAACCTGAGGTTGTTTGGGAGACGATTAAACATAAATTGTCAAGCAAACCAAAGTTATTGCCATTAAATAAAGAAGCATTTGAAAAGGGCTTGGTCTTAGGTCATAGTCAAAAGTAAAAATGCTTTAAAATGGCACACTTGCTTGTGAATCAGGTGTGCCATTTTATTTATTTTCAATTAAAATTAGAGATGCTGTTGGAAACTTCGTTCTAGCTAGTATCAAAAATATACAGTGTAATTTCATGAATGGAGGTCAGAGATATGGATAATTACGCATTATATAAAAGCAAGCTGCGTACCCCAGAAGAAGCGGTAAAGATTGTAAAAAGTGGAGATTGGGTAGATTACAGTCAAACCTGTTCTTTCCCAGAAGCACTTGATGCAGCTTTGGCTGGTCGCAGGGGTGAACTGAAGGATGTAAAAGTACGTAATGCCATTGCTATGAAGCCTGTTCAAGTAGTAGAGCAGGATCCAGAACAAACTGCATTTACATACAATGCTTGGCATTGTTCAGGGATTGATAGAAAATATGTAGATCAAGGCAGAGCTTACTATAATCCTATGTTATTTAGAGATTGTGGCAGTTATTATTCAAAGGGTTTTGCTCCAGTTAATGTTGCAATGATTTCTGTAACACCTATGGATAAACATGGATATTTCAACTTTGGCCTTACAAACTGCTGTATGCAGGAAATGCTTGATGCTGCTGAACATATTGTCCTTGAGGTAAATGAACATATGCCAAAGGTATATGGGATGGAAAATGACCATATTCACATTTCTCAAGTTGATTTTGTGGTTGAGGGTGGCAAAGGCATGAGTTTCTCGCCGGCAGGAACAGCAACTGGGATTGATAAACAAATTGCAGGAAATATTTTTCCTTATTTAAGGGACGGAATTACATTGCAGATTGGTATCGGTGGTATGCCGAATGCTTTAGGCGGATTAATTGCAGATTCTGACTTGAAGGATTTGGGCATGCATACGGAATTGATGAGCGATGGTTATTTGAAACTCTATCAGGCTGGAAAAATTACGAACAGTAAAAAAGAACTTAATCGAGGCAAGGGCGTGTTTTCCATCTGTTCTGGTTCGCAAGAATTATATGACTTCTTAGATGAAAATCAAGACATTCTTTCGGCGCCTATGTATTATGTAAATAATCTTATGACGATTCGTCAGTTTAATAATTTTGTTTCCATTAACGGTTGTGTTTCCATGGACTTGTATGGACAGGTTTGTTCGGAGTCTTCGGGCACTCGTCATATCAGTGGTACTGGCGGTCAGTTGGACTTTGTAACAGGTGCTCATGTATCAAAGAACGGTAAGGCCTTTTTGGCGATGGCGTCAACATTTACTGACAAGCAAGGAATTGTTCATTCCAGAATCAATTCGAAGTTTACGAAAGGTGATATCATCACAACACCTCGTACACAGACGCCTTATATGGTTACGGAATATGGTGTGGCCGAATTGCTTGGTCGCCCAACATGGCAAAGAGCAGAAGCGATTATTTCCATTGCACATCCGGATTTTCGTGAATCTCTGATTCAGAGTGCAGAGGAACAAAAGATTTGGAGACGTTCGAATAAGCGTTGATATAGACATTTGCGGGTGAATATTGAAAATAGAACAATTAAAGGTCTTCTATGACAAAAAATCATAGAAGACCTATTATTAGAAAAAAGTGGAAAGGAGTTGTAATTATGCGTGATGATTTTGATAGACTTTTAGAACAAGAATTGAAAAATCCTGAATTTCAAAAAGAATGGAATGTTCTTGAGCCAGAGTTTAATATCATTCAAGCAATGATAGATGCTAGAAAAAATAGTCACCTTACACAAAAGGAGCTTGCACAAAAAACCGGCATTAACCAAGCAGACATCAGCAAACTTGAAAATGGCAATGCA
>NZ_DAOUQB010000022.1 GCF_030625865.1 Anaerotignum sp. | reverse complement strand
GCCTTTACCTTAGGGGGAAGCGGTGGCGGTATTGCTAAAAACAATGACGAATTAACGGAAATTGCCCGCAGTGGCTTAGAGGCATCTCCTATCCATCAGATTTTAGTAGAACAGTGTATCTCAGGCTGGAAAGAAATCGAATTTGAAGTGATGCGTGATGGGGATGGCAACGTCATTGCTGTATGTTCCATGGAAAATTTCGACCCCGTTGGTGTGCATACTGGAGACTCTATCGTCATTGCCCCTGCCTTTACCTTGGCAGATAAAGAGTATCAAATGCTTCGTACCGCCGCTTTGAATATTATTACGGAATTACAGGTAGAAGGGGGTTGTAACGTACAATTTGCCTTAGACCCTGAAAGTTTCCGCTATGCGGTCATTGAAGTAAATCCCCGTGTGTCCCGCTCCTCAGCGTTGGCATCCAAGGCGACAGGCTACCCCATTGCAAAAGTTGCAGCACAGATTGCCGTTGGCCTTACCCTTGGGGAAATTGAAAATGCAGTTACAGGCAAAACAAGTGCATTTTTTGAGCCAACCTTAGACTATGTGGTTGTGAAACTGCCGAAATGGCCTTTTGACAAATTTGTTTATGCCAAGAGAAAACTTGGTACACAGATGAAAGCCACTGGGGAAGTCATGGCAATCGCTCCTACCTTTGAACAGGCATTGCTAAAATCCGTTCGTGGGGCAGAAATCTCTATGAATACCTTGAATTTGGCCGCTTTAGCTGACCATAGTGATGCTGAAATCAAGGATATGCTTTATGAAACCACGGATCGTAGACTTTTTGTGGTTTATGAAGCCTTAAAACGTGGCATTTCCATTGAAGAAATCCATGAAATCACACTGATTGATGAATGGTTCTTGGGCAAGCTTACAAATATTTTAGCAACGGAAAAACGGCTTGCGGAGGAAACCCTAACAGAAGAACTTTACCTTTTTGCGAAGAATGTAGGATTTTTGGATCAGACCATTTATGCCCTATCAGGACAGACTTACCCCCACCGAGGGGCAGTTTATAAAATGGTAGACACCTGTGCTGCGGAATTTGCGGCACAAACACCTTATTTCTACGCAACCTACGACACTGAAAATGAAGCCGCCGAATTTATCGAAACTCATAACCAAGGCAAAAAAACGGTTATTGTTTTCGGCTCTGGCCCCATCCGTATTGGCCAAGGCATTGAGTTTGACTATGCTTCCGTTCACTGTGTTTGGACGTTAAAAGAAGAAGGCTATGACGTGGTTATGGTAAATAATAACCCCGAGACAGTATCCACAGACTTTGATACGGCAGACCGTCTTTACTTTGAGCCCCTCACACCAGAGGATGTTATGGATATTATTGCAACAGAACAGCCCTATGGCGTTGTGGTTGCCTTCGGCGGACAAACGGCAATCAAACTGACAAAAGCTTTATCTGAAGCAGGTGTGAAAATTTTAGGCACCTCCGGAGAAAGCATTGATGCGGCAGAGGACAGAGAAAAATTTGATGCCATCCTCGAAAAATTGCATATGTCAAGACCCAAAGGCTTTGGCGTTATGACAAAGGAAGAAGCCTTAAAAGCAGCAAATCAGCTTGGCTATCCTGTTTTGGTACGCCCTTCCTATGTTTTGGGCGGTCAGAATATGATTATCGCTTTTTCCGACGAGGAAGTAGAGCGTTATATGAATATTATTCTGGATGGGGGTATTGAAAACCCGATTCTCGTGGATAAATATTTAATGGGCACTGAGGTTGAGGTTGACGCAATCTGCGACGGCGAAACCGTGCTTATTCCCGGCATCATGGAACACGTAGAGCGTGCAGGTATCCATAGTGGTGACTCCATCGCCGTATATCCCGCTTGGAATTTGAGCGGCCCCTTAACACGTCGCTTGATTGAAGCAACGGAAAAACTGGCTTTGGCGTTAGAAACCAGAGGCCTGATTAATATACAATATGTTATTTTTGAAAACGAAATCTATATCATCGAGGCAAACCCCCGTGCATCCAGAACCATTCCTTATATCAGTAAGGTAACGGGATTACCTGTCGTTGATATTGCTACACAAGTAATGCTTGGCAAAAAACTCAAAGATATGCCTTATGGCACAGGCTTATTCCGCCAGTCCTTATTCTCGGCTGTTAAGGTTCCTGTATTCTCCTTTGAGAAATTGACGGATGTAGATACCCACCTTGGTCCCGAAATGAAATCGACAGGTGAAGTTTTGGGGATTGGACGAACCTTGGAGGAAGCAATTTATAAAGGCTTGGCTGCGGCCGGCTATCACATGGAGCAACGTGGCGGGGTACTGCTTACAGTAAAGAAAAGAGATAAACCTGAGGTGGTTCATCCTGCAAGAAAATTGCATGAACTGGGCTTTACCCTATATGCAACGGAAGGTACCGCTTTTGAGTTGAAAAAGTATGGTATCCCCGTAATAGAACTGCCAACCATGGTAGATGGCATTGACGAAATTATGGAATTACTGGAAAGCGGTAAAATTCAATACATGGTTTCCACCTCCAATAAAAGTACGTTACCTCAGCTTGCCAGCGTAAAAATTCGTAGAAAAGCTACAGAACGAGGTATTTTCTGCTTAACCAGCATTGATACCACAAATGCTTTGGTAAATGCATTATCCAGCGGTTTCCACCTGAACAACATGGAATTAATTGATATTGCCCATCTTCCTAGGGAAAAGGAAAAACTTCACTTTACCAAAATGCGTGGAAGCGGTAACGATTATATCTATTTTGATTGTTTTGAACAGGAAATCAAAAATCCCGAATTTTTAAGTGTTTGGCTCTCCAGCCGTCGAAATGGTATCGGTGGCGATGGTATTGTCCTCATGGAACCTTCTAAGGTTGCAGATGCAAAAATGCGTATGTTCAATGCAGATGGTACAGAGTCTGCCGTTGCGGGAAATCCCATTCGCTGTGTTGCCAAATATCTTTATGATAAGGGTATGATTGACTCCGATCATCTAACCATAGAAACGGGTTACGGCGTAAAAAATCTGGAGCTGTTTATCCGTGAGAATGAGGTTTATTCTGTGTTGGTTCACATGGGTCATGCTGATTTTAACCCCAAAGCCGTACCTGTTACCCTTGGGGAGGAACCTGTAATTCACAAGGGAATTACCCTAAATGGAAAGGAATATTTCATCACTTGCCTTTCCATGGGCAACCCTCACTGTGTTATTTTTACTGAGGATGTGGAATACATTCCTTTGGAGGAAGTTGGCCCTTTGTTTGAGCATGCCCCCTTCTTCCCGGAACGGGCGAACATCTCCTTTGCCTCCATAGAAGACCGTACAACGCTGCGTATGCGTGTATGGGAAAGAGGCATCGGTGAAACCTGGGCTTGCGGTACCGGCGCTTGCGCTGTTGCAGCTGCAGCTGTTGCCTTAGGACATTGTCCTGACAAACAGGATATTACCGTGAAACTTCGTGGGGGAGATTTGATTATTCACTGCGATAATAACAATATTACCATGACCGGCGATGCCCGTAAGGATTTTGAAGGTTTTATAGAAATTTAAATAGATTGAAAAGTGGTATCCCCAAAAGGGACACCACTTTCCTTTTATAAAAAAAAGGAAAAATTTATCCTTTACTAGTTGACAATCATTATTATTTAATATATAATATATTACATAAAAGAGAAGTTAATATAATTTAAAATATTTCGGAGGTGTCTTTATGGAATTAAAAGGATCTAAAACAGAAGCGAATTTAATGGCTGCATTTGCCGGTGAATCTCAAGCAAGAAATAAGTATACATATTATGCAAGCAAAGCAAAAAAAGAAGGCTATGAACAAATTGCAGACCTTTTTATCGAAACAGCAAATAACGAAAAAGAACATGCAAAAATTTGGTTCAAACTGTTGCACGAAGGTGATGTACCTTCCACAGAGCAAAACCTGTTGGATGCTGCTTTAGGTGAAAACTACGAATGGACCGACATGTATGCTAACTTTGCAAAAGAAGCAAAAGAAGAAGGCTTTGATCGTATTGCATATCTTTTTGAAGCAGTTGGTAAAATTGAAAAAGAACATGAAGCAAGATATCGTCAGCTTTTAGAAAACCTGAAAAATGACACAGTATTTGCAAAAGAAGAAGAAACTGTATGGCATTGTGAAAACTGCGGACACAGATTTGTAGGTAAGAATGCTCCTAAGGTTTGTCCTGTATGTAATCACCCTCAGGCTTACTTCCGTCTGGTTGCTGAAAACTACTAAGACTCACGTTTCCCCTATTTATCAGGAAATGAATTTTAAAAAAGAATTGATAGAAATCTGTCAATTCTTTTTTTATACCCAATTTTTAGTTAAAAAATAAAATTAGAAAAAAATCACAAAATCAATTTTTGCGAAATAATTTTCTTAGCCTTTTCCTTTCTTCAATAAATATCAAAAAAACGAATTCGCTTTTTTTATTCCTATTGCACCCATAAAAACTCAGCACTAACTTGTTTGGTTCGGTTTTAAAAACAAATTAAAATCTTTAAAAATTCTTAATAAAATAATTACACAAAGCAATTGACACGGAGTTAGTTTTATCATAAAATTAATTTCATATTGCAAGTTGAAAGAGGGGTTCCTTTAATGTCTGATATCAGTGGCAAACAAATTGCCGCGCTTTTTATTAAATTAAACACAAACTTAGTTTATTGGGGCAGGCTTCATTTAGTGGAAGTATTTAGTGCAAATGGGAAAGGAGCCGAAACAAGATTAACTACACAACAATTCCATTCCCTAATCTGCATTAGAGATTTTGGTTTAAATACGGTTTCTCAAATATCTGATGCCCTTTGCCTAAGTAAAAGCAGTGCATCTTTAAGTATTGCAAAAATGGTTGAAAAAGGTTATTTAAAAAAAGAATGTGCCACAAAAAACGATGATGGACGTAAAATTTATCTTCATCTAACGGAAAAAGGGAATGCTGCTGCACAAGCTACCGAAAACGCCCTTATGAAAATAACCAGCAGCTACTTTGATTCTTTTGACGATGAAACTAAGTTGACTCTTTATGAGCATTTAAATACAATCATTCAAATATTATCAACAGGAGGAACTAAAAAATGAACCAAAAGTTAATCATTCTATGCCTTTGTAGTGTTCTTTTGGCAGGATGTGCCAATGGAGCTAGTGAGGAAGAAGAAACCGTATTACGAACTGTTGAAGTCGCTGCCGTTGGCATAGACTCAATTTCTAATGACTTTTCCTATTCTGGAAAAGCTGCTGCTTCAAAAGAAATCTCCGTTGTCCCCACGATTCCAGGGGAAGTTATGAACTATTTCTTTGAAGTTGGGGATACTGTAAGGGAAAATCAAGTTCTTTTTACAGTGGATTCCTCCGATTTAAACGATCAGTTACGTAGTGCAGAAGCAAACTATAATGTTTCTAAGCTAAACCTTGAAAATGCCGAAAAAACCTATAATAACAACAAGGTTCTTTTCCAAGGGGGTATTATTTCCCAAACAGAGATGGATCAAATTAAATTATCCTATGAATCAGCAAAAGCAAATATTGAATCTTTGGAAGTAAACCTGGACATTTTGAAGAAACAAATTAACGACTGCTCTGTTACTTCCCCCATGTCCGGTGTAATCGTGAGCAGAAATGTGGAAAGAGGCGGATTTGCCAGCCAAACCACTCCTGCTTATGTCATTATGGATCTTTCTACCATCAAAGTTGAAGTAGGTGTTTCCGAACAAGCGATTAATGTAATTCACGTTGGCGATAAGGTTCAAGTTACCATGAGTGCTGTTTCAGATACCCCTTTAATCGGAAAAATCTCAACCATTAGCCCGGCTTCCAGCCAAACCGGTACATATTCTGTAAAAGTTGAACTAGACAATAAAGATGGTGCCATTAAATCCGGTATGTTGGCTGATGTTAACTTCGTAAAAGAAAAAGCTGATGATGCAATAATATTACCTAGAGATGCAGTCCTTACCAAAAATGGTGAATTCTATGTCTATATCGTAGAAGGTGATATTGCGAAGAAAACACCTGTAACCACCGGTATTGAAACCGGCGAAACCATTCAGATTACTTCTGATTTACCCGAAGGTGCACAGATAGTAACCCGTGGTCAAACATACCTTTCCGACGGCGAACAGGTTTCTATTGCCAACCAGGCTGATCCTGCTGAAAATACTGCTGAAAACATTGCAGAAGATACGGCAAAGGAGGAATAAAATATGTTGTCCAGACTATCCATCCGCCGGCCTGTTACCACAATCATGGTATCTTTGATGGTATTAATTGCCGGTATTGTAGCTTATTCTAGCTTAAACCTATCCTTGATGCCTAACGTAGACATACCCGTTGTTTTAGTTAGTACCACTTATGTGGGCGCAGGCCCCGAAGAAATTGAAAACCTTGTTTCAAAACCTCTGGAGGAAGCACTTGGTACCGTTAATAATGTGGATACCATTACTTCAATGTCCAATTCTGACAGTTCTATGATCGTGGTACAATTTGTTGATGGTACGGATATTGATATGGCGTCCTTGGATTTACGAGACGTATTAGACCGTACCAAATACGCACTGCCTGATGATGTTGATGATCCCGTTATATTTAAAATAGATATGAACGCTGTCCCCATTTATTTGGGCGCTACATCAGATACTCTTGACTTAAATTCTCTGAACGACTTATTGGAAGATGATATTCTTCCCCGTTTGGAGCGTATTGAAGGGGTTGCCTCTATTAATACATATGGGGGTATTGAAGAAGAAGTGCGTATTACTGTTGACCCCAGCAAATTAGCTGGTTATAACCTGACCACCAGTACCCTTTCTCAAATTTTAGCCGCAGAAAATATGAACCTGCCTTCAGGCACCCTCTCTCAGGGTGAAAGCAAAGTACAGGTACGTACCATGGGTCAGTTCTCTTCCATTGAAGAAATCAATGATTTGCCCATTGCAACACCCTCTGGGGCAATTATTAAGCTAAGCGATGTAGCAAAGGTAGAAGAAGTGGAAAAAGACAAAACTTCCATCTCCTATGTTAACAGCCAAAAGGGTATGCTAATCGCCGTAAATAAGCAGTCTACGGCAAACTTGGTTAAAACAAGTGATAAACTTCAAAAAGAAATAAATAAGCTTTCAAATGAATATCCTGAGCTTAAAATTAGCATTGTTATGGATACCTCAAGCTATATCAAGGATTCTATCTCAAATGTAACGCAAACGGCATTTTTAAGTGCAATCATTGCATTCTTTGTATTGTTGTTGTTCTTAAAGAACCCTATTACATCCGGTATTATTGCCGTATCCATACCTACATCAATATTGGCAACCTTTGCCTTGATGTATTTAGCGGATATGTCGCTAAATATCATTTCCATGGGTGGTGTCGCCATTGGTATAGGTATGCTGGTTGATAACTCTATCGTTGTTTTGGATAGTATTTATCAGTATTATGAGCGTGGCTATACCCCTAAGGAAGCGGCAGAAATCGGTGCAAAGGAAGTTACCATGGCAATTACCGCCTCTACTTTAACAACGGTAGCGGTTTTCTTGCCCATTGCTTTCGTAAAAGGTTCCGTAGGACAGCTTTTGCAAAACCTGTCTTTCTCTGTTACCTTTGCCTTACTGTCTTCCCTTTTCGTTGCCATAACCTTCGTTCCTATGGCCTGCGCATTAATGTTGCAAAAAGACAGGAAAACTAAATTACGTAAATACAGTAAATTTTCTTCTGCCCTTACCATATGGGATAAAGCGTTGGATCGTATCACCCAGTTTTATGAAAACGTACTGCGCTGGTCGTTGGCTCATCGTAAAAAAACAGTACTTCTGGTTCTGCTAATCTTTATCGGCAGCTTGGCAACAGTACCTTTCACCGGCATGGACTTCATGGAACAAATGGACGAAGGTACTGCCAATATTTCCATCACCCTGCCCAACGGAACCACCTTGGATACCACAGAAGAAGTTGTTTTAGAAGCACTGTATCGCCTTCAAACTATCCCCGAGGCTGAAACCGTTTATGCCAATATCGGTGCTGACTCCATGTCCACCAATAGCTCTATTGCAAGTATTTATATGAATTTGGTTGGGCAAGGGGAAAGAGATCGCAGTACCGAAGAAGTCTGCGAAGAAATTAAAACCCTTTTAGGGGATATTCCAGGAATCGAATTATCTGTATCCGCTTCTGACTCAGCAATGGGCAATATGGGCGGTTCTGATGTAACCTTTAATGTTTATGGCTATGATAATCAAGTTCTCATGGATATTGAAGATGACATTGTAGATCTGATCAGTAATATTGATGGATTTACTGATGTAGAAAGCTCCACAGGTAACACTGTACCCGAAGCAAGAGTTGTAATAGATCGAAGTAAGGCATCCCATTATGGAATTACTGCATCCTCCATCGCCAGCGCTTTGAATACAGCAATCTCCGGTTCTACAGCAACCAAGTATAAAATAGACGGAACGGAATTAGATGTGGTACTTCGCTATGATACAAAAGAACTGAATTACCTTACAGATTTGGATAATTTAACAGTAACCTCTGCAACAGGCAGCCAGATTCCTCTTTCGGATGTTGCCAGCATTGAAGTTACAGAAAGTGCAACTTCCATTTCCCGTGAAAACCAAAAGAACTATATCACCATTAGTGCCAACACGCCTGACTTAAGCGGTAGTGAAGCACAAAAACTGGTGGATCAAGCCTTGGCTTCTTATAACTTCCCCGAAGGTTGCACTTATGGCTATTCCGGAAGTATGGAAATGATGATGGATTCCTTTAGAAGTCTGATGTTATGTATGGTAATTGCCATCTTATTGGTATATATGATTATGGCTTCTCAGTTTGAATCCGTACGATATCCTTTCATTGTCATGTTCTCCATGCCTTTGGCAATTACAGGGGGTATCTTAGGTCTGTTCGTAACAGGGCACACCGTAACTATGCCCGCCCTTATGGGATTTGTTATGCTGGTGGGTATGGTTGTAAATAATGCCATCGTATTGGTTGATTACGTAAATCAGCTCATGGGACGTGGCCTAAGCTGCTATGATGCTTTGATAACAGCAGGCCCCAGACGTTTACGCCCCATTTTAATGACTACACTGACTACAGTTTTAGGTATGCTTCCCATGGCATTAAGCGTCAAAGAAGGCAGCGAAATGATGCAAAGTTTAGCCATCGGTGTTATTTTCGGTCTTGCTTTCTCTACCATTGTAACCCTGATCTTTATTCCTGTTGTATATACTTGGATGAATGAGAGAAAAACGCGTCGGAAACAGAAAAAGGAAAACAAAAAAGCTAAAAAAGCTTTAAAAGCACAGAATAAGCAGAAAAAACAAAAAAATGTTACTGCATAAAAAATAATATTTGTTTACTATTGCTTTTTCCTTAATAAAGACGATATACTGAAAGAGATAGAAGTACCGTTTATTTTTATAAAATAAGCGGTACTTTCGTATTGAGAATGACAACAGAAAGGAATTCCAGTATGAAATTCATGAAAATATCGGAACACATTTATTTTATGGAGCACAATCCCGAAACAGATCGCCCAGCCCTGGGATATGTTAGAGGGGAAAAAGGTGGATTTATGATGGATGCAGGTAATTCTGCAGCCCATTATCATCACTTTATAGAAAAGTTGCAGGAAAATAAGCTTCCCCATCCTCGCTATCTTTCTTTAACCCATGCCCATTGGGATCATAGCTTTGGTCTTTGGGCAACAAAAACCGCTACCATTGCCGGGGGAAAAACAAATAAAGAATTGGAAAAAATGTCCCATTGGGCATGGGATGAAGAATCCATGAAAAATCGTTTGAAAACGGGAGAGGACTCTGTTTTTTCTGACACCCATATCCGTAGGGAATATAGTCACCGCAGTGACATAAAAGTAAAAACTGCTGAAATTAGCTTTAACGGCTCTATGACCATTGATTTGGGAGACGTCACCTGTATATTAAGGGAAATCGTATCTCCTCATTGCAGAGACTCTGTGGTTTTTATCATTCCTCAGGATGGGGTTATCTTTTTGGGTGACTCCTATTGTTCTGCTATTCAAGGAGAAGAATGGTTTTATGATAAGGTCTTATTAACAGCATACATTGACGAAATAGAGAAAATTGATTTTCGCCTAGCCATCAAAGGACATCATCCCCCACAGACAAAGGAAGAACTTTTGGCTGAATTAAAATCAGAATGGAAAAAGCTTTAATGTAAACAAAAGACACCTCATAAAATAGGAGGTGCCTTTTTCATTCATTTGTAATGTTCACACAAAAAAGAGGACATCGAAAGATGTCCCCATTTTTCTTTTTAGTTAAAAAATTCTCCAAAATTTTTCTTTTCTTCCACTGCAAGTGTGGATTCGCCAATTTTTGAAGTATCTCCCAAAAGGATTACACCACAAAGGATATTGTTTAGGAAATAATATTTTTCCAAAATGCCTTTTCTTTCATCCTTTATTTCTACAGTCTTATAACGCTTGCCTTCCTTACTGCCTACATCACCCATAGCAAATAGCGTAGTTCCCATTGCTGCTAAGGTTACACCATAAGTCTTTGTTCCAAAGGTCAAACTATCTCCCGCTGCATTTGCTCCTGCAATTCTTCCCATTTCAGATGCTACAGGCCAAATAGCTATATTTAGACCTTGATACTGAGCGCAATCTCCGCAAGCATAAACATCCGTCGCACTGGTACGCATAAACTCATCCACTACCACAGCACGTTCACAGGTAATTCCCGCCTCTGTTGCCAAAGCAATATTAGCTCTAACACCGGTAGAAATAATAACCAAATCTCCGGGGATTTTTTCTCCGCCATCCAATATTACACCGTCAACCTTAGAATCACCACTAATCTCGGAAATCTTTGCTCCGATTACCATGCGAATTCCCTGGTCATTTGCAATTTTTGTAAGCATGTCCGCTGTTACACCATCAATTTTTCCTGCCAAAAGTGCCGGTGCACCTTCCAAAACTGTTACTTCCAGTTTTTGCTTTCTCAATTCCCAAGCAGCCTCAAGGCCTAATACGCCGCCGCCAATCACAACTGCCGACTTTGCACCCTTGGCCCAAAGGTTTACCTTTTCTACATCGGCAATGGATCTGATCGCTGTAACACCCGTAAGCTCTCTGCCCTTAATAGGAGGAACAAAACTATAGGAACCTAAGGCATAAATACATTTGTCGTAAACTAATACTTCCCCATCAGAAAGAACAACCTCTTTCTTTTCGGAATCTAATTTTTCAGCCTTTACCCCTAATTTCAATGTGATCTGATTCTCTGTATACCAATTTTTTTCCTCACTGGCAATCGCACCATTGCTGATTGCCCCAAACATACTTTTTGTCAGCATTGGTCTGTCATAGGGCAACTCATTTTCTTCACAAATCATAGTAATTTCCGCAGTTTTATTCCGTTTACGAATGGATTTTGCAGCATTCAAAGCTGCTGTACCGCCACCTAAAATAACAAAGCATTCGTCGCTTTCTTTTTGGAAGATTACTTCTTCCATTTCCACAGGAACAAAATTTTCAGGCCCTACGCCGCAAACAGGGCAACGTTCCATGGAAGAATCTAAGATCTCACCGCATACCAAACACTTAACCAAGGTACTTCTTCCGCTTGGCTTTGCCGGTACATTTTTTTGCTGCACTTTTTCACCAAAGCAATATCCAAATTCGTATGCCTCCAAAAATTCCTTTTCCGAAGGCTTAAAACGTACCTGAAAACCGTCAACTACACGCATTTGAAGCTGTTTCAACCTTTCTGTCAAATGGGGAACCCCTTCACCGCTCCATCCATAGCTACCAAAGGCTCCGGCAAGCTTACCACCATGAACAGGAGCAAACAAAGAAGTGGTCAAATCCCAAATTGGCTTTAAGGCCTCCCCTAAAATGGTTGGTGTGCCAAGTAAAAATCCATCTGCCGCTGCAAGTTCTCCTAATACCGCAGATGCATCCGCAGTTAACATATCATAAATTTTTACGTCAATATCGCCACTTTCACGAATACCCTCTGCTATTTTTTCTGCCAGTTGGCCTGTATATCCATAGGCACTTACATAGGGAATGACAACAGTTGTTTTATCATTGGTGGGAATTTTACACCATTGTTCATAAATTCCAATTAATTCGTCTATATGACTATCCAAAACAGGCCCATGACCTGGACAAATCATATCAATCTCTAATGATTTTACCACTTCTAAGGCATTTGTCAGATATGGCTGTTTAAAAGGTCCTAAGATATTATCAAAATAATACTTTGTAGCACGCATATAGCCCTCTTCATCCGTTACGGTGCTTCTTAAAATGCCTTCATGGGCATAATGAGAACCAAAAGAATCGCAGGTTACCAAAACTTTATCCTCAACAACGTAGGAATACATACTATCAGGCCAGTGAAGATTTGGCAGAGAATAAAAACGCAAAGTTTTATCACCAATGCGCAATTCCGATTCATTTTCTACAGGAATACTATAGAAATCACGGTTTACAATTTGTTTCAAAAATCCAATTGCCGTGGGTGTTGCAATGATTTTTGCCTGAGGGCATTTTTCAATAATATTTACAATACTACCGGCATGATCCGGCTCTGTATGGTCAACTACAATATAATCAATATTTTCAATATTCAGCTTTTCAGACAATGCCTCCTCATATTCATCCCAAAACTTTGCTTTTGCCGTTTCAAAAAGAACATTTTTATCTCCGCACTTTAAAATATAAGAGTTATAGGTTGTACCGAACTCTGTCATCATAATAATGTCAAACACGCGTAAATCTTTATCTAAAATACCAGCCCAAAAAAGATCTTTCTTTAACTGTAATGTTTTCATTTAAAACTCCCTCCTTCTCAATCCCTGTTGAAACAAACAAAGACCGGTAAAAACCGGCCTTTGTAGGTGTGTTTATTAAGCTTCGTACTTCCAAAGACCGTGTAAATTACAGTATTCGTACGCAGCAACAAATTTTTCATCATCTGCCAATGCAAATTCAGCTTCAGGCGCGCCTGTATGATCCAAATACTTCAACTGTCCGCCCTTTGTTGTTTCTAAATAAATCCAAGCAATGTGATGCTCTTCTACCATAGGATGTGCAACGCTACCAACAACAACCTTTACTTTATTGCCTTCAACGGTTACAACAGGAACATGCTTTTCTGTAGCAGCATCTGTAGTATTTGCTTTCAATTCTTCCATTTTCTCTCCACAACAGACAACAGGTACACCTGAGTCTTCTACCTTAAGAATAATGTTGTGACAGTGATTACATCTAAAAAATTTTGGTCTCATAAATTTTCCTCCTTCATAATGTAATTATATTATTATTTACTTGTTACCCTATAATTTAAACCTTTGACTTTTCTGTAAATTTATGATAGCATATTCACAAAAAATAATCTGTTGCATATGCAACAATAAGGAGTTTTTTATGGAAAATTTGATAAAAAATCCAATTTTTAACGGTGTCTCTCTTGATGATGTTGAAAAAATGATCGTTTGTTTCGAAGCACAAAAAAAATTTTTCAAAGAAAAACAAACGGTTTATGTTTATAATCTCGGCTGTCAAAAAGTCGGACTATTATACCACGGATGCGTGTCCATCAATAGAATAAATGCTGACGGCTCTTTAGATATGCTGGAATACATTGAAAATTCCGGTATATTTGGTGCTACCTTTTCCTTTTTTGAACACGATGATGAATTTATTGTTGTATGTGAAAAAGATTGCGCAATACTTTTTGTAGATAAATCTCAAATTACAAAGCGTTGCTCTAAAGCTTGTGCCCACCACAGCACTGTCATAGAAAACCTACTTTCTTTTATGTCGAAAAAAATTGTGGATTTAACAGAAAAGGTAGACATTTTAAGTCACCGTACCATTCGAGATAAGCTTTTATGTTATTTTCGAATGCAACTAGCAAAATCCGGTAATAATTTCTTCCAATTACCCTTCTCTTTTCTGGCTCTGGCAAATTATCTTTGCATTGACCGCAGCGCAATGATGCGTGAGCTTAAAAAGATGAAAGAGGATCATATTGTTAAGGTAACTGGAAAAAACATCTATATTAATTCTACACCAAAAAGCTGACACAAACAATGTGTCAGCCTTTTTTTCATATTATTTTCATCTTTTTAGTTTATGAAGATATTTTTCTTTGGTGGCCATGCCGCCTCTAATATGACGTTCTGCTTTGTTTACCTCAAGCACACGGCGAACAGACCGTGCCAATTCCGGATCAATACGTTCTACACGATCAGTAATATCCTTATGTACCGTTGATTTACTGATGCCAAATTTTTTTGCCGTTTCTCTAACTGTTGCATTTGTATGAATCATAAATTTTGCTACCTCTACCGCCCTCTCCTCAATATATGTTTTCAACCTTAGCACTCCCCTAGAGATCATCTTGGATTATTTATATGCGAACACCAATTGCATATATGAACCTTTTTGTGGATTTCTTAAAGAAGTGGCATTTTTCTTTCATCAAACAAAATAAAAAATCTGATTTTTTGTTGACTTTTGGTCAACACTATTCACGGAAAACATGAATCTCAAAAAATTTACAATATACGAAAAGCACAAATTTTTGAAGATTAACAATTTTTTGTCAATTTTTATTGTATTCTAATAAAACAAGAAGTATAATAGTGGTTAAAAAAATTCTTTACTATGGGAGGTTGTCATGGAAACTAATCAATCATCGCAAGGGTTTCGTTCTTTTCTTAAACGAAAGGATATTGAATTTTCCGCAAAACGCTACGGAATCGAAGCCTTAGGAGCGATGGCACAAGGTTTATTTGCTTCTTTACTGATTGGTACGATTATTTCAACTTTAGGGCAGCAGCTTGGCATTGAAATTTTAGTTGAAATAGGAAATTTTGCAAAAAGTGTAACCGGTTCTGCTATGGCAGTTGCAATTGGTTATGCGCTAAAATGTCCCCCTTTGGTTCTTTTTTCGTTAATTGCCGTAGGCGGGGCCGCAAACAGCTTAGGTGGACCCGGTGGCCCTCTTGCTGTACTTGTGGTTACCATCTTTGCCGCAGAATTCGGTAAAGCCGTTTCAAAAGAAACAAAGATTGACATTTTAGTAACACCCTCGGTAACCATTATCATAGGTGTTTTGTTATCTATGTGGTGGGCACCCTCTTTAGGGGCTGTTGCAAACGGCGTAGGAAAAACAATTATGTGGGCAACAGAGCTTCGACCTTTTTTAATGGGAATAATCGTTGCCGTTATTGTTGGTATCGCTTTAACACTACCCATCAGCAGTGCCGCCATTTGTGCCACGCTAGGCCTTACGGGACTTGCAGGCGGGGCAGCCTTAGCCGGTTGTTGCGCACAAATGATTGGTTTTGCAGTTATGAGTTTTCCTGAAAACAAGTGGGGCGGCTTATTCGCCCAAGGCATTGGTACATCCATGCTACAAATGGGTAATATCGTTCGTAACCCCAAAATTTGGATTCCACCTACCCTTGCTTCTGCAATCACAGGACCCATTGCAACCTGCTTTTTTCAAATGAAAATGAATGGTAATGCCGTTGCTTCCGGTATGGGTACTTGTGGACTTGTAGGACAAATCGGTTTATATACCGGATGGGTAAATGATATTTCCACAGGCGCAAAAGAAGCAATTACAGCCTTTGACTGGTTAGGCATGGGAATGATTTGCTTTTTGTTACCAGCCGTGTTTACCTTGATTTTTGCTTATATTCTAAGAAAAATGGGATGGATAAAAGAAAATGATTTAAAATTAAATCTATAATGTATAAAGTTCTTTGTTTTTCACAAGGTTTTGATAATTTTATGATAAACAAAAGCCCGTATTGTTCGGCAAATTATTTTCCGGACAATAGGGCTTTTTTCAATTATCAACACTTTTTGAAATAATTTCATTTTCTATAAAAATAATACCCACCTTTATACCTCTGCAACAAACCTGCTTTGCAATTTCAATGGCATCTTAGAAAAAGCATTTTTAAAATCTTCCTCTGAAAGGAGTCCCCCTGCTTTTGCCACTACACCAGCAGAAATATAATTTGCCGCTTCTATGGCTTCTTCAAAACTTAAACCGAATCGTCTTGCGGCAATCACTGCACCCATATGAGAATCTCCTGCGCCTATGGTATCAACTACCGTTGTTTCCACAGGTGGTGCATAGCAATCTTTTTCTCCATCAAAACAATAAGAACCTCTCTCTCCAAGCGTTACAATAACAGGGCTTTTTGTTTTGTCATACATTGTTCTTGCACCCTGCTCAACTATATCTTCCTTTGTAAATTCCAATAATTCTTTTTCGTTTAAATGAACAATGGGATGCAACTTTAGAACTTCCCCCATTCTTGTGGGATCAATTTTCATAATTCTTGGACTGGGTGAAAAATAAATTTGATACTTAGGATGCTTCTTTAGATATTCTATGATATTCATTCCTGTGTATTCTTCCACTTCCAAGCCACAAATGTAAACGCTGTCAATGGATTCCGTATCAATGTTATCTAAATATGATTCATAGAATGTATATTCAATTCCATGGTCTACAATAAAGGTTCGTTCGCCTCCGTCCTCTACCATGCAGTAGCAACAGCCATTTTCTCCTTCCGGACGTCTTACATAAATTGTGACTCCCCGTTCTTTTAGTTTTTCCAAAACAAAATTCCCATAAATTCCACCCCCAACAGCAGTACATAGGCTATAAGGCGCAGAAAAAAGACATAGGATATCCGAAGTTAAATATGCACATCCCCCTAAGGAGCGGCTTTGATTTGAAATATGCACATCCTCCCCCGTTACAGGTAAATGAGGAATATTTACGATTACATCAACCACAGAAGAACCGATCACCAACGTTTGTTTCATAGCATTTCTCTCTCCTAACTCAATTTCACTTCCTCTAGTATAGCATAAACATTACAAAAATCGAATCTTTTCTTTTTTTGGGGAACTATAAGCAAATAAATTGCGTCTATATATAATGGAAAAAATTACTGTAAAAAAGAAAGGGGAAATTAGAATGAAAAAAATAAAAAATTTATTAATTACAACTTCTCTTGCAACTGTCCTTATTCTTGGCTCTGCTACATCCGTTTTTGCCGCTGAAGGGTCTACGATCTCCACCAACGGTACCGGTGTTGTAAAAGTTCAGCCCGATATTGCAACGGTATCCCTCTCCGTTCAAACCACCGGCAAAACTTCAGAAGCGGCACAAAAGGAAAATAGCAAAATTTGCGAAAAGGTGATGGATAAATTAGAAGAAATGGGTGTATCTAAAGATAAAATTGTTACAAGTTATTCCTCTGTATATCCCATGTACCAATATGATGACAACACAGGAAAAAGGACAATTACAACTTATCGAGCAAACACAAATTTTGAAGTAACTGTCAAAGATATTGATTATATTGGAGAATATATTGATGGCGCATTAAAAGCAGGGGCAACAGGATATAATAGTGTAATTTTTTCATTGGAAAATCCGAACCAATATTATGTTCAGGCCTTGCAGGCAGCGGTGAAAAATGCCTCTATCTCAGCCAATGCCATTGCTGCTGCTTATGGAAAGCCTCTTGGGCAAATTCAAACCGTAGAAGAACATGCTTCCTATGCGTCTTACGAAGAAACAACAAATTTTAAAGAAAGGGCTCTCTTAGACAGTGCAGACTATGGAAGCGGAAGCAGCACAAGCGGCACAGAGATTCAGTATGACCAAATTCAAGTTACCGCAAATATCACCGCTACTTATGGAATTTAAAAAACGAAAATCCAAAATATTGATTGTTTGAAACCACGGAAAATGTAACATGCTTTTTAAAATAATTTCTTTCATTATTTTAAGTTTCGTAGATAAAAGCCCGATTACCATGTAAAAAATTTGCCTGGTAATTCGGGCTTTTTCATTGAAAACTTAAGTGAATCAACACATAAATTTTTTTAATAACACGGGTACAAGTTTTTCAAAAAGCTACTACAAGCCAAACAAGGGAATACGGGAAAGGTCATACCAACATTATGAAAAACTATATAATAATAACTTTCACTTCTTTTTTCATTGCTTGAGTATATCGAATGGTGAAAAGGGTACCGCCTTTTTCTCTGCCATCATAAACAGCAATAATAAGATCTGAGGCTTGCACCATAAAGCGATTACGCACAACATAGCAGTTTTGATGATACTTCTCTGAATGAATACCTATCGCATTACATTCATCCAGCAAACGTTGAGATTCTACATCCTTGGTATTGATACGATTACGATAAAGTAAGGCTGCTTCAAGAAAAAGAATATGTTCCTCCTTAAGTTCAGCAACAATATCCGCAAAATATAAATCTACTCCACTGGCAAAGCCACTGATAAAATGGATCTATCCCTTTTGAATCGCAGTAAAAAGCACCTTTAGTAATAATACGCAAGTGCGTATACGCATGAACGCACACATGTTTACAATTATGTTGAGGTGATAATTTATAAAAATTAAAGAAGCAATTGTTTTACGTTTTCAAACACTATGCAAAGAAAATGATATTAAATATAATGAACTTGCCAATCGTGCAGGTGTAACTCCTTCAACTGTATATTCTATGATGGAAGAAAGTCGTAAAGATTTATCGGTTATCACAATAAAAAAACTCTGTGATGGCTTGGATATTTCCATTTCAGAGTTTTTTAATCATGATATTTTTATTGGGCTGGAGCAAGAGATAAAATAACAACCAGTTTAAAGTTAAGTTTTAAGCACAATATTTAATGAGCATCACATATTATAAAGTAATTTTATCATAAAAAAATAAAAAGCCATATATGAATTTTATTTTTCATACATGACTTTAATCTACGGAGAAGGAGGGATTTGAACCCTCGCGCCGCGCAAACGACCTATACCCTTAGCAGGGGCACCTCTTCAGCCACTTGAGTACTTCTCCAAACGCTTACTGCCACAATATCATATCATTTTTCCTAGGCTTTGTCAAGGGAAAACTATTTTTAAAATCTAATATTAATTGAGCTACTGAATCATGTATATATTACCTTTCCATTTAGGAAAATCCTATCTCTCCTCTTGATCGTTCCCATCTAAAATATACTTCACTTATCATAAAAATGTTAAATTTCAGTGTTTGTGCCACTTTTTTATTATGAATGGAGGCCATGGATCATAGCCCCCATTCTTTAAAGATTTAGTTTTTCTTTTCGATTTTTTCTATACCACCCATATAAGGACGTAATACTTCAGGAATGCGTACAGAACCATCAGCCTGCAAATTATTTTCCAGAAAAGCAATCAACATTCTGGGAGGTGCAGCAACGGTATTGTTCAAAGTATGGGCAAAATATTTTTTGCCATCTGCACCAGCTACACGGATACCCAATCTTCTTGCCTGGGCATCACCCAAATTAGAGCAGCTACCGATTTCAAAGTATTTTTGCTGTCTGGGAGACCATGCCTCTACGTCAACGGATTTTACCTTTAAGTCTGCCAAATCTCCGGAGCAACATTCCAACGTACGCACGGGAATATCCATGGTACGGAACAAGTCAACCGTATTTTCCCACAGCTTATCATACCACATAGGGCTTTCTTCCGGCTTACATACAACAATCATCTCCTGCTTTTCGAACTGGTGAATACGATATACACCACGTTCTTCAATTCCGTGAGCACCTTTTTCCTTACGGAAACATGGAGAATAACTTGTTAATGTTTGTGGCAAGTCTTCCTCTTTATTCATTGTATCAATAAATTTACCGATCATAGAGTGCTCACTGGTACCAATTAAGTAAAGATCCTCTCCCTCAATTTTGTACATCATAGCATCCATTTCTGCAAAACTCATAACCCCGGTTACCACATTACTCCGAATCATGAAAGGTGGAATGCAATAAGTAAATCCACGGTTAATCATGAAATCTCTGGCATAGGACAATACAGCAGAATGCAAACGAGCAATATCACCCATTAAATAGTAAAAACCATTTCCTGCAACTCTTCTTGCGCCCTCCAAATCAATTCCATTGAAGCTTTCCATAATTTCTGTATGATAAGGTATTTCAAAATCAGGCACAACCGGCTCACCGTATTTCTGTACCTCTACATTTTCACTATCGTCTTTACCAATCGGAACAGAAGGATCAATAATATTAGGAATTGTCATCATTATTTTTTTGATCTTTTCTTCTACTTCCTTTTCTTTCTCCGTCAATTCGTCAACTCTTGTTGCTTCTGCCGCAATTTTTGCCTTAACTTGCTCTGCCTCATCCTTCAAACCCTTCGCCATTAATCCACCTATTTGTTTGGACAGCTTATTTCTTTCCGCACGAAGTACTTCCACTTCTTGCTTAATGGCTCTGTTTTCAAGATCTAAAGCAATAACTTCATCTACCAAAGGCAGCTTATTATCCTGAAATTTTTTTCTAATATTTTCTTTTACCACATCGGGATTTTCCCTAACAAATTTAATATCCAGCATCTTTTTTCCTCCTTATTTCTACTAACATATCTAAAATCAGGGGAGTCGGAGCAATTAAAAAAACCCCCGATCCCATATAAACAGGGACGAGAGTATTTCCCGCGTTGCCACCCAGATTGCTCGAAAAAAATCGAACCTCTTTAAACAGCGATAAAGGGCTTACCCTTCCGACTTTCATCGGCAGCTGGGAAAGTGGAGCATTTTCTTTTTTCATCGACTCACACCAAACGTCGACTCTCTGAAGAAATACAGAAAACTTAGCTTTCCTACGGACGCATTAACGCCACACGCCATTTTGTCCCATTATTATATACCAAACTACAGATAAAAATCAATAGTTTTTTCAATGCTTTTCTTTTTCGTACTTTTATCCTTCAAATAAAAACTTATGTCAACTTATAGTATGAATTTTTCTACTATTTCCGCTATTGCATCCTGCTCACATCTGTTTTTTGTCACAAAGTTTGCAATTCTCTTTACTTCCGGATCAGCATTTGCTACAGCAATTCCCAGGCCGGCTTTTTTTATCATAGAAATGTCATTATCACTATCCCCCACGGCAATTACCGCTTCAATTGGAACTCCGGCTTTTTTTGCTGTTTTTTCCATAATATTTCCCTTGCTGACGCCTTTTTTTACGACCTCCATAAAAATATTACTAGAAAAAAAGCAGTCCAAATCTTTACCCGCCATTTCCTGCACCTTTTTCTGAACCAAAAGCAGTTTTTCCTTCTCTCCTGTTATAAGTGATTTTGTAAATTCCCCCTTGTATTTCAGGGGATCCTTCATGATTTTAACGCTACTCCCCATTACTTCACAATAACGCTTCACTCTATTTGTTTCGGTTTCTGCTATAAAATCACGATCATCATAATAATACAGCTCTAATCCAAGCTCACGAGCAAACTCTACAACCGGAGCAAAGATATTTGGAGAAAAACTTTCTCGAATAGCTAAAGACATATCTTTTAAATCATAAACCGCACCACCATTTTGGCAGATTGCATATCCTTCTTGGCCAATTAAATCCAGTTGTTGCAAATATCGCTCTACGCCAAATACACCACGACCGGTACATATAACAAATTCTACTCCTTTTTTTACTGCTTTTTGTATTGCAATTTTATTCTTTTCTGATACCTCAGTGTCATTTTTTAGTAGTGTTCCATCCATATCAGAGAATATCATTTTATAATCCATATATTTCTCCTTTTACATTATTTTATCAATATTCTGTGGATAACTTTTTATTTTTTTGTGTTTTTATTTTATTTTAAAAAAATTACAGAAAGTTATCCACATTTTCCACATTATTTATACACATATTCACATTTTTGTAATAAAAAAGGGCGGTTTTCGAAATACAGTAATTTCCTCCCTCCACCCATTTTTATTCACTTTCCTCATCTTCCAGATGTTTTTCTATAAAGACAGGAGTATCTTGAAAAGTATTTTCTTCATTTAAATCCTCTTCAAATTTTTCTTCCTGCTCGCTTAAAATTTCCACAGCTGCGATTTGACTTGCTATAATTTCTTCCTGCAATATTTGTTCTTTCTCAGCCGAAGTTACATCTCCTAGTTCTTCTACCGTTTCCTTCTTTTCCTCATCAGGAATCAAATCAAGAGGTATTTGTTCATCCATAATTGGTTCTTTATCTTTTTTGCGAAAAACAGGTTTGAATTTTACTTTAAGCACTTTTTCATGTTCTGGTTGATAAGCTTGTTCTTTTGCCATCTGAACAGCCTTTATTTCTTCCTCTGATAGCATATAAATACTTACACCCATTTGAATAGGCTTTGCATAGGTAAAAGAACCAGTACGACTATGAATTCCATTTAAAACAACGCCATTATTCTCTCCATCTAAAAGTGCCAAAGCAAAACACAGATTTCCACCCATTTCTTCAAATGGATTATAGCGCACCAATCCTACTTTTTGAATATTGCTTTTCATTGTTTTATCTAGATCGGTAACCATATCTAGAAGTTTTGTATATTTTTCTTCAATTTGTTTTGAGCTTTCATAGTATTTTTCAATTTTCTTTTCTAAATTATGACTTGGTCTGCGGTTTGCGCCCATAAAAAAATCGTATTTTTTCTTTTGTTTTCCAAGTTTAATAAATAATACGATACATAGAATGAAAAGTACAAGAACCGCTATTCCCAAACCAAAAAGAATATATATGATATAATCTTGTGAAAATCCCATTTATATTTATCCTTCCATTCTTTTCATAATGGTTAATAGTCTGTCCAAATCTTCTGGCGAATAATATGTTATTTCAATCTTTCCTTTATTCTTCATTTGATTAATACGAACTTTTGTAGAAAAAATGGTTTTCAACTCATCTTCAACTGCCTTTTGGTTTGCATTTACTAATCCATCTTTCATTTTATGTTCTGTTTTTTCTTTTTCACTTAACTCTGCTTTCACCAACGCTTCAGTAGCTCTTACGCTTAATTCTTCCTCAATCACATGCTCCGCCAGTTCAAATTGACGGTCTTTATCTGTTACTGAAAGCAATGCTCTCGCATGTCCACCTGTCAATTTGTTTTCAATTACAAAATTTAGTACTCTAGAATCCAATTGCAATAGGCGAAGAGAATTTGTAATAGTTGAACGACTTTTCCCTACTTTTGACGAAATTTGTTCTTGGCTTAATCCAAACTCCTCCTGCAACCGTCGGTAGCTTTCTGCTTCTTCAATTGGATTTAGATCTTC
The DNA here is from genome assembly GCF_030625865.1 of Anaerotignum sp. Taxonomy (GTDB): domain Bacteria; phylum Bacillota; class Clostridia; order Lachnospirales; family Anaerotignaceae; genus Chakrabartyella. Next base: position 29,782 of record NZ_DAOUQB010000022.1, on the reverse strand, counting down.
CCTTTGTAAATTTTCTACTAAAGCCGCTTCAAAAGCCAATGATTCTTCCCACTTTTTTTCTATTACAGGTATCTTTTTTAGTCCGGCAATTTTAGCAGCTCTCCATCGTCTTTCTCCTGCAATAATCTCATAATAATCGCCGGTTTTTCTTACAATAATCGGTTGAATCATTCCATAGGATTTAATGGAAACTGCTAATTCTTCAAGTGCGGTTTCTTCAAAACACCGTCTAGGCTGTTTTCTGTTTGGCTCAATCATATTTATATCCAATTCCCATACAGCAGATTTATTGACTTCTTTACCTGTTTCGTTGAAATCCTCTAATTTATTATTAATCAGTGCTTCTAATCCCTTTCCCTTAGAACCAAGTCCCATTTTTTTTGCAGCCATAAATCAGCTCCACTCCTTTTCGATAACTTCTTCCGCTAAAAGTGCATAGCTTTCCGCACCCTTTGACTTCGGGTCATACATATGAATTGGTAAGCCATGGCTAGGGGCCTCCCCTAAACGCACATTTCTTGGAATGATACTGCGATACACATTACTTCCCAAACTTCTCTTTACTTCCTCCACTACCTGCAACGACAAATTTGTTCTGGCGTCAAACATAGTAAAAACAATGCCTTCTATTTCCAAAAACGGATTTAGTCTTTTTTTAACCAGATTAATTGTATGCAATAGCTGCTCCAAACCTTCTAAAGCAAAGTATTCGCATTGAATGGGCACCAAAACAGTGTCCGCAGCTGTGAGCGCATTAATTGTAATTAAATTTAAGGAAGGTGGACAATCAACAATAATAAAATCATAATCATCTTTGACTTTTTTTAGCTCTTCCCGCAATATAAATTCTCTTTTTTCTTTCCCAATTAATTCTATTTCTGCCCCTGTAAGGCTGATATTAGCAGGAAGAATTTCCAAACCTTCTACACAGGTTGGCTGTTTCACATCCACAATTCCTGCTTCTCCCAAAAAAATATTGTATATCGTTAATTCCAAATTGTTTTTATCAAGGCCGAGACCGCTGGTCGTATTTCCTTGCTGGTCAGCATCAATAACAAGAACTTTTTTTCCATTTGTAGCTAGACTCGCAGATAAGTTGATTGACGTAGTTGTTTTACCAACACCGCCTTTTTGATTGGTCACTGCGATAACCCTGACTTTCCCCATGGCTTTCCCCGCCTTTCTTTCCATTTCTACAGAAATTATATCACAATGATTAGTAATTGGAAAGAAAAACAGTAATGTTCCACGTGAAACATTACTGTTTTAATGTCTTTGTAAAAAATGTTTCACGTGAAACATTTATTTTCTTTTTTCTCTAAAATAAACAGGAAGTACCTTAGGTACAACTTTCAATTCAAACGGCATTGTTGGGCCCATTTCACCGTCAACCGTTGAATCCATTATTTTAAAATCGTCCTTTAAACATTCAACTTTAAAATAATTATCTCTAATATAAAGCATATTCTTTTTGTCATTAATATGCTCACCCGTAAGCATTTTCAAAAATATTGGAGATAATTCTATTAACGACCGTGCACGAATAGCTAAAAACTCAAACAATCCATCTTGAATAGATGATTCAGGCGATAATTTTGTAAAACCTCCGGTTCCGGCACTATTCATAATCATATACAAATATAAATCTTCTTCGATCACTTCCGTACTCGTCGTAATCCGAAAAGGTATTTTATGAAAATTTGGTAACTGTTCTACGCCCTTTAAATAATAGGAAAGGCTGCCAAGAGCATTTTTTAAATCCTTATCCACAGTTTGCGAAACATTGGTTAAAAGTCCACCAGCACAAACATTGATAAAATAAGTTTTGTCATTAACAAGCCCTAAATCAATTGCAACAGGCTTCGTATTTACAATTGCATAACAAGCTTCTTCAACCTGTCCGCTTTTAAATCCAAGATATGTTGCAAAATCATTAGCAGTTCCGGAAGGAATAATACCTAAAGGAATATTCATTTTTCGACTCATCATCGCATTAATCACGATATTTACGGTTCCATCGCCGCCCGATGCAACAATTACATCATAATCATCAGGCATTTCTTTGATATGCTTAGCAATATCCCCCTCTGCCATAGAACGGAAAGGATGAACCTCATAACCTCCATGCTGAAAAATGCCAATACAAACATCCAAGTCAAATTTAAAACTTTTATTTCCAGAAAAAGGATTATAAATCAGTTTCAGCTTTTTCATGCCAAAACACCTCTCTTTACATTTGTTCAGGTGCATCTATCCCCAAAAGTCCCAGACCCTCTTTCATGACTGTTTTCACAGCCAATACAATTGCCAGGCGCGCCTGACGAACATCTTCTTCACTACTTAAAATAGGATTATCATGATAAAATTTATTAAATGCTTGTGCAATTGCAACCAAATGACGTGTTACAACAGATGGCTCCATCTTATTTGCCGCATCCTTAATTTTTTCGGGATAAGCCTCCAACAACTTACAAATATCCAAAGAAGCATCATCAGAAAGCATATCATAATGAATGTTTTCCAACGTAACTTCTCCTGCACGTTTTAAAATACTACATGCTCTTGCATGGGTATATTGAACATAAGGACCTGTTTCACCATCAAAATTCAACATTCTTTCCCATGAAAAAACAACATCTTTAATGCGTCCATTATATAAATCATTAAAAATGACAGCGCCAATCCCTACCTGCTTAGAAACTTCTTCTTTATCAGCTAAAGAAGGATTCTTTTCTTCTATAATTCTTTTTGTTTCCGCAATTGCTTGGTTCAACAAATCTTCCATCAATATAACATTACCATGTCGTGTAGATAATTTTCCACTATCCAAACTTACCAAGCCAAATGGAACATGAGTTAACTTTTTATACCAATCGTAACCCATCTTATGAATAACTTCAAACCATTGGGCAAAATGCAAATTTTGATCTAGCGCTGTTAAATAAATACATTTTTCAAAATCATAGGTTTTTTTGCGGTACAGAGCCGCCGTAATATCTCTTGTGGCATAAAGCGTGCCGCCATCTTTACGAATAATCAAACAAGGAGGCATATTTTTATCTTCCAAGTCAACAATCATAGCGCCTTCGCTTTCTTTCAAAATATTCTTACTCTTTAATTCTTCCACAACAGGGGCCATTTTATCATTATAAAAACTTTCACCTGTATACGCATCAAATTTAACACCTAACATATCGTATACCCGCTCAAATTCTATGATACTAATATCATAAAACCATTTCCAAAGGGTAAGGGCTTCCTCATCCCCCTCTTGCATTTTTACAAACCAAAGTCTGGCTTCATCTTCTAATGCAGGATTCTTTTCTGCTTCGTCGTGAAATTTCACGTAGATGCGCATTAATTCCTGAATACCATTGGATTCAACTTCCTCTTTGGTTCCCCAATTGTGATATGCAACAATCAATTTTCCAAATTGTGTACCCCAATCTCCCAAATGGTTTATACCTACACAATGATAACCCAATTCTTCATAAATTTTATAAATAGCATTGCCAATTACAGTGGAACGTAAATGTCCAACATGAAATGGTTTTGCAATGTTAGGAGAAGAATAATCAATTACAATCGTCTTGCCACTGCCAATATCACTCTTACCATAGTTTTCTTTTTGATCTAAAACTTTTGATAAAATCTCTTGGGCATAAACACCTTTATTGATAAAGAAGTTTACATAAGCTCCAACAACTTGTATATTTTCAACAAATTCAGGTCTATCAAACTTTTCTGCAATCTCCTGGGCAATCATCGGGGGTGCTTTACGAAAAACCTTTGCTAAACGAAAGCAAGGGAAAGCAAAATCCCCCATACCTTTATTCGCAGGTATTTCCACAGTACTCAAAGCATCTTCCAATGAGAGATCCGCAGCTTTCGCCAAGAGCTTTGCAATCTCCATCTTAAAATCCATATCAAAATCCTCCATTCAGAATTTGTTATTTAATTTCTAATAATAAACAAAAAAAATAGTGCAACTTCTATAAACTTTATCACAAAATCCCAGTAAAATCAAGAAAAACACCTATTCTTAGGGAATTTAAGAACAAACATTTTATAAAAAAAAACATCTAAAACAGAGGTGAAAATCATACTCCATTCTAAAGATGTCTTTTCATTAAAATTAAGTTTGGGACTATCATCCATATTTTACTGTTAGGTTAACATAAGAAATATGTTCTCTCATGACCGCATAAGCGGTTTGATAATCTCCATTTTTAATTGCATTTAAGAGTTTTCCATGTAAATCAATGGTTACATCAATGGCACGGGGGTTTTGCGTAAGTGATTCACGCAATGCCAACCGTATCCCTTTTTCAAAAGATTCCTTCGCAGCAATCATAGTACTCATCAAAAGCTTATTATGCGTAGCAGCTGAAACCTGCATATGAAACATAGAATCATAATCCACAAATAAATTCACATCATTTTTACTTTCTACCATTTTTTCATAACAAAATACTAAGTTAGAAATATCCTCAGACGTTGCCCGTTTTGCAGCATAACTAGCTGTTTCTGCCTCCAGCATATATCTGAATTCCAAAAGATCGCCTAAATCAGAATTTTCAACCGTGATACTAAAAGGCGCAATATTCACAATATTATCTATTTCATTAATAAATGTACCCGCCTTTGATCGCCGAATAAAACCGAACACCGCCAATGCAGTATAGGCCTCTCTTAATGTACTTCGTCCCACTCCCAACAAATTACTAACGATATTTTCATTCGGTAGCATATATCCTGCCGGAAGTACACCGCTCATAATCAATTCTTTGAACCGTTGGAACAAATTTTGCGAAATGTTGCATTTGCCCAAGTCTTTGGTTAAATAAGAAACGTTCTCCGCAAGAAAATCTCTTTCCATACCGATCCTCCTATATGTTTCATCTTTAACAATTCTGCACCTATTTTAACACTGAAATCGTTGCATGACAAGGACTTTCATTATTTTTCAAAAATATATTCATCCTGAATCTCTGATAAAGGGACTTCCCGATTTAAAAGAAACGACGCAGTTTCTTGATGAATTTCTTCCAAACGTGTTTGGTCTTTTTTTCGTATCAACTGATCTTTTTCACTTTGTTCTAAGGTTAACATTTCATAGACACTACGCACAACAAAATGATTTTTGTCTTGTGCATTTCGAAATTGTGTCCAAATTGGAACAAAAGAAACCTCTTTTACATTAGGTGGTTCATTTCCTACCTGCTCAATTGTTAGATGCAAAATAACAGAAGCATTTCTAGGCGGCGTTGTTTGAGAAGAAATAAAATTCCCTAAAGAATACATAATAAAACCATCATGAACACCGTCCCCATGATCCACTTTTCTATATTCCATGGGTTGCAAAACATGAGGATGACTGGCAAGAACGATATCTGCACCGGAAAGAAACATTAGGTCAGCCCATTCTTTAAAAACATCTTTTGGATAGGTTTCATATTCATTGCCCATATGAGGCATCACAACGACTACATCCGCATGCTCCCTGGCCCTTTTAATATCAGTCACCATCTGCTCATTATCAATTAAATTCACCAAATAATCATCAGGAACAGGAATACCATTGGTACCATAGGTGTAGGACAAAAAAGCAAAAGTAATTCCATTGACTTTTTTATATAAAATTTTATCTCTCTCCTCAGCGGAGCGATATGTTCCCATATGTGAAATCCCATACTCATCTAGCTTGTCCAATGTGCGAATGAGTCCATTTTTACCTGTATCCATACAGTGATTATTTGCAGTAGTTAAAATATCAAAGCCAGCATCTTTCACGGCATCCAAAAACGCATCTGGGGTATTAAAACAAGGAAATGACGAATAACCCCTTTCTTCTCCACCAAACGTTAACTCCAAATTTCCCAAAACGAGGTCATAGTTATCAAAATATTTTTTTACATCCTGAAAGTTATGCATGAAATTATACGAAGCACTAGATGGGTCATATGCCTCATTATATTGATAATCATGCACCATAATATCACCCACAACAGCCAGTGTTACCTGCTTTACAATAGGTTGAGAACTACCAGCTGAAACAGAATATCTTTGTTCTTCCCGCATTGCACAAGAAGTAAAAAATAAACTGGTAACGATAATGAATAATATCTTTTTCATTTTACACCCCTTAATATGAAAAACATAAACGTTTCGGATCAATTGAAGTTTTTCGTAAAAAAAGAAAAAAGCCCTATTGCATTCTCATAGATTTACCTTGAAATCCTTGCAATACGGGCTTTCGCATTCTGTAAAATTAGAGCCTGCTCAAAATTTTTATGTTGAATCAAAAAAGTTCGAAACGCCACGGTTAAGTAAACACATAAATCCGAAAAAAGTATACTTCTAAACGGCCATAACATTTTAAAAAAAATTTTGGATTGGAAAAACAGGTATTTCTACATCTGCAACCATTTTTTGTTTATCTTTCAAATAAGTTATCAGCTATTTTCCTCTTGATTTAAACTTAAAGCTGTACCATTTTTAATAGCACGACGACAGATATAATAGATAAAACAACATAATATAGCAGGTGCAAAAACCATAATAAAATAAATAAAATTTTTCCATGTAAATAATACCCAAACAGAAAGCAGCACCATAAAAATTGGCAACAATATGCCGGTCAATTTTCCATTGGGACGACTTGCAATTACCCCCTCAATAAAAACCATGCAAAGAACCAGTGAAATTAATTTTCCTATACCCAAAATAAACTCGACATCCCACATCTTCTTCTCCACCTCTATCTTTATCTTCTATTTTGATTCTAGCAGTATATATGAAATTTGTCAAATATCCGTGAAAAACAATAACATATTTCGTTATAATTTATATAAAGAAAATTTACAAATTACTTTTGTGTTTTCTTAAATATAAATAATTGTTCAATCTGCAAGTTTAATTGCTTCATCCACTTTACAAAAACCTTTTTTATAAACAGCATATCCAATAAAAAACATTTTCAATAACGTCTTTTTTCCTGCATTCTTCTACTCTCTTCAAAAATTCCTCTGTTTGGCATTCTGAATCGTTTCTTCAACTAAAATCTTGGTAATCACACAAACCAAACTTCTAAAATACTTCTTTTTATCATTTCTTATTTTATATGGTTTCCACTTAAAAAATAAATACTCTTCACATAAGCTAAATAAATAAAACTGCACTTTTCATTGCGCAGTTTTATTCATATATTATTATTCTGTTATTTCCGCATTATCTTCCTCTAGTTCTTCAGATTCTTCTTTAATATCATCTTCAGAAATTTTAGCAATCCCTATAACAGATACCCCATCGTTCAAATTCATCAGCTTTACACCCTGAGAAACTCGACCGACGGTGGAAATATCTTTTGCTCTCAAACGGATAATCACACCTTCAGAAGTCATCAGCATAATTTCTTCATTCTCATCTATCAGTAAAACTCCTGTCAAAAGCCCTGTTTTTTCCGTTAAATGATGAATCTTTGATCCTTTTCCACCTCTATATTGAATAGAATAAGCTTCGGCTTCGGTACGTTTTCCATAGCCATTTTCCGTGACATTTAATATCTTGGAGTCTTTTTCTAATTTAACAGCAGAAACTACATAATCCTCATCACGCAAGGTAATTGCCTTGACACCAGTAGCTGTACGTCCCATAGAACGCACATCTTGTTCAAAGAATTTTATGCCCATACCGTTTCTCGTAGCAACAAAAATTTCATCATTTCCATTGGTTGTCATAACAGAAATCAGGCTATCATCATCCCTAAGGTTAACAGCAATCAAACCGCCTTTTCGAATATTTGCATAACTGCTCATTTCTGTTTTCTTAATAATGCCTTGTTTTGTAATCATAACAAGATATTCATCATCTTTGAACTCTTTTACCGGAATCACAGCAGTAATGCTTTCCCCTGGCGCAATTTCCAGTAAATTCACAATTGCCATTCCCCTTGCGGTACGACCAGCTTCGGGAATTTCATAGCCCTTCATACGATATACCCTACCCTTATCCGTAAAAAACAAAATCGTATCGTGGGTGGAAGATAGGAACATATCTTTTACAAAATCCTCATCCCTTGTCTGCATACCAACAATACCTCTACCGCCTCTATTTTGGCTTTTATAAGTATCCAAAGGTGTACGTTTAATATAATTCAGGTTGGAAAGAGTCATAACACAGGTTTCTTCCTCAATCAAATCCTCAATATCAATTTCACCGGGGTTTTGTACCAATTGCGTACGACGCTCATCACCAAATTTATTACCAATTTCCACCAGTTCATCTTTAATGACGCCTAACATTAATTTTCTGTCAGCTAATAAAGATTGATAGTAAGCAATTTTTTCCATTAAGTCCTTATACTCCGCATCAATTTTCTCATGCTCCAACCCCTGTAAACGACGAAGCTGCATTTCTAAAATCGCCTGGGCTTGTATCTCAGAGAGTTGGAATCGCTCCATTAAACGATCCTTGGCATTATCATAACTGGTACGAATAATACGAATTACTTCATCAATATTGTTTATTGCAATACGCAATCCTTCTAAAATATGCGCCCGTTTTTGCGCTTTATCCAGATTAAATTGGGTTCTTCTTGTAACTACATTTTCCTGATGCTTTAAATATTCTTCAATAATCCGTTTAAGGTTTAAAATTTCAGGCTTGCCATCCACCAAGGCCAGCATAATCGCACCAAAACTTTCCTGAAGCTGCGTATATTTATAAAGCTGATTTAATATTACATTGGCATTAACGTCTTTTTTCAGCTCAATGATAATTTTAATATCATCACCTGCAGAAGCATCATACAAATCGCTAATCCCATCAACACGCTTATCCTTTACCAGATCTGCAATTTTTTCAATTAATCTGAGCTTATTTACCATATAAGGAATTTCTGTTACCACAATTTTTTCCCGTCCATTAGACATAGGCTGAATTTCAGCCAAAGCACGAACCAAAATTTTACCTCTACCGGTACGATATGCAGCACGAATTCCGCTTTTTCCTAAAATGGTTGCTCCAGTGGGGAAGTCCGGGCCCTGAATATGCTCCATCAATTCTTCCACATCGGTATCTTTATCATTTATTGTATTCTCTATCATACAAACCACACCATTAATGACTTCCGTCAAATTATGAGGTGGTATATTTGTCGCCATACCAACAGCAATACCTGAGGAGCCATTAATCAGAAGATTTGGTATCCTAGCCGGCAAAACAGTTGGTTCTTTTTCATTCTCATCATAGTTCGGTACAAAATCAACAGTATCCTTTTCGATATCTGCCAAAAGCTCCGCCGTAATTTTAGACATTCTTGCCTCAGTATAACGGCTTGCAGCGGCGCCATATCCATCAATCGAGCCAAAGTTACCATGGCCGTCTACCAGCATATAGCGCATAGAAAAGTTCTGTGCCATACGCACCATTGCCTGATAAATAGAACTATCACCATGAGGATGATATTTACCCATGGTATCACCCACAATACGAGCGGATTTACGGTAACTTTTATTGGGGTCCAAGTTCATTTCGTTCATAGAATAGAGAATACGTCTTTGCACAGGCTTTAAACCATCCCGCACATCAGGCAATGCACGGGCAACAATTACACTCATGGCATAATCGATATAGCATTTTTTCATTTCCTCGTTAATATCTATGGAAACGACCTTATCTATTTCTTTGATTTCGTCGCTCATTTTTTCACCTCATCTTTTTTATAAAACCTTAAGACCTTGGGGCTTCGCCCCAACTCCCCACAAGGGATTTCATCCCTTGACTCTTTTTCAAAACTAAACCTTTCACTTGGAAAACGTAGTTTTCCATATTGGGTCAAGGGCATAGTCCTTGCTGGGTTTTAGGGACAGCGTCCCTAAGGTCTTTCTTTTGACCTTACGTTTTAGAAGTCCATTTCCGCATACTGAGCATTTTCTGCAATAAAATCCCTTCTTGGCTCTACACTATCACCCATAAGCATACTGAATATTTCATCAGCAAGCAAAGCATCACTAATATCAACTTTTTTCAAAATACGATGCTCTACAGCCATCGTTGTATCTCTCAGCTGGTCAAAATCCATTTCACCAAGACCTTTGTAACGCTGAACGTCTTTAATACCCGTTCTGCCAATTTCGTTATATAAAGCCTCTAATTGGAGATCATCATACACATAATAATGCTGTTTATTTTTCTCCACGCAATAAAGAGGAGGCTGTGCAATAAATACCTTCCCCTCTTCAATCAATTGGGGCATATAGCGGTAAAAGAAAGTTAAGAGCAACGTACGAATATGGGCACCATCCACATCGGCATCGGTCATAATAACGATTTTATGATACCGTAATTTTTCAATATCAAAATCTTCGGAAATTCCCGTACCAAAAGCGGTAATCATATTTTTAATTTCTTCGCTGCCTAAAATACGATCCAATCTTGCTTTTTCCACATTTAAAATTTTACCCCGTAAGGGCAAAATAGCTTGAGTCTTAGGATCTCTGGCTTTAATGGCACTTCCCCCCGCAGAGTTACCCTCTACAATATAAATTTCGCATTCATAGGGATCTTTACTGGTACAATCCGTCAGCTTACCGGGAAGCCTTGTATTTTCCAATCCTGTTTTACGGCGAACCAATTCCCTTGCCTTTCTGGCAGCATCACGGGCCCTGGAAGCCGTCATACTCTTTTCAATAATAATTCTAGCAACAGATGGGTTCTCTTCCAAATAATAAGTGAAATATTCGCTTAAAACACTTTCCACTGCATTTTTTGCTTCACTTGTACCTAATTTTGCCTTTGTCTGCCCTTCAAACTGAGGATCTTCCACTTTTATGCTGATTACAGCAGAAATACCCTCTCTCACATCATCGCCGGAAAGCTTTTTATCCGAATCTTTGATGACACCGACTTTTTTACCATAATCATTTAACGTTTTTGTCAAACCACTTTTAAAGCCAATCAAATGGGTACCGCCATCAGGCGTATTAATATTATTTACAAAGCTGAAAATGTTCTCTGTATATCCATCATTATATTGGAAAGCAACTTCAACCAAAACGCCGTCCTTTTGGCCAGAAGCATAGAAAATATCATCATATAATGGCTGGCGATTTTTATTGATATAGGCAACAAATTCTTTAATACCGCCTTCATAGTGGAAAGTGCGCTCCTGCTCCATCCCCTCTCGCAAATCAATCAAAATAATCTTCAAGCCCTTTGTCAAAAAAGCCGTTTCACGCAAACGCTGCAATAAAATATCATAAGAAAAAACCGTTTCTTCAAAAATTTCCGGATCCGGCAAAAAATGAACATATGTCCCATGCTTTTGTGACTCACCAATAACAGTCACAGGTGTCAATACATCACCACGTGCATACTTTTGCTCATATAACTTTCCATCCGTATGGATATTTACCGTCAACCAAGACGACAGTGCATTTACAACGGAAGCACCAACCCCATGCAGACCACCGGAAACCTTATATCCACCACCGCCGAACTTACCCCCGGCATGTAAAATTGTAAAAACCACCTCAACCGCTGATATTCCCTTTTGCTGTTGAATACCAACAGGAATCCCTCGTCCATTGTCCATAACAGAAATAGAATTATCGGGATGAATTTTCACGGTAATTTCATTACAAAATCCTGCTAAGGCCTCATCCACCGCATTATCCACTATTTCGTAAACCAAGTGATGCAGGCCTCTGGCACTGGTAGAACCGATATACATCCCCGGACGCTTTCTAACAGCCTCCAAGCCTTCCAGCACTTGGATCTGACTTTCATTGTAATCTGATGACATAAAACCTCTCCTCCAAATAAATCTTCTTGGGTTCTTCATCGCTGCTTTGCGCCAAAGAAAAAATAGGTTTGTATCATAAAACCTATTTTAAATCAAATATGAAAAGTAAAATTTGTTGAAATTTTACTTTAACGCACAAAATTTTCCATTGTCCATTGTTATCTAAAAACTTTCATTTGACATTCTATTTTTCAAAAACAACTATAAATTCCATTAAAAAATAAAAAATATTTTTCTTGCATATCATAAATTTATCTAATGTACTCATTATATCATTTTTTCATCCATTCTACAAGCAAAAAACCTTTTATTTTCAAGGAAAACTGTAATTTAAGATGCATTTTTTAATTTTTTTTCTTCCTTAATTAAAGAAGCACCATCTTATTTTAAATTTCACCAATTTTTTCAAATACTATTCCCTTAAATAAAAGAGGTGTAATTTCATTTTAAATCACACCTTTTTTAGAAAATTTTTAGTTTTCAGCCGTAATACGACCATTTTCCACATAAAACAAATTCTCATTGCTAATATATTTTTTAATCACATCTTCTATTCCTGTACAGGTTAAAAAAGCTTGAAGACCATCAATACTTTCCATTAAATATTTTTGACGCCTTTCATCCAATTCAGAAAGAACATCATCCAACAACAATATAGGTTCTTCTCCCGTTTCTTCCCGAATCAAATCAATTTCTGCCAGTCTTGCAGCCAAAGCCGTTGTTCTTTGCTGCCCCTGAGAACCAAAACTTTTTACTTCCTTGCCATTAATGGAAAATAGAATATCATCCTTATGGGGTCCATGATTGGTCGTACCCAAATAAATATCACGCTGCAAATTACGTTGTATTTTCTCTGTCATCTGCCCCCGGTCACAATTTGGTTTATATGTGATTTTAAGCTGATCTAAGCCACCTGTAAGGGCATTAAGCTTTTTAGCGGCAATGACATCAAGTCGTTGTAAAAAATTCATTCTAGCCCCTATTATGCGCTCACCGTAGTCAATTAATTGCTCATCCCAAACAAAAAGGGTTTCCTGTAGGGATGTTTTTTTCTGTATTTCCTTTAATAAATTATTTCTCTGCTTTAAAATACGGTAATACTGCTGCAAATCATAATAGTAAATCCGACTTAACTGACAAAGTTCCATATCCAAGAATCGACGGCGTTCTCCCGGCCCCTCTTTTACCAAAGCAAGATCCTCGGGAGAGAAAACAACCGTATATAAAGCACCGAATAAATCACCCAATTTTTTTATAGGCACGCCATTTCTTGCAATCCCTTTTTTTGTATCTCTTTTTAGATGAACATCTACTCGTTCTTTTCGGGTGTTTTTCTGTACTGATACGCGAATATGCGTTTCTTCTTGATCGAAGCCAATCATCTGCCAATCGTATTTTGTACGCATAGACCTTCCCGTTGCACAAAAATAAAGGGATTCCAAAAAATTTGTTTTCCCCTGGGCATTTTTACCGTAGAATACATTAATTCCTTCTGACGGTTTTATATGCAATTGTTCTAAATTGCGAAAACCTTGTAAAGAAACTTCCGAGATTTGCATAAATATTCACCAAATATTCACTGAACAAATATAAGTTAAAAATAACAAAAAAAGATGGTTATAAAAATAACATTCTTTATAACCGAAAATATAGATCCTCTCCCCTTTTAAAACAAACTGTTTTTCTAGAGGAGAGGTTTAAGTCTCATAGTATTTCCAAAATAAAAGTGTTTTTTCCATTATTTGGATATAAACGTCCAAAATCACTTTTTAATTTATTATTCTTCACTAATGATTTTAACTGTTCCAAGCCCCTTTACTTCTATTACATCATTTGGGCGAATCTTTTTTCCTCTTTCCAGCGCTTGTACGCCGTTTACATAAACCAAACCTTCAGCAATAATTGCCTTGGCATCAGACCCCTGTCCAATTATGCCGGCAAGCTTTAGTGCCTGCTGTAATTTTATAAATTCGGTATGAATCCCAACTTCCTGCATCTTATAATCCTTCTTTCTTATAAGGTTAACATAAAATAAAATTACATTCTTAGGGGAAGAATCAAATATTTAAAAGAATCTCCCTCCACAGGTAAAATAGTACATGGACTTAACGAAGCAGTAAAATGTATTTTTACTTTTTCTTCATCAATGGAACGCAATGCCTCAATAAAATAACGTGGATTAAAGGCAATGGAAATTTCTTCTCCTTCAATTTCAGCCGAAATTTCCTCATAAGCAGTCCCCATATCACTTTTTGCTGTAATTTCAAGGTTTTTTGTTTTAATTTTAAAGCGAACCGGTGTTTTTCTGTTATCTCTTGACACCAAGGAAGCTCTTTCCAGAGACTGAATCATTTCACTTTTGTCAATCAGTATTTCTGTTTTATAATCTTCGGAAAAACTTTGTTCATAACGGATAAAATCTCCATCTATTAATCGAGAAACCATAATTGCCGTACCCAGATCAAATAAAATATGTTTATCTGTAACATAAACAGAAACCAAATCTTCCTCTTCCTGAGATAAAATTTTATTTAACTCACTCAAGGTTTTTCCCGGAACAATTACATTTGTTTGATCATAACTATTCATCAAAACATTTTTACGATAAGAAATTCGATAGCCATCCACAGAAACAATATTAAAAAAATCACTGTTGAATTCAAATAACTCTCCTGTTAAAACAGGCTTTGCATTGTCTTGTGCAATGGAAAAAATTGTTTGACGAATCATATTTCTTAAATCATTTTGCTTTAAAGTATAAGCTTGGTTCTGTTCAACCTCTGGTAATGCAGGAAAATCTTCTCCACTTTGACCCATAATGGTAAATTCCGAAGAACCACAAAGAATGGTAACTGCATTTTTTTCGTTTGTTGAAATTGTCACCTCTTCTCCGTTTAAACGGCGAATAATATCGTTAAAAATTCGAGCTTCGATGGCAATTTCTCCTTGTTCCAAAATATTTGCTTCAATGGAAGCCGTTTTTATTCCCAATTCTAAGTCATTACCTGTTAAAATAAATCCTCTTTCATCGGCTGTTAATAAAATACATTCCAAAATTGGTAAAGTAGTTCGATTGGAAACAGCTTTATTCACAATATTGATATATTGTAATAGCAAATCTTTTTTACATAACAGTTTCAAGTTGTTCACAACTCCTTTTCACACAGTGTATATAGAAATAAATAAGAGTTTAACCGTAGTAGCAGTAGTAGGGGCTGTGGGTTTGTGGAAAACTTACTTTTCCTCGAGGAATCAAATATTTTCCCTGTTGGTAAGTCATGTGGATGGGATGTGGGCAGAAGGATAGCTTATCCACACTATGCACAGGGATGATTAAAAATGACTATTTATCCACAGGATTTCCCTATTCTGTTCCACAAGCTGATGTGGAGAATTATTGCCCCTTAATTTCCTTTTCAAGCTGTAAAATTGTATTTTGTAAAGCCATATCATTTTCTAATTGCTTTTCAATTTTTGATATAGCATGAATTACAGTGGTATGATCACGTCCGCCAAAGCTTTCACCAATCTTTGGTAAGGAAATATCTAATAATTTACGGCATAAATACATAGAAATTTGCCTTGGAAAAGCAATATTTTTAGGTTTTTTACTTCCTTGTAAATCTTCTATTCTGATATTGAAGTGATTTGCAACAATTTCCTGTATCAAAATAGGCGTCAAAGGTGCAGACGCATTTTCACTGAAAATATCTTTTAAAGAATTTTCTGCTAATGTGATGGAAATATCTTGATTTGTAAGGGTTGCAAAGGCAACAATACGGGTTAATGCCCCTTCTAATTCTCGGATGTTGGATGCAATATTCTTAGCGATGTAAGCCATAACATCATCGGGAACCTGAAGATTATCACGCTCGGCTTTTTTACGAAGGATTGCAATTCTTGTTTCGTAATCCGGTGGTTGAATATCAGCGATCAAACCCATTTCAAAGCGGCTGCGCAACCTGTCTTCTAAAGTTTCAATTTCTTTTGGTGGACGGTCGGAGGAGATAATAATTTGTTTGGTTGATTCATATAATGCGTTAAAGGTATGGAAAAATTCCTCCTGCGTACCTTCTTTTTTAGAGATAAATTGAATATCATCGATTAAAAGAACGTCGATATTTCTATATTTATTACGAAAAGCTTCATTTCTATTATTCTGAATAGAAAGAATCAGCTCGTTTGTAAAGGTTTCACTTGTTACGTATAATACTTTTGCGGCATTGTTATGCTCCAGGATATAGTGGGCAATGGAATGCATTAAGTGGGTTTTGCCAAGACCTGAATTTCCGTACAAAAATAAAGGGTTATAGTTTTTTGCCGGTGCCTCGGCCACCGCCAAAGAGGCAGCATGTGCCATACGGTTGCTGTTTCCTACCACAAAAGAGCTGAAGACATATTTGGGGTTTAAATTTCTCGGAATATCAATATTTGGTTTTTGTGTTTCTTTTTGTTCCACTAATTTTTGAGGCAGTTCATTGCCCAATAAAATAATAATTCCCAGTTCTCTTTTCGTTACCTGTTTTACAGTATTACGAAGTAGGTCAAAATATCGTTTTTCCAGCATATCTTTGGCTAAAGGATTTTCTACCTGCAAATACAGACAGTTGTCCTGTATGCCATATGGCACAATGGGACGAAACCATGTTTCAAAACTAACGGCGGAGCTTTCTTCTTCGATAATTTTTAATGCTTCGTTCCAAAATTCGTTTATTTGTTCCATTATGTACCTCCTGTTAAAATTTTGTGGATAACAGACTAGTTATTCACAAAGGAATGTAGTCAGGCTGTGAAAAAAATTTTGAAAAAATAAGACAAGCCTTGGTTATTCACAACTGTTGCTTAATAAATACCCACACAATAAACAGCCGATTATTTACGGAAAAACTTGAAATATCTTAGTTTAAGCATAGACTTAAGGAAAAAAAGTGTATGATTCAAAAGGTTTTACACAAAAAAATTGAGTTATACACAGGTTTATCAACAAATTGTGGATAACACAATTTTTAGATGCTTAAAAATATTGTGAATTTTGTGGATTAGGGTATAAATATCTTGTACATAGTATAACAAAAGTTATCCACAACCGCAATGAAAAAATCTGCATATCTTTTTGGGAAGTGCAAAAAGCCATGTGGATTAATTTATAAATTTTTTTTTCTACTATATATAGTAGGAAAAAAATAAAAAGAACTATATATTTGTTTGGTTGAAAAATATTAGTAGATTGAAATTCTTAAGCTTAAATTCCCAGGGATTTAAGGCTTTTAGGGGAAATATTTTTCTTGACGTTCCTATCCTTTTTTACTATAATAGTAACAGTGCTCGGAAATAGGGCAGTGAAACCCTGTAACAAAGGAGGTGCGTATAACTATGAAAATGACATTTCAGCCGAAAAAGAGACAAAGAAGCAGAGAACATGGCTTCAGAAAAAGAATGAGAACAGCTAACGGCAGAAAAGTTCTTGCTGCAAGAAGAAAAAAAGGTAGAAAAGTATTATCCGCATAATCCTCATACCAAAAAGTATATTAGGCCGCTGTAAGTGGCCTTTTGTTCATATGAGGAACTTTTGGCGGTACCGAATGAAAGAAGGATCATTATGAAGTTTACAGAATCTTTGAGAAAAAATTTTCAATTTCGGTATGTATACAATAGAGGTAGATCTATCGCCAACCGCCATTTGGTTATGTATGTAGTGAAAAATGGGACACAGGGCAACAAATTAGGAGTTTCTGTCAGCAAAAAAGTTGGAAAAAGTGTTGTCCGTTCCCGTGTGACTCGTTTGATTCGAGAGAGCTATCGCAATATGGAGGACGACCTTCGTTGTGGCTATGATATTGTTGTGATTGCCAGAGTGATCTGTAAAGACGCAACATATCAGGAGGTCAGTGTTTCCTTGCGGCACTTACTCAAAAAACATCAATTACTTCTTTCTCAACAAGCCAAAGAAGCGGGGAAAGAGGATGAAAAAGAAATGAGATGAGAAAAATGGTAAAAAAATTTTTTTTGTTCTTAATCCGTTTTTATCAGGTGGGTATTTCTCCTTTGATAGGACCCCATTGCAGGTTTACTCCCACCTGCTCTCAGTATGCTTACATTGCTATATGTCGTTATGGTATATTTAAGGGCACATATCTTGCCGTCAGAAGAATTTTGAAATGCCATCCCTTCCATGAAGGCGGCTATGACCCCGTTCCTTAAAAATCCTTTTGTTTGTGATCTTGTCCTGCGGGGCAAAAAATTCTATTTGTTTGTTTAAGGAGGCATAAAACGTGTTTGGAAGTGAATTGTTATCAGGTGTCGTTTTGACGACGTTTACGTCTGTAAGGATGCCCGGAAGCATATTGAGTCCCATTGCAAATGTTTTGGGACAAGTATATAATATGCTCTTTAATGGGCTTTATGGTGTAATGAATGTGGGCGCATTGGGCTTTGCTATCATTATATTTACTTTGATTGTGAAAATAATTCTGTTTCCGCTGATGGTTAAGCAGCAAAAATCTTCTATTAAGATGCAGATGCTTCAGCCAGAGATAGAAAAGATTAAAAATAAATATAAAGGAAAAAAAGATCAGGTTTCTCAGCAGAAAATGGCTATGGAGATGCAGGATTTTCAAAAGAAAAATGGGATTAACCTTATGGGTGGGTGCCTACCTTTGATTATTCAGCTTCCTATTTTATATGCATTATTTTATATTTTCCAAAATGCATATATATATGTTGATGTAATTGGTCAAAATTACACAGATATCGCAAATGCAATTTTGCAGATTCCCGTAGATTTGAGAATGGAAGTGTTTGGGCCTTATGCTCAGACTTTCATGGATCATTACAAGAATGTGGCAACAATTAAAGCCAATGGTTTTGATTTGGGCCGTTTGAACGATGTTGTTATGCTGGTAAATTATCTTAACGTTGATGCATGGAAATCAATTTTAGAACAGCTTGGCAGCAATGGAGATGCATTGGTTGGACTTTTGGCAACAAAGAATAATATTGAAACCTTTTTGTATCTTCCTTTGGTAAACCAGGCCGGATTAAAATGGCCGGGGGTAATTATTCCTGTGGTGGCTGCAGTAACTACTTTTGCCCAGTCTAAAATTATGATGACAATGACACCATCTGCGAACAATGATCCCAACAACCCCGCAGCGGCCATGACAAAAACAATGACTTATGTTATGCCGTTTATGATGGGCTTCTTCTGTATTTCTATGCCTGTAGGTATTGGTCTTTATTGGACATTCAGTAATATCTTAAGTATTATTCAGCAGGTAATTTTACAGAAATACTATAAAAAGAAATTTATGGGGGAGGCAGCTCAAAATGGATGAAATTAGAAAAACCGGTAAAAGCATTGATGAAGCAATTGCTGCTGCTTTATCAGAATTAGGGGCGTCAAAAGAAGAAGTATCCATTACGGTGATTGAAGAAGGCTCTAAAGGTTTATTTGGTGTATTTGGCGGAAAAGATGCAGTTGTTTTGGTTAGAAAAAATTTTAATCCCGAACGCATGGCAGAAAATTTTTTAAGAGAAGTATTTTTATCCATGGGGCTTATTGTAAAAATCGAAACACAACTGAAGGATAAGCATCTACTAATCAATTTAACCGGTGGCGATATGGGTATCTTAATTGGCAAAAGAGGTCAAACTTTAGATGCTTTGCAGTATTTGGTAAATCTTGTTGTGAATAAAAACAGCAATTCTTATGTAAGCGTAATGCTGGATACGGAAAATTATCGTCAAAGAAGAAAGGAAACATTGGAAACCCTTGCCTTTAATTTGGCAAAGAAAGTAAAGCATACAAAGAAAAACGTGGTGCTTGAGCCAATGAATCCTTATGAAAGAAGAATTATTCATTCTGCATTGCAAAACGATCGATTTGTGACAACTTATAGCGAAGGGGAAGAACCTTATCGTAACGTTGTGATTACTTTAAAATAAAAACGATTTGAAACCCGTTACAGGAGCGCTTGTTACGGGTTTTCCTGTATTTAACGGATAATAAAAAATAAGACCATGTGCCTTGCCCACACCCACTTGCTTTTTGAAAAAAGCAAGAGCAAAAACTTCTATTGAAAACCGCATATTTATGTGGTTTTAGATAGTTACAGCTATTGGCTTTTGATTAAAAATTTCTTAAGCCTTTGATTTATCTCTTTAAAACTTGCAAAAACGAAGTTTTTCCATAAATGGGTCAAGGGATAAAATCCCTTGCAGGGTTTGGGACAGAGTCCCGAGAACGAAGGGCAAGACCTTGGGTTTCACCCAAACCTGCCTTGCTTTTTGAAAAAAGCAAGGGCAAAAACTTTTATATAAACCGCATATCCATGCGGTTTAAGAAAGATTTAGATTATATCTATAAGCAAAAACGAAGTTTTTCCATAAATGGGTCAAGGGATGAAATCCCTTGCAGGGTTTGGGACAGAGTCCCAAGAACTTACTCCCAAGAACTTAGTCCCGAGACCTTGGTTTTAATATTGACCTTGGTATTTGTTGAAATAGGAGGGGAAAATGAATAGATTAAATCAGTTAGACGATATAATAGCGGCAATATCAACCCCTTTGGGTATGGGAGGGATTGGTATTGTCAGAATCAGCGGGCAAGGCAGTGTTGAATTGGTAGATTGTCTGTTTGAAGGAAAAAAATCTCTTTTGGAAAAGAAAAGTCATACCTTGTCCTATGGGAAAATAATAAGCCGTGGAGAAGTTATTGACGAGGTTTTGGTCTCTGTGATGAAAGAACCCCAAACTTATACAAAAGAAGATATTGTTGAGATAAACTGTCATGGTGGTGCGCTGGTTACTCGCCGTATCTTGGAGGCGGTTTTGAACGAGGGTGCCAGATTAGCGGAACCCGGGGAATTTACAAAAAGAGCTTTTTTAAATGGCCGAATGGATTTAACTCAGGCTGAGGCAGTTATTGATATTATTCATTCTCATACAGATTTATCCCGTCAGGCGGCGGTAAATCAGCTAGAGGGAAGGTTGAAGACGGAAGTTCGCTCCATGCGTGAGGAATTATTGGATATGATTGCTGCAATAGAGGCGGTTATTGATTATCCGGAGCACGATGTGGAAGAAGAAACATACGGTAATATGGAACAGGGTGCTTTGAAATTACTGAGCCGTATGGAAGAATTATTGGCCAAAGCGGATCGTGGAAAAATTATTCGAGAAGGTTTGGAAACAGTGATTGTGGGTAAGCCTAATGTTGGTAAATCATCCCTATTGAATTGGTTATTGGAAGAAGAACGGGCAATTGTAACGGATATTCCCGGTACTACAAGAGATACCGTGGAGGAGTATATTAACATAGATGGCATTCCTATGAAAATTGTGGATACAGCAGGAATTCGTGAAACCGGGGATGTAGTGGAAAAAATGGGTGTGGAAAAATCCAAGGCCTATGCGGAAAAATCCGATTTGATTCTAATGATGTTAGACGGTTCAAGATTATTGGAAGGGGAGGACAGAGAAATTTTATCCTTCATTCATGGAAAAAAGACGTTAGTTTTGTTGAATAAAACAGATTTGGATCAAAAAATTTCTATGGAAGAATTGGAAAAATATATTCCCAAAGAGCAGTTGATTTCTATTTCCATAAAGGAAAACAGAGGATTTGAGGAGCTAATTCATGGTCTAAAGGATTTATTTTTCAGCGGTGAAAGTGTAAAGGCGGAGGATGGACTTTTAGGAAATACCCGCCATAAAAATGCATTGTTTCAAGCAAAAGAAGCGATGGAGCATTGCCTGACTACGATCCGTACCCGTATGCCTGAGGATTTTATTTCTATGGATTTGCAGGATGCCAACCGAGCTTTAGGCGAAATTACAGGCGATGTGGCAGATGAAGAAATTATTGATCGAATTTTTACAAAGTTTTGCCTTGGAAAGTAAAAAATAGGATATTTTTTAATATATTCGGAAAAAAGACAATTTTTTCTCCATTTTTTTGGTTAGTTCATTTGAAAGCATTGCTAATTCCGAGGAATTGTCCTAAAATACTAGATTAAGAATAAAATAAAAACGAGGGAGTTTCCCTTCGCGATACTAAGGAGTTTTAAAATGAAGTATGAGGCAGAAACCATTGATGTTGCTGTTGTAGGCGGTGGCCATGCAGGCTGTGAAGCGGCTTTGGCGTCAGCTAGAATGGGAATGAAAACCATTATGTTTGCCATCAGTTTGGACAGCATTGCCATGATGCCGTGCAATCCCTCTATTGGGGGTAGCTCTAAGGGGCATTTAGTAAGAGAAATTGACGCTTTGGGCGGACAAATGGGAAAAGTAATTGATAAAACTTATATTCAGACAAAAATGTTGAATACAGGAAAAGGGCCTGCGGTTTATTCCTTGCGCGCCCAGGCAGATAAAGTAAAATATCAATCAGAAATGAAACTCACTTTGGAAAAAACAGCAAACCTACGGATTTATCAAGGTGAAATTGCAGAGATTATGATGGAAGATGGCAAAGTTTCCGGCGTTGTGACTGCTGCCGGAGCAATCTTTCGCTGCAAAGCTGCTGTTCTTTCTATGGGTACTTATATGCGCGGGCGTTGTTTACATGGGGAAGTCATTGTTCCCAGTGGTCCCAATAACTTGATGCCTGCCACCCAATTAAGCCAAAGCTTAAAGGATATGGGAATTCAGTTGTATCGGTTTAAAACAGGTACACCGGCCAGAATGTTGAAACGTTCTTTGGACTTTGATAAAATGCAGCCTCAATATGGAGATGAAAATATTATTCCTTTTTCCTTTGAAAATACAGCGGAGGATATTAAAAGAGAGCAGGCATTATGCTGGTTGACTTATACCAATGAAAAAACCCATGAGGTTATAAAAGAAAATTTACATCGTTCCCCGTTATTCGGCGGTATTATTGAGGGGACAGGCCCCAGATATTGTCCTTCCATTGAGGATAAAGTGGTTCGTTTTGCCGATAAAGAGCGTCACCAGATTTTTATAGAGCCTGAAGGTGAGACTACGGAAGAAATGTATATTCAAGGCATGTCTTCTTCTTTGCCTGAGGATGTACAAATTGCCATGTATCATACGGTTCCAGGGTTAGAGCACTGCGAAATTACCCGTTTTGCTTATGCCATTGAATACGATTGCATTGATGCAACCCAATTAAAGCTTTCCTTAGAATTTAAGGATTATAAGGGATTATTCAGTGCAGGTCAGTTTAACGGAAGTTCCGGTTATGAGGAAGCGGCTGCCCAGGGGCTTATCGGTGGGATCAATGCCTCCAGATATATCCAAGGGAAAGACCCCGTTATTTTACAACGTTCCGATGGATATATCGGTGTATTAATTGATGATTTAATCAGCAAGGGAAGTAAAGAGCCATATCGTATGATGACAAGCCGTGCAGAATTCCGTTTGTTGTTGCGTCAGGATAATGCAGATCAGAGGCTGATGCCAATTGGTCATGAAATCGGCTTGGTTTCAGAGGAACGCTTTCTCGCATTGAGAGAAAAGGAACGTTTGATTGCTATGGAAATTGAGCGTGTAAAAGGCTTAACCATTGCACCTAATACAAAAACATTGGAAATATTGGAAAAACATGAAAGTTCTCCCATTAAATCAGGGGTAAAACTGTCAGATCTTATCAAAAGACCGGAGTTGGATTATGAAAAGCTTGCGCCTATTGATGGGGAAAGACCGGAATTGCCCATGGATGTGAGAGAACAGGTGAATATCCAAATAAAATACGAAGGCTATATCGGTCAACAGCTCAAGCAAGTGGAGCAGTTTAAAAAGTTGGAAAATCGTAAATTGCCCGAGGATATGGACTATCAGAGTATTCAAGGCCTGCGTATTGAAGCAAAACAAAAACTTGATGCAATTCGTCCCAGTTCTTTAGGTCATGCATCTCGTATTACAGGGGTATCTCCTGCGGATATTTCTGTATTGCTAATTTATCTGGAGCAACAAAAGCGAAAAAAATAAATTATGGGGATTTTGTCCCGTAATCTAAAAGACAAGCTCTCGGGACGCTGTCTCGAAGCCCAGGTCTATTTTTTCAAAAAGGAGGGGATTGGATGAATCTATTTCTGCCTTGGGAGGAAAATCGAAAAGAAGAACCCCAAAAAGACAGAAGAATGTTTTTACCCAAAAGAAGATTTCCATTGGAACATTCTTGCTTTAATACAATTGGTGCTCCCTTTTTTTCATTACCGAATCCCAGTGGAACGGTACGTTCATTTATTACTGCATTGGAAAATGACTGTCAAGATGAGGCGATGGGATATCTCTCTACTACCGCTGCTGCTGTAGCAGATTTTGAGGGAATCAAAAAGTTTTTTGAGGATAGAAAAACCCTTCATTTTTTTTCTGATGATATATTGAATGAAATTAGAACGGTATCCCTTACTTGCAAAAACGATGAGGGAAAAACAGAGGTAATTTCCGTTCAAATGGTGGCGGAACCTAATCGCTATGGTAAGTGGAAAATAAATTATATTGAGAAGGAGTAACACATGGAAAATAAAATGCTGTTACAATCTTGTTGCGAGCAAATGCAAATTCCTCTTTCCCAACAAATGGGAGAGCAGTTTATGATATATATGTCCCTGTTGCTGGAATGGAATGAAAAAATGAACTTAACCGCCATTACAGAGGAAAAAGAAGTCGTTTTAAAGCATTTTGCTGACTGCTTGAGCCTTGTGCCTTATTTAGAAATTTCACAGGATACAAAAATTATTGATGTGGGAACAGGAGCTGGCTTTCCCGGTTTGCCTGTGAAAATTGTCTGTCCGGAGGTTTCTATGACCTTGTTGGATTCTTTGCAAAAAAGAATTGGCTTTTTGGAAGAGGCAATAAAATCTATGGGTTTAAAGGATACTGTATGTGTTCATGCCCGTGCGGAGGATGGGGGACAAAATTCGTTGTATCGGGAGCAGTTTGATTACTGTGTTTCCCGTGCAGTGGCAAATTTAGCTGTATTATCGGAATATTGTTTGCCTTTTGTAAAAATTGGCGGAACTTTGGCGGCGCTAAAAGGTCCTGATGCTTTGGGAGAAATTGCGGAGGCAGAGAGTGCAATAGGGAAGCTTGGGGGTAGGGTAAGTAAGGTGATTGATGTTACAATTCCTTTTACAGAATTAGCACATAAGCTTGTTTTTATTGAAAAAGTATCTCCTACGCCAAAACAGTATCCCAGAAAAGCCGGTAAAATTTCAAAAAAACCTTTGAAGTAAGACAGTCTGACAGCATACTGATGTATGCTGTCTTTTTTATGGTAAAAGGGGACTGAGAGAAAAAAAGTAAGACAAGTCTTTTTGGAACGAAGCTATACCCGGGAAATATATTGTGTCGGCACAAATATTTCATCTGATTTTCAAATTTATTTTTATAAAAAAGCAGTAGTGGAATAAAAAAAATTACTACTGCTGAAAAGAAAAAATACGATATATAGTATGCCTGTGTCAAAAAAAGTCATGTATGTAGTTTTTTAAATGAAAAAATTTGACGAGAAAAGGTTAAAGAATTATTAAATTTTCACAACCTCCGTCAATATATCCAACCCTTCGAGTTTTTTGTGTCTTATGCAGCACCATTTTGTCGAGGGTACAGTGTTTTTGTTATACTCTTTTTCTGTCAATTTTGGTTTCCTATGTTAAAATGAAAAAAAAGAAAAATGCCGTAGATTTGTAAAAGTATCTCGGTTTCTATAGGATAAAAAAGGAGGAAATACAGATGGAGGTTTTGAAATTTCCCGAAATGCTATTAAAAAAGGAGAAGGCTGTATATCAGCTGCCAATTGAAAAGGTTCGTCCAAATCCATATCAGCCAAGAAAATATTTTAATCTAGGTGCACTGGAGGAATTAGCGGAATCCATTACTGCATATGGCATCTTACAGCCCATTACTGTTCGGAAAATGAGTGGTGGTTCCTACGAATTGGTGGCAGGTGAGCGTCGCCTTCGAGCAGCGGAAATGGCTGGACTTACAACGGTTCCTGCCATTTTTGTGCAGGTAAGTGACAGCGATAGTGCTGTTTTAGCATTTATTGAGAATATTCAGCGCCAAAATCTGAGTTTTTTGGAAGAGGCTGAAGGCTATCGCAATATGATGGAAGATTATGGTTTAACCCAAGAAGAGTTGGCGGCAAAGTTGTCCAAAAGCCAGTCAGCCATTGCAAATAAACTGCGTGTTTTAAAATTAGAGGATAGTGTGAAAAAAGAGCTTTTGGAGCATAACTTTACAGAACGTCATGCCAGGGCATTGCTTCGTTTGCCCGATGAGCAAACCCGTCTGTATGTTATGGCCCAGATGATTCGTGAGGAAATGAATGTAAAACGGACAGAAGAATTTGTGGAACATACTTTGGAAGAAATGCGGAACAAACATACGGAAAAGGGTGAGAGGAGGGAAAAACGTTATGTTACGGATTTCCGTTTGTTTACCAATACCATTAAGCAATCTTTAGAAGTAATCCGTCGCAGCGGTATGGATGTGGTATATGAGGATTCACAAAACGAGGAGGGATGTGAAATTATTATTCGTATTCGCAAAGGTGTAGTAGAATCGGCATGAACAAAAAATGATAAGTAATTTTGTTTCAAAAAGAATAGAAAGAAATGGGGTTTGTACTAAAAACTTTTTATGATCTCATATTTTATCGGGAATTTGAGAGGAAAAGGAATAAGGAGATGCTATCCTTTTATCATAGGAAGTAAGGAAAGTTGACTTGGAAATGAATAAGATGAGGTAGTAAAAAAGGGAGTTTTACTTACTGTTTATCTATTGATTTTCATTATCTTGCAAAAAAAGAATACAGGAATAGACTTTATAATTGAAAACAAAAGTGAATTTAAAATTGCCGATTATGAAAAGCAATAAGATTTATAAAAAAAAGGATGCAGATTTTAGCTGCATCCTTTTGCGTATCAAGGTTAATTTTACTCCGGTATATCCAATTGCTTATTTAAAATCATATACGTTGTAGTAGCAGTTGCCGCAAGAATATGCTCTCTTGTTAATCGTGCTTCCCCTACCAAGCTAATCATGTTTTTTCCCTGGGAAATGATGCGAGCATGATATTCAACTGTATCATCAGGTAGGACGGGTTGAATGTATGTTGTGGATAGATTCACAGTGCAAACCATATTTGGTTTTTCAAAATAATGGCAAAGTAAACCAAAAGTCATATCAAAACCCGTTACAATAATACCGCCATGCAATCCACCTTCCGGATTTAATTCCCAATCCTTTACTTCAAAGGAGAGAACCAGTTCTTTTTTTTCGAAGTTGCATTCTTTAAATTTTGGATCCAATAAATTTAGAACACCTTTTTCTCTCATATAAAAGTCAGGTGCATTTATTTTTGTAAACCAAGCCTCCATGTCTCCTTGGTTTAAATTTTTGTTTTTTTTCATAAGTATATCTTCCTTTCTATACTAATGGGTTGCTTTGGATTTCTCTGAGGGCTTTAAAAACTGCGGTAGAACTTGCTGCCAAAACAGAATTGTTTTGTGTCCATGCTTCTCCCGTAATATTGCATAAAGAGCGCCCTTGAAATTCTAATTTACCCTTAATATGAAAGGTAGTACCCATAAAAATAGGTTTATGATAGGTGGTATTTAAGTTTACTGTAATTACCACATGAGGTTTTGTAAAATAATGACAAAGAAGCCCAAGAACTGTATCAAAGGCTGTGGCGATGATACCGCCATGAATGACGTTTTGCGGATTTAATTCCCATTCTAAAACATCAAAGGATAGCGTAACGCTTTTTTCTTCTAGGCTGCAACTCACAAATTTGGGTTGGATTTTTGGTACTACACCGTGACTCAAGAGCCTGGAACCGGGACTGGTTACTTGTTGGAACCACAGTTCCATATCTTTTTGAGAACGGGTTGGTGTTTCTAACTGATTCATTACAATAATCCCCTTTATTTCAAATATTCTTTCACGATATGAGTAAAAGTTTGGCTGTTTTCCAGATGGGGAAAGTTGCCAACATCTTCAAAAATAACATATTCTCCCTCAGGACGGATGTTTTCGGCCCATTCCATGTTAGAAATGGGGTTTGATTTGTTTTCTTCTCCCCAAAAAATCCAGAAAGGCATAGGAAGGGCAGAAAATGCTGCTTTTGTATCTGCTCGCCAAAAACCTGTTTTTAATGTTGCAAAGGTCACCTGATTTTTTTTATTTCTTCTAGCAGAATAATAGAAGGTGTTCAATAACTCTTTTGAGATGTTTTCTTTTGCAAAAATAAGTTCTTCCAAACCTTCTTTGATTTTTCTTTTTGTTGTTCCGGAAAGAAAAAGTTGGGTTCCGGAAATAGGCATTAGAAGGTTATTGAGAGGTTTTGTTTCTTTATTTGTTGCGAAGCCTCGTCCAAAGCCTTCCGGAGAGATTAGGATAAGCCCTTTTATTTTTTCGGGATACATCATAGAGGTAACCAAAGCCATATCACCACCGCCATTAGATGCTACGATACAAACAGGACGGCGAATTACATTTTCCATAAATTCATGAATACATTGGGCATACTGATAGGCTGTCCACGGCTTCTCAGGTGTATAGGAATTGCCAAAGCCGGGTAAATCCAATGCATAAACATGGTAACTTTTTGCTAAATCCGTTATAACCATATCCCATTCCCTACGACTTGTCCCCAGTGTCATACTATGGATTAGGAGCAAAGGACGGCCATTTCCTACAGATGTATAGGCGATATCACCCAATGGTGAGGAATATATTTCAAAATGGGTATCATCTACTTTTTTTTGTGCTTGCCAAAAACAAGCTTTTTGCCAAAGAAATAATCCGCCGGAAAGACCTGTTGCTGCGGCGGAAAGGGAAAGTACTGCTTGCTTTGCTTTTTTGTTCATATCAGACCCTCCTTTTCTATTCTCTATTATGAACGGAAAAACGTCATTTGAAAAGAAAAATTTTCATAGGATGATAATAAGTTTTTGAATAGGAGCGATATTATGCAAGGATTTCTAACACTGGCAGGACAATTTTTTATAATTTTATGTATTCAGTCCATACTAGAAGTAATGGCTTTTTCCAGAAGGCAAAATCATTTGCTAAAACCTATCTCTCTGGGGTGTTATATTGCTTCTCTTCTTTTGGTGTTGCGGTTTATGCAGCAATATTTAGGCGAAATTTTACAGGCGCTCAGCCGCCTTTGTTAACTTATAAAGGATGGAAAATGCTTTTTGTCGAAAGAAGAAGAAAAAATACTTGACGAAACAAAAATCCTATGATATTATATTAGTCGTACTCCGTTTTTGAGTATTTGCCGATGTGGCTCAATTGGCAGAGCAGCTGACTTGTAATCAGCAGGTTATCGGTTCGAGTCCGATCATCGGCTTTCATATGGGTGGATTCCCGAGCGGCCAAAGGGGGCAGACTGTAAATCTGTTGCGATAGCTTCGAAGGTTCGAATCCTTCTCCGCCCATAGTAATTTCATATTTTTTTATTGCCGCGGAGTGGAGCAGTCCGGTAGCTCGTCGGGCTCATAACCCGAAGGTCGTCAGTTCAAATCTGGCCTCCGCAATTGAAAAAATCCCTGGAAACTTTTGTTTCTTAGGGATTTATTTTTTTGTTTTCTTGTTCTTTTAATGATGGTTGATAAAAAAGAGATTACGTAATATAAAAGTAATAAGGAGATAAAATTGTACCTAAAATAAAAGAAGCCATGAAACAAGGCAAATACAATCAATAAAATTTTAAAAAAAGCAGAAAACCCGCATATCTATGCGGGTTTTAGCAAGGTCAAGGGTGAAACCCTTGTAGGTGTTTGAGGGCAAAGCCCTCAAGGTCTTTCTTTTGACCTTGTCTTTCATCCCCCTAGAAACTTTTGTTTCTAGGGCTTTTTTACGTTTTAGACGGTTTAAGAAATTTTTGTAAAATCTTTTTTAAATTTAAAGTAAATTTTAGGTTTCTCCAATATACTTGGTCTTGGAAAAAGGAGTTGCACCTGCAAAACAGCAGGTAAGGAGGCGAAGGACATG
>NZ_DAOUQB010000056.1 GCF_030625865.1 Anaerotignum sp. | reverse complement strand
GACATATGCAATTTTTCGAGGATGGCATCAAATTTTTCTCTGTCCTCTGCCGCATCAATGCTTTCTCCGGAGGTGCCTAAAATTTTCACACCTGCTTCAGAGAGTGCCTTTGTCAGTTTGATTGCTGTTTGTCCGCCGAAGGCAACCACAACGCCGTAGGGCTGTTCTGTTGCAATAATATCCATAACATCCTCTGGTGTGAGGGGCTCAAAGTAAAGACGGTCTGCCGTATCAAAGTCGGTGGATACTGTCTCCGGGTTATTATTTACCATGACTACGTCATAGCCTTCTTCTTTTAAGGTCCAAACGCAGTGAACGGAGGCATAGTCAAACTCAATTCCCTGACCAATGCGGATGGGGCCGGAACCGAAAACAATGACCTTTTTCTTGCCATCGTTATGGGATTCAATAAAATCTGCGGCTTCGTTTTCCGTATCATAGGTAGCGTAGAAATAAGGAGTTTGTGCCGCAAATTCCGCAGCACAGGTATCTACCATTTTATAGACTGCACTTCGGTGGGGGTGCGTTTGTCCGGAAAGGGCAAAAATTGTTTTATCCAAAAAGCCTATATTCTTTGCAAAGAGATATAATTCCTCTGTCAAAGGTTCTTTGGAAAGACGTTTTTCTGTTTCCAAAATAATGATAAGCTTGCCCAAGAACCACTCGTCAATCAGCGTAATTTCGTGAATTTCTTCCATGGAAATGCCACGCTTCAGTGCTTCATATACCACAAAAAGTCTGCGATCGGTAGCTTCATAAAGCATGTCCTTGATTTCAGCATCGCTGTGTTCTGCCAGAGCAGGTAAATTTAAGGTGTTTAAGGAAATTTCAGCCCCACGAACGGCTTTTAACAGTGCCTGTTCAAAGGTAGGCGCAATGGACATAACCTCCCCTGTTGCCTTCATCTGGGTACCAAGCTTTCTTTTTGCATAAACAAATTTGTCAAATGGCCATTTTGGAAGTTTTACCACCACATAGTCCAAAGTAGGCTCGAAGAATGCGCTTGTTTTGCCTGTCACGGCATTTTCGATTTCCCCAAGGGTAAGACCAACGGCAATGAGTGCGGCAACCTTAGCAATAGGGTAGCCTGTTGCCTTGGAGGCTAATGCTGAGGAACGGGATACACGGGGGTTAACCTCGATTACCGCATAGCGGAAGCTTTCGGGATCTAAGGCAAACTGTACGTTACAACCGCCTTCCACCTGTAATTCTGTGATAATATCCAGTGCGGCAGTACGCAGCATCTGATATTCCTTATCCGCTAAGGTAACGGCAGGGGCAATAACAATGGAGTCACCTGTATGCACGCCTACGGGGTCAAAGTTTTCCATGGAACATACGGCAATTACATTGCCGTCTCCGTCACGCATTACTTCAAATTCGATTTCTTTCCAGCCGGAGATACATTGCTCCACCAAAATCTGATGAATAGGGGAAGCTTCTAAGCCGCTATGGGCAATTTCCTTCAATTCGGCTTTATCCTTCGCAATGCCGCCGCCACTGCCGCCTAAGGTAAACGCAGGACGTACAATCACGGGATAGCCGATATAATCCGCAAATTTCAGCGCACTTTCAATATCTGTTACAACCTCAGAAGGGATACAAGGTTGATTTAACTTTTCCATGGTTTCTTTAAACATCAGGCGGTCTTCCGCTTTATCTATGGTATCCAAACGAGAGCCTAATAAAGCAACACCTTCTTGCTCTAAGAAGCCTTCCTTTGCCAACTGCATAGATAAGGTTAAACCGTTCTGTCCACCCAAGGTAGAAAGTAAGCCATCGGGTTTTTCTTTTTTAATGATTCTTTTAATGACATCGGTTTTCAGTGGTTCGATATAAATTTTATCTGCGATGGCATTATCCGTCATAATGGTAGCGGGGTTGGGGTTAATCAAAATAACCTCTAAGCCCAAGGATTTCAACGCACGGCAGGCTTGGGTTCCTGCATAGTCAAATTCTGCCGCTTGGCCGATAACAATAGGCCCGGAACCAATTATCATAACACGTTTTAAATTTTTATTCAGCGGCATTTTCTTTCCCTCCCATCAAAGTCATAAACTGGTCAAACAAAAAGTTGGTATCCTTTGGCCCGCCGCAGGCTTCCGGGTGAAACTGAACGGAAAAGGCGGGGATATCCGTATATTCAACGCCCTCACAGGTATTGTCGTTTACATGGGTAAAGGATAATACTGCGGAAGGGGGCAATGTTTCTGATTTAATGGCATAGCCGTGATTTTGGCTTGTAATATACAGTCTGCCCGTTGGTGTATATCTTACGGGCTGATTTGCACCACGGTGGCCATATTTTAATTTTGTACTGATTGCACCCTTTGCCAAAGCCAGCATCTGATGTCCAAGGCAAATGCCGAAAACGGGAATTTTGCTTTGCGCAACCTTTCCAATGTTTTCGATAATGCTTTTATTATCGGAAGGATCTCCGGGGCCGTTGGACAGTAAGATACCATCCGGCTTCAAGCTTAAAATTTCTTCTGCGGAGGTTTGGGCAGGAACAATCGTCACCTTGCAACCTCTTTTGATTAATTCGTCGCCCATGTTTTTCTTATAGCCAAAGTCCCAAAGAACAACATGCTTCTTTCCTTCAGGATTTTTTACATAGGTTTCTTTGCAGGTCACTTTGTCCACACTGCTGCTCAAGGCTGCATTGGAAAGGTTTCTTGCGAAGGTCTCCATATCCTGGGGGATTTCGTTTACAATGGCTGCATTCATAACCCCGTATTCACGAATAATCTTTGTTAAGGCACGGGTATCCAAGTCACAAAGACCGATAATCCCCTGTTTTTCCAAATATTCTGCCAAAGTGCCTTGATTTCTGAAATTAGAAGGCAAATCACATATATTTCTTACGATATACGCAGAAAGGGAGGGGGAATCACTTTCAAAATCATCGGGAATCACCCCATAGTTCCCAATCAAGGGAAAGGTTTGTACAACAATTTGACCATGATAACTGGGGTCGGTTAGCGTTTCCAAATAACCTTCCATGCCTGTTGTAAAAACTAACTCTGCCGTAATTTCTCCTTGCTTGCCGAAGCGACTTGCAGGAAAAACTTTTCCGTTTTGCAGAACCAAATATGCTTTTTTCATTGTTCTCACATCCTATCAGCCCATTAATTTAACGAGAATTGCTTTCTGTGCATGAAGACGGTTTTCCGCTTCATCAAAAATTTCATCTGCGTGTGCTTCAAAAACTTCAGCGGTAATTTCTTCTCCTCTGTGGGCGGGAAGGCAGTGCAGCACCATACAGCCTTCGTTGGTCAGTGCCATTAATTTATCATTGATTTGATAACCGGTAAAGGCTTTTGCACGGATTGCCTGTTCTTCCTCCTGTCCCATGGATGCCCAAACGTCTGTAATGACAACGTCTGCTTTTTGTACCGCAACCTTAGGGTCGTCAGTAATGATAAATTTATCACCATATTCCTTAGCAAAATCCAAAATGGTGCGATCGGGTCTGTAGCCTTCGGGGCAAGCAACGCTTACCGTCATACCTACTTTTAGACCACCTACAATTAAGGAGTTAGCCATATTATTACCATCACCGATATAACACATTCTAAGTCCTTCTAATTTTCCTTTATGCTCACGAATGGTTTGCAGGTCAGCCATAACCTGACAAGGGTGGAAAAGATCAGTCAAACCATTGATGATAGGGATTGAGCCGTATTTTGCCAAGGTTTCCACTTCCTCTTGGTCAAAGGTGCGAATCATGATTCCGTTTAAATAGCGGGAGAGTACACGAGCAGTATCTTCAGCAGGTTCTCCACGGCCTATTTGCGCATCCTTAGAGCTGATGAAAAGGGCATGTCCACCTAACTGATACATTCCTGTTTCGAAGGAAACACGGGTGCGAGTCGAGGATTTTTCAAAGATCATCCCCAAGGTTTTTCCTTTTAGGAAATGATGTTCTTTTCCTTCTTTCACATATTTTTTCAACTGATCAGCCAAGTCTAAAAGCTCGATAATTTCTTCGGTTGTGCAATCTAACAGTTTTAAAAAATGCTTCATTCTTTCATGCCTCTCTTTCTTGTGCTCTTTTGGGAAATAGTAATATATACAGCGCAAAACGCAGGAGGACAAGGGTGGATTTTTCATTCAAAGCAATCCGAATTTGATTACTTTGAAACCACTTAGCCTGAAGCTGCGTTTTGCGGAATAACCTTATTCTATTCTACATTGTTTTCAATACATTTGCTAGTATGGAAAGACCTTTTTCCAATTCTTTTCTGGTAATGGTTAAAGGTGGTAAAAGTCTTACCTTTGTTTTTGCGGAAAGTACCATCAATCCGTTATCCAAGCATTTTTGGATCACTTCTTTTGCATCTACATCAAGGCTTACGCCAAGCATCATGCCCATGCCTGCAACATCGGTTACATGGGGCATTGTTAAAATTTGTTTTTTAATAAATTCGCCTTTTTTCTGAACTTCATTCAGAAAATCATTGTTTAAACGGTTTAAAATTTCAATGGAACCTGCACAAACAACAGGATTGCCGCCAAAGGTTGAACCATGATCCCCGGGAGAAAGGCATTCTTTGGTTTTTTCGCCGAATAAAACACCGCCAATAGGCAAACCGCCGCCAAGTCCCTTTGCGCAGGATACCAAGTCGGGTTGAATGTCAAATTGCTGATAGCTGAAGAAGGAACCGGTTCTACCCATGCCTGTTTGTACCTCGTCTACGATAAAAAGGATATCTTTTTCTTTGCAGGCTTCATAAATTGTTTTTACATATTCTTTATCCAAAGGAAGAACGCCGCCTTCGCCTTGGACCATTTCCATAATAACAGCACAAACGTCATCCGTCAATTTAGAAAGTGTATCTTCTAAATTATTTGCTTTTGCAAATACAATTCCTTCTACAAATGGGAAAAAATAGTTGTGATAATGTTCTTGTCCTGTTGCGGAAAGGGTTGCCAAGGTTCTGCCGTGGAAGGAGTTTTCCAAAGCCACGATGGTACTTCTGCCTTTTCCATATTTTAAAAAGCTGTATTTTTTTGCTGCTTTAAATACGCCCTCGTTTGCTTCTGCGCCGCTATTGGCGAAAAACATTTTTTTCATGCCGCTTTTTTCGCATACCAATTTGGCAGCTTCGCCACAGGGAGTGGTATAAAAAAGGTTTGAGATATGCTGCAATTTACCCAGTTGTGCAGTTACTGCGTTAATCCAGCCTGAATCACAAAAGCCCAAAGCGTTAACGCCGATGCCGCTGGTCATATCAATATATTCCTTGCCCTCTGCATCATAGCAGGTAGCGTTTTTTCCATGATCCAAAGCAACGGGGTAACGACCATAGGTATGCATGATATATTCTTCATCTTTTTGTTTGATTTCTTCAAAGCCCACTTGGCTCACCTTCCTTTTTTATAATTTAGATTTAAGGTCTCGGGACGTTGTCCCGAACCCTGCAAGGTCTTAAGGTCAAGATCTCAGGACGCTGTCCCGAACCCTGCAAGGGATTTCATCCCTTGACCTGTTTATGCAAAAACATTCGTTTTTGCTAGGTGACATAAAAGATTTTTATCTCGAATTATGTGTTATTATCTTTTCTTTCTCTAAAACCCCATGAATATGGGGTTTTCAATAAAAGTTTTTGGTCTTGCTTTTTACAAAAAGCAAGTGGGGAGTTGGGGCAACGCCCCAAGGTCTTAAAGTCTTAAAGTCTTGCCCTTATTTAATAAACATGGTGCCAACTCCTTCGTCGGAAAACATTTCAATCAAAATAGAATGTTCAATTCTTCCGTCTATCATGACTGCTTTTTCTACGCCGGAGAGCACTGACTTTTTTAGGCTTTTTACCTTTGGAATCATACCGCCCCCTATGATTCCATCACTCATCAGTTTTTCCACTTCGTCTATTTTTACAACGGGAATCAAAGAGTTTTCATCGGAAATATCCCGCATTAATCCTCGGATATCTGTAAGGGTAATAATATTTATGGCTTTAAGCGCAGCCGCAATTTCCGCAGCCGCTGTATCAGCATTAATATTGTAGGTTTGCCCTTGGCAATCGGTGCCTACGGTGGCAATTACGGGGATGTAACCGCTTTGAATTGCCTGCGTAATCGGTTCTGTGTTAATTTCTGTGATTTCTCCCACAAAACCGTAGTCTCCTTGGATTTTTTTCGCTTTAATCATACCGCCGTCAATGCCGCAAAGCCCTATGGCTTTTCCGCCTAATTGCCCAAGAAGGGAAACAAGATTTTTGTTTGTTTTTCCTGCTAAAACCATTTGAACAATTTCAGCTGTTTCCTGATCTGTATACCGCAGTCCATCTACAAAGCGGGAGGGGATATCTAATTTTTTCAACATTCCGCTGATTTCAGGGCCGCCGCCGTGTACCAGTACTACGTGAATTCCTACCAAGGAAAGGAGGATGATATCGCTCATTACTGCTTTTTTTAGATCGGGATGAATCATTGCATTGCCGCCGTATTTCACCACTACGGTTTTTCCTGTATATTTTTGAATATATGGCAGGGCAGCGGTTAAGACTTTTGCTTTTATGTTGTTGCAATCTGCAATCATTGTGTATGCCTCCCTATCTCAGGACCTGTAATCTCCGTTGATTTTCACATAATCATAAGTTAAATCGCAACCCCATGCTGTAGCCATACCGGAGCCTTGGTTCATTTCAACTTGAATATGAATTTCTTCTTCTAAAAGAATGTTTTTTGCTGCTTCTTCGTCAAAAATGACGCCTGCACCGTTTTCGCAAACGTGAATATTGCCTTTTGATGAGGAGATATCAACAGAGATGGTATCTATATCAAATTCTCCTTCTGTATAGCCGATGGCACAAAGGATACGTCCCCAGTTGGCATCGGCGCCAAACATAGCTGCCTTGAATAGACTGGAGGTAATGATGGATTTTGCAATTGCCTTTGCCAAGGCTGTGGAAGGTGCGCTGTTTACGCTGCATTCCAAAAGCCTTGTGGCACCTTCACCGTCTCCCGCAATTTTCTTTGACATGGAAGTGCAAATTTCTTTAACTACTGCTAAGAAGGCATCAAAGTCAGCACCTTCCCCCTCAATCAACGGATTTTCTGCCGTGCCGTTTGCCATGATGGAAACCATATCATTGGTTGAGGTATCTCCGTCAACGCTAACCATATTAAAGGTATCGTCTACCGCCAATTTCAAGGCTTTTTGTAACATGGGCGTAGAAATTGCAGCATCTGTTGTTAGAAAACCCAGCATGGTTGCCATATTGGGATGAATCATGCCGCTGCCTTTTGCCATTGCACCGATGGTTACGGTTTTTCCGCCGATTTCAATGGCATAGGCTTCTTCTTTTGCCTGGGTATCCGTAGTCATAATGGCTTCTGCCGCCAATGCGCCGCCATCCGCTGTTAGTTGGGGTGCTAATTCCTTAATACCCTTTGCAATGGGTTCTAGGGGCAATACTGCACCGATTACGCCGGTGGAAGCGATGATGATATCTTCAGGGGAAAGGCCTAAGGCCTCTGCTGTCATTTGGCACATAGCTTCAGCCTTTTCAATGCCGTCCGCATTACAGGTATTGGCGTTGCCGCTGTTGCAAATCATAGCCTGCGCTATGCCATTGGTAATATTATTTCTGGTTACGGTAATGGGAGCACCGTAAACTTTGTTTTGTGTATAAACAGCTGCTGCTGTACAGGGGGTTTGGCTGTAAATCATGGCTAAGTCTTTTTTACTTTGGCTTGCACGTACGCCGCAGTGAAGACCGCCAGCAAGAAAGCCCTTGGGAGCGGTTACGCCGCCTGATGTTTTCTGCATATCATTTCCTCCTTATGTTTATATCAACGATTGGGTTTCATTTAAGCCCAGAACGATATTCATATTCTGTACTGCTGCACCCGATGCGCCTTTTCCTAGATTATCGAATACACTGACAATGGTCATCCGTTCATCATTCCCCTCAACATAAAGGGTTAATCCATTGCTGTCAGCCATGGTGTTTGATGCTAAAAAGCCGCTTTCTTCTTGAGTAACTTTAATGAAATTGGAGTTTTTATAAAACTCTTTTAATAATGTGATAAGCGCTTCTTTTGTCACCTTTTTTAAGAAAAGATTGCTGTGTAAGGGGATACAAGTTTCCATCCCTCGGTAAAAATCACAAACAATGGGAGAAAATACCGGTGGAGTGGTAATTCCCGTAACATACTGCATTTCAGGTAAATGTTTATGGGTTTGGCTTAAACTGTATTGTCTAGGACTCTCGAAGGTCGAAGGCCTTTTTGGTACTTCATATTCCTGAATCATTCCTTTTCCACCGCCACTGTAGCCGGTGATGCTATGCGCTGTAAAAGGATAGTCCGGGCTTACAATACCTAACTTTACCAAAGGATATGCGGCTGCAATAAAGCCTGTTGCGTGGCATCCGGGGTTTGCAATACGCTTTGATTTTGCAATTTCCTGTCTATGGGTTGGGGAAAGCTCCGGAAAGCCGTAGGTCCAAAGGGGGTTGGTTCTATGGGTTGTGCTGGCATCAATAATACAAACATCAGGGTTTTCAACCAGCGGAACTGCTTCTTTTGCTGCCGCATCAGGTAAGCAAAGAAAAACAACATCAGCGCTGTTCATAAGTCTTTTTCGTTCTGCTTCATCTTTTCTAAGTTCCTCACTGATGAGCAACAACTCAATATTTGGATGATGTTCCAGACGTTGACGGAGTTGTAAGCCAGTAGTTCCTACTTGACCGTCAATATATACCTTATATTTCATAGCCCGTTCCCCTTTTCAAAGAATTTATTTTTTCTAATTATATACCTTTAAAATATAAAGTCAATATAAAAATGTATAATTATACAATTTTGGAGAATTGCAAACAGTTGGTGTTCTTAAGTATAGGAAGGGGAGAACATAATAAATAAAAATAATGGCGGAATTACTGGTTTATTTAGAGCATATATCATAAAAAATTTGTTTCTATACAAAAACAGTTGTGAGGGGCTAAGGAAAATGAATTCGTTTTTTGTGAATAATATGCGATTAAATTATGAGTAGTTAAAGAAAATTATGCATAAAACTAAGTATAAAACAATTTTTTATACAAAAATGTGTTTTTGAATGGTATAAAAATTAATTAGATATGTTAAAAAGGTGTTTGAAAATATAAGATATCGCGCAATTTTACAGAAAAAAACCCGTGATAATATGATATGGAGAGAAATTGGATTTACAACGAAAATATTGGGAAAAACATTATGTATGGTCTATTGCTTGGGCTACTGGTGTTTATAAATACTCCCCCAAAACAGTTTTTTGTTTTGGGGGAGTATTTTGTTTTCTTAAACTAAGATAAATGGATTAAAATTCTGCGTTCTTTACCGTTCTTGGATAAGGCAATACATCACGAATATTGCCCATACCTGTTAGATACATAACTGCACGCTCAAAGCCTAAGCCAAAACCTGCATGTCTGGTGCCGCCGTATTTTCTAAGGTCAAGATACCACCAATAATCCTCTTTGTTAAGACCCAACTCATCCATGCGTTTTTCCAAAAGATCCAATCTTTCTTCTCTCTGGCTGCCGCCGATGATTTCGCCAACACCGGGAACCAAAAGATCCATAGCGGCAACGGTTTTGTTATCTTCGTTCATACGCATATAGAATGCTTTAATTTCCTTAGGATAATCTGTAACGAAAACAGGTTTTTTGAAAATCTGCTCCGTTAAGTAACGTTCATGCTCTGTTTGCAAATCAATACCCCATTCTACGGGATATTCAAAGGTTTGTCCACTTTCAATCAACAATTCCACAGCTTTTGTATAGGTTACACGGCCGAACTCATTATCCAAGATAATTTGCAGTCTTTCCAAGAGGGTTTTATCCACAAAGCTGTTGAAAAATTCCATTTCTTCCGGTGCGTTTTCCATTACATAACGGATGATGTATTTCAGCATATCTTCCGCCAATTCCATATTATCTTCCAGGTCTGCAAAAGCCATTTCCGGCTCAATCATCCAGAATTCCGCCGCATGGCGTGCAGTATTGGAGTTTTCCGCACGGAAGGTAGGTCCAAAGGTATATACGTTACGGAATGCCATAGCAAAGGTTTCTGCGGAAAGCTGTCCGCTTACAGTCAGGTTGGTTTCTTTGCCAAAGAAGTCTTTGGAAAAATCAACTTTACCGTCCTCTGTCATTGGCAGGTTATTTAAGTCTAATGTGGTTACACGGAACATTTCTCCCGCGCCTTCGCAGTCACTTCCTGTGATAATTGGTGTGTGGGCATAAACAAAGCCGCTTTCCTGAAAAAAGTTATGGATTGCGTAAGCAATTAAACTTCTCACACGGAAGGTTGCGGAGAACATATTGGTTCTGGGACGTAAATAAGCAATCTGGCGTAAGAATTCAACACCGTGGCGTTTTTTCTGCAAAGGATACTCAGGGGTAGAGGTACCTTCCACCTGAATTTCTGTTGCTTTCAATTCAAAGGGCTGTTTTGCGTCAGGGGTTTCCATCAAAAGCCCCTTTACAATTAAAGACGCACCAACGCCTTGCTTTGTAATTTCTGTATAATTAGATAAGGCTTCTGCTTCAAAAACAACTTGAAGGTTTTTAAAGAAAGAGCCGTCATTCAGCTCAATAAAGCCAAAATTTTTGGAAACACGCATGGTACGAATCCAACCGCCAACGGTTACCTCTTTACTTGCATAGGCAGCCGTATCACGGTAGATTGATTTTACTGTTGTCAAATCCACAAGAGATCGCTCCTTTTCCTAGTTACTGAATTCATATGTTCTTTATTTTAGCCTCCCGCCGCAAAAAACACAACCATTTTCTTATAGAAAAGGTAAAAATTCGCCATATCCTTCCTGTTCCATCTCTTTTTTGGGAATAAAGCGAAGGGCGGCGCTGTTGATACAATAGCGAAGCCCTCCCAATTCCGTAGGCCCGTCGTTAAAAACATGACCCAGATGGGCATTTCCTGACCGACTGCGTACTTCCGTCCGAATCATATCATGGGAAAGGTCATCATATTCCAAAACGGTATTGGGATCTAAGGGTTTTGCGAAGGCAGGCCAGCCGCAGGCAGAATGAAATTTATCTTTTGAAGTAAATAAAGGCTCCCCTGTTGTAATATCCACATAAATTCCATCTTCCCTGGTTTCCCAGTATTCGTTGAAAAAGGGTGCTTCTGTTTCATTCTCTTGGGTAACGGCATATTGCAAGGGGGTAAGGCTTTCCTTTAAAATCCCTTTATCCGGTTTTGGATAGTCAGCTTGATGAATAAAGCTTTGTTTTTGTTTTGCAATTTTTGCAAAATTAATGTGACAATACCCATTGGGATTTTTCGTCAGATATTTCTGATGATAATCTTCTGCTTCAATAAATTGCAACAACGGAAGAGTTTCCACCATAATGGGGCGGTTATATTCCATCTGCAATTCTTTCAAAAATGCGGCAATGATTGGTTCCTGTGTTTCTTTGGTATAATAGATACCCGTTCGATATTGAACGCCAATGTCCATGCCTTGCCTACCTAGTGAGGTGGGATCTATGGTGTAGGCGTATTCTTTGAGAATTTGGGAAAGGCGGATTTTTTCTGCATCAAAAATAACTTCTACGGTTTCTGCATGACCAATGCCCCCGCAAACCTGTTCATAGGTAACGGTTTTAGGCAAAGTGATTTTTCTGTCATTTTTTTCCCCTAAAGCATAGCCTACGCGGGTAGAAACCACCCCATCAATGGATTCCATATATTTTTCAGTGCCCCAAAAGCAACCGCCTGCCAGATATATTATTTCTTCCATGCTTTATTCCTCCTTTAAAACTTAAGGTTAAGACCGTGGGTTTCACCCACACCCACTTGCTTTTTGAAAAAAGCAAGACCAAAAACTTTTATTGAAACCGCATTGCATGCGGTTTGTGAAAAGGTTAAGGCATTATGTTGTAAAATTTAATTATTTTTTTCTTAGACGGGTCAAGGGAGGTATCCCTTGCAGGGTTTGGGACAGCATCCTGAGAACTTGACCTTAAGACCTTGGGGTGTTGCCCCAACCCCCACTTGCTTTTTGAAAAAAGCAAGACCAAAAACTTTTATTGAAAACCCCATATTCATGGGGTTTTGGAGGAAATAAAGATAATAACACATAATCTGAGATAAATGATTTATATTATCTGGCTAAAACGAATGTTTTGCATAAAAGGGACAAGGGAGATATCCCTTGCAGGGTTTGGGACAACGTCCCAAGGTCTTGCCCTACTTGTTTTTTGTAAAAATCAATACCCAAATTTTATTTGAGAGGCCCATTGCCATAGGGTTTCGGTGGAAAAATGTTTCGCAAAAACATAGTTTTTGTATAAATGGGTCAAGGGAAAAATCCCTTGCAGGGTTTGGGACAGCGTCCCGAGGTCTTGCCCTACTTGCTTTTTGTAAAAATCAATACCCAAATTTTATTTGAGAATCCCATTGCCATGGGGTTTCGGTGGAAAAATGTTTCGCAAAAACGTAGTTTTTGCATAAAAGGGTCAAGGGAAAAATCCCTTGCAGGGTTTGGGACAGCGTCCCAAGACCTTACCCTTGCCCTCGCGTTTTAAGACCTTGTCTTTAAGACTTTTTCCAAGACTTATCCTTAAAGAATTCTCCATTATTTGCAATATTAGTCAAACGGTATAAATCTGTACGGCGATGTTTCAAAAGGGGTAATTCTCTGCGTACTTTCTCCAAATACTCCAAATCCCATTCAACAAAAGCAATTTCTTCCTTTTCTTCCAGTTCAATAAGAACCTTTCCCCAGGGATCGGTGGAAATGGTATGTCCCCAAGCAACGTAGGAAGCCGTTGTATCCCTAGCCGGTGCAACTCCTGCCATATAAAGCTGGTTGTCTAACGCTCTTGCACGGAAGGTTAGTTCCCAATGGGCGGGGCCTGTGGTCATATTAAACGCAGCCGGTACAATAATTCCTTTGGCCCCTTGAAGTGCCAATAAACGGGCAAGTTCAGGGAAACGGATATCATAGCAGATAATAAGACCTAATTTACCCCAAGGGGTATCAAAAGTGGTAAAATCATCGCCGGGAG
Organism: Anaerotignum sp.; assembly: GCF_030625865.1. GTDB lineage: Bacteria > Bacillota > Clostridia > Lachnospirales > Anaerotignaceae > Chakrabartyella. The sequence continues at coordinate 744 of NZ_DAOUQB010000056.1, read as the reverse complement.
TGAGGACATCGGATTCCATAAATCGTTGTCCACCCTCCACATTAATGTCAAAGAGATGCATTTTGCGGTGGCTGGCAATTCTGTGGCCTTTTGGGTCAAAAACAAAGGAAGTATTATAAATATTTTTCTTGAATTTTTCTGGAACGGAGCCTGCCACAATATAAATACCGTATTCAAGGGCTAAATTCCCTATTTCCGCAAGAAAAGTATCATCTTTATCCATGGCGAAACGTGGAAAACAGCTATTGTCATAGGGGCAGGCAAACATTTCGGGGAAGACAGCAAGATCAATTTTTTCCTGTACTGCTTTTTTCAAAAGTTCTTTTGCTTTCAATAGATTCTCTTCAGGGGTGTTTTTTACTTGCATTTGAATCAAGGCTAATTTCATGGGGTATCTCCTCCGCTCTTTTTGCTTTGAGTATAACATGGTTTTGCAAGGGAAAAAAGTAGGAGTATCTACAAATATTGACAGTTTTTGAAAGGAGTTGTCTAAAGAATCTGAGCATTACCCAAACCCACTTGCTTTTTGAAAAAAGCAAGACAAAAACCTTATTAAATCGCATTTCAAGAGATTTTTATTATAAAAAACCACCCCAAGGGTTTTGAAGTTGTAAAATGAAAGTAGACAAGGAATATGACCACCTTGCCTACTTTTTGTTTTATAATTATTTTGAAAGGATGTGCTATTATGGGAGTTCCTAAAGGAACCAAAAGAAGAAATTGGACTTATGAAGAGAAAATGCG
>NZ_DAOUQB010000061.1 GCF_030625865.1 Anaerotignum sp. | reverse complement strand
CTTTCATTTTCAATTCCTCCGCATACCAATTATATCCTAAAAAAATAAAATAGTACTTTGCTTATCATTAATCTTTTTTAATATTTCACAAAAAGCGGTGCCTTTGTATACATTTCCAAATCTCCCTTTGGGCAATTTGGAAAGCCTGGCTTTTGCTATGCGTAAAATTATTCCTAATTTTACTTATAACGGACGGTGTTTTCCACACCTGTATCCACTCCATGCTCTGCATTTCGTGCATTCATTTCCAAATCACCCTTGAGGCAATTTGGAAAGCCCGTTAAAAAGCGGCTCAGGCCATTGCCCGGCCGCTCATATATTTCATGCCAAAGCTAAATCATTTTACTAATTTAGAAATCGTTTTAAAATGAGGTGATTTTGCACCGCCTGTCAATTCAAACAAAGCTGACTCACAAGTCGTTAAAATTGCACCTTCCGCCTTCATTCTTTCCAAAGCAATTTCTTTATCATAGGGATTTCTGGAACCAATGCAATCTGCAACCACAAATACATTGTAATCAGCACCTAAAAGATCAATTACAGTTTGCAAAACACAAATATGTGCCTCCACACCACAAACGAGAATTGTTTTCTTCCCTTGCGCTTTTATCCAAGCGGCAATTTCATCGCACTGAAAACAACTAAATGTGTTTTTTTCCATATACTGAAAAGAATCAATGAAAGCAACCAATTCCGGAACAGTTTCGCCCAATCCCTTAGTATATTGTTGAGATACCCCAAAGGGAACGCCAACCTCGGCCAAACCTTGAACCAATATCCCTGATTTTCTTACAATTTCTTCATTTCCACTAATCACAGGAACTAATTTTTCCTGAAAATCAATAAATAACGCCGCTGTATCCTCTACGCAAATTTTCATTTACTTTTCCTCCTAAAATCAATGACAACTGAACCACATGTTTTCATTTTAGCCCCAGAGAATGGTACCGGAAACCTTGGTATTCCTCTTCTTCCTGTCTGCATAAAAAAACAATTCTCAATATATTTCCTTCTTTTGCCCTATATTTTACATGATTTTAGTTGGATTGTCCATTGTCTTATACATATTTTTGCATATGCTTCAGTGCGCTTTTTTCCAAGCGGCTTACCTGTGCCTGACTAATTCCGATTTCTGTACTCACTTCCGTTTGTGTCTTCCCCTCAAAAAATCTTAAGGAAACGATTTTTTTCTCACGCTCGGAAAGATGGCGCATGGCTTCACTCAGAGATAAGTTCTCAAGCCATAGTTTGTCACCATTTTTCTCATCACTCACCTGATCCATCACAAAAAGAGTGTCACCACCATCATGATAAACAGGCTCATACAAAGAAACAGGATCTTGGATGGCATCCATGGCAGTCACAACACTTTCTCTGGACATTCCCATTGCTCTTGCAATTTCTTCGATTGATGGTTCTTTTTCCCGTTCCGCCATCAAACGTTCCTTTGCCTGCAAAGCCTTGTACGCAGTATCCCTTAATGAACGGCTAACCCGAATAGAATTATTGTCACGCAGATAACGTCTAATCTCGCCAATAATCATGGGACAACAATAAGTTGATGGCATCACTTGCATATTAATATCAAAATTGTCTATCGCTTTAATTAAGCCTACCACGCCAACCTGAAATAAATCGTCCATATTTTCGTTTCTATTTTCAAATCTTTTTATAATGCTCAATACCAATCTTAAATTTCCTTCGATCAATTTTTCTCGGGCAGATTCGTCACCCTCTCGAAATTTAATAAATAATTCTCTAGCCTCCGCACCACTTAAAGTCGGTAAATTTGAAGTGTTAATACCGCTGATTTCTACCTTTCCATAATATCCCATTATGCCCACTCCTATCAAGCAATTTGGTAGCAGAAATGGCAAAACCATTTCAGTTGAAGATATTAAAAATCTCCCCCTGAATGGGATAATTTATACCTTGCAAATATCGTCAATTTCTTTTCAAATCATTCCTTAATTTTGTATATAAAGCTACACCGCTTTTCTGGAAAGAAAAAGAGAGTCACTCATTTGAGCAACTCTCCTTAAAAATAATATAGCCAATTCCTTTTTTTGTGAACCAAAGCAAAAAATACTGCATGGTTTTGCTATTTGTCATTCTACCACTTCTATAAGGATACAAACATTGGAATGGTTTTGTTCTGTCGGCATAACACGCCCTGTGATTCTAGCCCAGCGATAGCTGCCGTCTTTGCAAATCAGACGATATTTTTCGCCCGGAACCTTGTTCTTCCCCCTAGAAAGTGATTGCAAATTTTCTTTCACTTCACCTCTATCCTCAGGATGAATAAATAATAAAAAATTTTTATCTAAGCGTTCTTCAATATCTTTTTTGGTATAGCCAAACATTTCAGAAACCCCGTTATTATGATAAACAACCTCCATATCTTTTGAGAAATCCAGCTCGATTACCGCATTCGGAATACTATTTATCAAATCTGTAAGCCGTTGAACCTTCCTCTCATCCTCAAGAACCTTGCACTTCGCTTCCGTGATATTTTTAATTGCCACATAGAAAAAATATTTACATGCGCTCGTCACAAGAAGCCTTGTCTGTAATTTAAACCATCTAAAATCCTCTTGCTCTTTAGGTTTTGCCATAATCTCACAGAACGTTTCCTCTCCGCTTTTTATGGCCTCCTCAAGCATAGAAATAACCAATTTTTTGTTATCTCCTTCATAAAAATCAAAGAGGCTCTGAACTCTCTCCATATATGCTGTTCTGTTGATTCCGATTTCCGCTAAAAACCGATCATTTATTCTTATCGCAATCAAAGTTTTGTTCTCACTATCATATTCCACGACCGCCGCCCCCCCAATAAAGCGGTTAAACAATAAGGTGGATTGGCAAGTAAAGTTCAGAAAATCAACCGAACCTTCAAAACTCTCTACGAAACCTTCATTTAAGCTGGAAGTTGTTTTTGACATTCCAAGTAACGCCTCAAAATCTGCAATCATCATAGGCCTGGAGAAAAAATACCCCTGCATGAGCAAACATCCGATGCTTTTCAAAAAATCCGCCTGCTCCTTTGTTTCCACACCTTCCGCAAGAACAGGAAGCCTTAGTGCTGTTGCCATACGTACAACGGCATTTAAAACATTTCCGCTTCTTTCATTTTTGTAATCATTCCCCATAAACTTCATATCCAGCTTTAAAATATCAACGGGTACATTTTGCAACATATTTAAAGAGGAGTATCCGCTCCCAAAATCATCCATATGCACTTCTAAGCCATGATTTCTGAGAAGATTAACCGTATTCACCAGCTGTTCTGCATTTTGTGTATAGGCACTTTCTGTAATTTCCAAATGCAATAATGAAGGCTCTAAATTATACTTTGAAAGTAATGTAACAATATTCTCTACCAGATGTGGGTTATAAATATCCCTACGAGAAACATTTACAGAAATAGGAACCAGGGGCATAGCACTGTCCTGCCACCTTTTCAGTATAATACAAATCTGCTCCCACATATATTCATCCAGCCGAGAAATAAAGCCATTTCGTTCAAATAATGGTATAAATCTATTGGGAATAATGGTTCCTTTTCTGGGATGTTCCCAACGAACCAAAGCCTCTGCTCCCACTAACTTACCGGTCTCGTAATTATACTGTGGCTGAAGATAAGGAATAAATTGTCCATCCTTCAAAGCCAGCTCCATTTCATTTAAAATTTCCTGCTGTTCAAGCAACGTTTCCCTCATAGAATCATCAAACCACGCATAACGCTTTCCATAGCTATCCTTAATAGAACGCAACGCTAGCAGTGCCCGATCACACATTAAAGCTACATCCAAGTTAGGATCGGTAATCAAATACAGTCCCACTCGAGATGTATACTCAAAATCTATGGTTTTCAGGTCAGTCATGTAATCATCTATAATTTTCGTAATATCTTCCGGGTCAAATCCCTCTGCCTCCTGACAACATACAAAATGATCTGCATCATATCTGGCATAAGTTTTAATGGATGCATTTTTTTCTTCATACTTTTGAAAAAAATCACCGATTTTTTTCAAATATGCATCCCCTGCTTCGGTGCCAAACCAATCGTTATATACCTTAAAGTTATCAATGTCCCATCGAATCAAAACAAATTTTTTATCAGGATATTTCTGAAGCATTTTGGCTGTATAGCGATGAAAGGCATTCTTATTAAAAAGTCCCGATTTTTCATCGGTGTCCATTAAGCGTAACTCCATCTTAAAAGCCCGATTTTGCTCTGCAAGTTTTTCCGATTCCTTGCGAGCCATAATGTTTTTGATACGGTGAAGAATGATCAGTGGACTAAAAGGTTTTGTCATCACATCAGTGGCTCCGTAAGACAATGCCTTAATCTGAATATCCTCTTCATTATTTGCCGTAATCATGACAGTTGGAATCATACGAAGATGCTCATCTTTTTTCATGGCTTCCAGCACACCAAAGCCGTCCAGCTTTGGCATCATAATATCCAATATCAGAACTGCAACATCAGGAAGCTCTCGCAATTTTTCCAATGTTTCCAAACCATTTACCGCTTCTTCGACACAATACTCTGCCCCAAATATTTTTTTTAGTAACAAACGATTGGGTTCCGCATCGTCCGCAATTAGAATCGTTTTTTTGCTCATCCCTGTATCCATTTATCCATCATGCCCCCCTTGCGGCAACAATGCCCTTCATAACAGAATAATATGCCTCTTCCATTTGGCAAAAAAGAAGTGTTGTTTTTTCTTTATCCGGAGCTTCCTGCTTTCGCAGATAGTCACATAATTCCCCTGTAGTACGATACAAAATCGTCATATCTGTATTTGCCGCAACGCCCTTAAGCGTATGAACACATTCATATAAATCCTTATAGTTTTCTTCCTCCATTGCCTCTTTAGCATTGGCAAAAGTTTTATCTACCAAAAAATTTAATAATATACTCTCATATAACTGTCTGTCACCGAGAAAGCGGGCCACCCCTCTCTCAAGATCAATTCCGGCTTCCTTTAAAACTTTGCTATCCATTTCAAATACCTCCTTTTCTATCTCTCATAAAAAAAGATAGTAATCATCCACCCATAAAAACAGGTATTAATCTCTGGTTGTTCATCAAATGCTGAAATGTATTCGCAGTCTTTCAGTATGAAACAGTCCAAACAATTTATCCATCCCTTAACGCGTTCAACGCCATTTCATAAAAGATGGAATTCTTCCCCAAATTATTTGACATCGTAGCCCTTTCATGTATCTACCCCATATCTTTGGCCTTTTTATCGCTTGCCTTATTCCTATTATATTTTTTCATGTGTCTATAAGATACTCTTAAATTCATATCATCAAATCGAATGATAAAATTCACTCAAAATAAGTAATTAAAACAATATTAATATCTTATTATAGCAAGTTTTGCCATTATAATCTACAAATTTATTGCATCTTTTGTTTCACGTTCCAATATATAAAAGAAAAATTCTTAAAGCGGAAACACAATTAAATATCAAATCATGATGATTTATTTTTTACTTCTTCTCTTAAATTCTGTGCCTTCAAATACCAACTTCCTTTTCGTCATTATTTTTGATCAGAACAATTACCCTTCCCTTCTTCCCCCCAAAAATTAATTACTATCTCTGTTACAGACAAATTTCTAATTCACCAATTTTCTACTCCTTCATATTCTATAGTAAAAGTAGGTACAAGTTATTGCACTGTAATACGAAGGGGGGGTAAAAGATGAACGGACAAAATCAGGCTCGAGGTAGAGAATGCAGATGTTGTAGATGCTGTAGATGTTGTAGATGCTGTAGATGCTGTAGATGCTGTAGATGCTAGAAATCGAAAAAGAGAAAGGAGTATATATGATGAGCGGACAAAATGATTCTCGTGGCAGAAGGCATAGATGTTGTTGCTGCTGTTGTTGCTGCTGTTGGGGTTGTTGTTGCTGCTGCAGATATTGGTGGTGGCAAAGATGGTGGATGTTGCAGCAAGGCATATCACCCGAAGATATAGATGCATTTGAAACAACTGAAGCATTAGAAGAAATAAACAGACCTGAATAACAAGATGTCTTCCAGCTCACCAAGAATAGTTCATTCTTTTAAAAACTCTTTAAACCCAATCAAATAAGAACTGTCATCCTTTGATGGCAGTTCTTATTTAAGATAAACAAAATAATCCGAAAATCAATCAAAAAAATATTTACACTCTACTTATCTTTCTTGCATCTGGAAAAGCACTTTTTGTCCCCCGATTGATATAATAGGAGTATAAATCTATAGGGAGGTCGTTTCCATGCGCCCTATCGTTTCTTTAGAGGATATCAGCCTTAGGTATCACAGCATCAATGGTGAAACAGTGGCTGTTTCGGATTTGTCTCTTTCCGTTCAATCAGGTGAATTTCTTAGTATCGTTGGTCCAAGTGGATGCGGGAAATCCTCCATTCTTTCTATGCTTGCAGGACTGATCATTCCTTCAGAGGGCAAGATATCTGTAAACGGAGAAATTGGGTATATGCTTCAAAAAGATTATCTATTGGAGTGGCGTACCATACGCAATAATGCCCTTTTAGGGTTGGAAATACAAAATAAACTTACCCCCGAAAATATGGCATATGTAGAAACATTGCTTAATCAATATGGACTTGGCGATTTTAAGGATCATTACCCTTACCAACTTTCAGGAGGCATGCGCCAAAGAGTTGCATTAATTCGTACATTAGCTATACGCCCCGACATTCTTCTTTTGGATGAACCATTCTCCGCATTAGACTATCAAACACGTCTATCCGTTTCGGACGAAATTGGAACCATCATTCGGAAAGAAGGAAAAACTGCAATTTTAGTCAGCCACGACATTTCTGAGGCAATTAGTCTGGCTGATAGAGTAGTCGTTCTTTCTTCCCGTCCTGCACAGGTAAAAAAAATATATAATATTAAACTTTCTATTGAAGAATATAGTCCCATGAAGGCACGAGAAGCGCCAGAGTTCCGAGAATATTTTAACGCAATTTGGAAGGAGCTGGATGTACATGTGGCATAAAAAAAATACAAATTCCATGTCTTCAGAACAAGCGGCATTTTTAAATCGTTTACGTAAAAGGAAAAACGCTGTTCACGGAATACAGTGGGTACTTCTTGTTGGTTTTTTTCTTCTTTGGGAAATTGCTGCTCGTTTGGACTGGATTGACCCATTTATTTTCAGCCAGCCAAGCAGAATGCTATCCGCCGGTATTCAGATGGGGAAGGACGGCTCCCTTTGGACACATATTGGAACAACCCTTTGGGAAACGGTAGCTGGTTTTGTTTTGGGAACAGTCATAGGCACATTAACTGCAATTTTGTTATGGTGGAACCGCTTTATTTCAGATGTTGCTGAACCCTATTTAGTTGTTCTTAATTCTCTGCCGAAAACTGCCCTTGCCCCAATCATTATTGTTTGGCTAGGTAATAATCAAACTTCAATTATTGCCGTTGCATTATTAACCTCTGTTATCGTAACTGTAATGAGTGTTCTAAATGGCTTTTTACAAGTTGATGCCGAAAAAATAAAATTAATTCAAATTTTTGGTGGAACCAAAGCACAGATTTTAAAAAAAGTAGTATTTCCCGCAAATATCCCCTGTATTTTAAATGCACTGAAAATCAACGTGGGGCTATCCTTTGTTGGTGTTATCGTTGGGGAATTTTTGGTTGCACAATCCGGCTTGGGATTCTTAATTGTTTATGGTAGCCAGATATTTATATGGTTCTACAAACTGTATGTATCAATCCGCCAACCGCATTTCCATTTTCCGATTATTCACCCGTACCACCTGAACCTTTATTTCAGGGAACAAATCAAACTCAAATACCAATTCCCCGGGAAATACCCGTATCCTCTGAATGTTTTCCGCCACCTTATCTATACTTAAACTTTTATCCGCAATATCAAAAACTTCATTTTTCAAAGCATTCATTCGGAATTCCAATTCTTCTCTTTCCTTACCAACTCTGTCCACCTCTGCAATTTTGGCATCCGTTTTTGCTAATTCCTCTTGAAAGGATCTGTCTTTCATTTTAAATAAATCTTCTGAAATGACACCGTCCAGCATCTTGTCAAGCAAAGCTTCTCTCTTCGCCATAATTGCGGCTCTTTCCTTTTCAAAAGTACCCTTATCCAAAGCATCATCATCGGCCAAAACTTGCTCCAAAATCAACATTGCCTCTTTTACAATGGCTCTGTCCCCACTAAAGATTTTTTCTGCAACCAGATATAACGCATCGTTAAGATCTTCCTCTTTTAAGTGAATATTATCGCAGCCATCATCCGTATGTAATTTAATTTTTGCTTTCCCTACATTGGTGTTGTTGGTTTTTCGCCCTCTGCGCACATAACGAGAACAAGACCAATATACAATTTGACCCCCTGCCGCATTTCTTCGGAAACGCTTCCAATAAACCTCACCACACTCCCCGCAAATAATCTTACTGGAAAGAACCGAATTACCACTTTTACGCCCAATGCGCTTTCCTCCATTTTCAACGGATCTCTTGTCAATCTCAGCGTTTGCTTTTACCCATACCTCTTCGCTTACAAGTGCCGGGACTGCATTTTCATGGAGAATCCACTCCTCCTTGGGGTTGTGAATGGCCTTTTTTGCATTAAAATCATAATGCATTTTGTTCATAACCGCCGTACCCATAAATAGGGGATTTCTAATAATTTTCCTTACCGTTGCCTCGGGGAAGGCATTGCCGGAACGTCCTTTAATTCCCCGCAAATCAAGCTCTTTGCAAATGGTGCGGCTGCCATATCCCTGTAAGCACAACTCAAAAATCAGCTTCACCACTTCCGCCTCTTTTTCATTCACAACAACCTCTTTGTTTACCTTGTCATATCCCCAAGTATTTGAAGTAATCAGAACACGGCCGCCATTGCTCTGCCTGTTCCGGTGGGCATTATTTATTTTCTTGGATAAATCTCTGGAAAACTCCTCTGCAAGAATGGCCTTTATCCCTGTAATGAGGGCATCATCGGGGGTATAAAACTTATTTTCCAAATAAAAATAAAGCTGCTTCCCACTTTGAACCAAC
>NZ_DAOUQB010000034.1 GCF_030625865.1 Anaerotignum sp. | reverse complement strand
TATAATGTAGTAAAATTGGATTTGGATACGGCTTATTCCAAGCGTATGGTTTATCTTGCTTATATGGTAAATCGATATTTACCCCCTGCTGTTGAAAAATTTAAAGATTTTATTATTCAAATTACCCAGAAATAATGTTTTTGTGGAAAAGAAAACCACGCGTTAGACGCGTGGTTCAAAAAAGCCTACGGCGATGAGGCGAAAAAGGAACTCCCTTCGTTATAATAGAATTTGTAGTCCGCAAACTGCAAAGAATAAAATAACGAAGGGAGTTTTAATATGGGTCTTAACGACATAAATAGTTTATCCCATTCAAAGTGGAATTGAAAATATCACATAGTTTTTGCACCTAAATATAGGAGAAAAATATTCTATTATAAAAAAAGAGAAGCAATAGGGAAGATTTTGAGAACGCTATGTGAGTGGAAGGGGGTGAAGATTTTGAAAGCAGAAGTATGCCCAGACCATATACATATGCTATTAGAGATACCGCCAAAGATTGCAATATCAAGTTTTATGGGGTATCTAAAAGGAAAAAGCAGTACGATGATGTATGAACAATTTGGGGAATTAAAATATAAATACAGGATTAGAGAGTTTTGGTGTAAGGGCTATTATGTAGATACTGCGGGAAAGAATGCAGAACGAATAGCAGAGTATATAACCAATCAACTAAAAGAAGATGAATTAGGCGAACAATTGTGTATACCAGAAGTAAGCCCTTTTAAGGGTCGCAAGTAACAGCTTGCAGTTGGCAGACTCAAATTATCGTGGCTCCTCCTGTTCCAGAAGTTTTCAACTTCTCATGACTATTATACTTCAAAATCCACATTTGTAGCTGGGTAGTTGATTTTATTCCATATGATTTACAAATACCATACTGAGAATCTTTGCCTGCAAGAAAAGCTTCCACAGCCTGAACCTTTAATTCTTTAGAATAACGTTTGTTTCTTTTTCGCAAAAAAGCATCGTTACCTAAAGATTCATAGTTTTTTATCCACATATGAATGGATGCCGGAGCTAATCCAGTAATTTTAGCTATATGCCCCTGAGACATATTTCCAATTAAATATTGATGGCAATAATAAGCTTTATCTTCTGGTGTAATTTTAGGCATAGAAAATGCTCCTTCCTAAATACACAAGTTGGAGCTGTCAATAAAAAGTAGACACAAAGTTACGCTGATTTTATGAATTTAATTCTTCAAATTGGGTGGGAGAAAGATACCCAAGAGCAGAATGAATTCGCTTGGTGTTATAGTACAATTCAATGTATTTAAAAATTTCATTTTGAGCTTGTTCAGGATTATCATACTTTGAGTCTTGAATAAGCTCTCTTTTTATTGTTCTATAAAAAGATTCCATTACAGCATTATCATAAGGATTACCTTTTCTACTATTACTATGGATAGCCCCATATTTGGATAGTAAGGCTCTAAATCTTCCTCCTGTAAATTGTGAACTTCTGTATGTACAATTAAGCCTGGCACAGGACGTTCCTTGCCATAAGCCTGCAAAAAAGCATTAATAACCAAAGTATCCTTCATTTTCCTGTTCATAGACCAACCAACAATTTTCCTGGAATAAATATCAAGGAAAACCGCTAAATACAATGTGCCTTTCCTTGTTGGTATGTATGTAATATCTCCAACCCATATCTTATTTTTACGATCTGTGCAAAACATCTGATTTAATAGATTTGGGCGTTCTACTACATTTGATTTCTGATTATAGTGTTTATACCTGTAACGAGTTCCTTTTGGATATAACATTAATTTTCTCATGATTCTAGCAACACGTTTTCGGCTTATATGGATGCCTTTATCTTTTAATACTTTTGCTATTCTAATAGAACCATACCGGTTTTTGTTCTCTTCAAAAATCTGTTGAATTTCCTTGCTTAAAATTTCATTTTCAATATCGCGTTTAGAAGGTTTACGATTTAGATATTTATAATAACCAGCTCTTGATACATTTAGGGCTTTACAGGCCTTCTTGATATTATATTTGTTCTGATTTTCTTTCAAATATTGAAATCTTATCTGTTCTTTTGCTTCAAGAAGGCCTGGTATTTTTTTAAGAGATCAAGTTCCTTCTTTAATTCCAAGTTTTCTTGTTTAAGTTTTTTTATTTCATACTGATACGAATAAAGTGCGGTCCCATTCCTGGGAACGCACTTTCTCCATATTCTTCATATTCACTTATCCATCGGTATAGAGAATTGTAATGAATAGATAATGCTTTTGCTGCATCAGAAACAGACATATCATCTTCAATAACTAATTTTACAGCTGCAACTTTAAACTGTTTATCATAACTTCTTCTTATCAGTAGACCACCTTTCACTATTTTCTCTTAATATAGTGTCTACTTTATTATACCATGCCCAAGTTTTTATTATTTTACCTGTCTACCTAAGAGGGGGCATATCATAACAACCTGACTTAGTCTTTTTTAGATAGCGTTGTCTTGTTTTTCTTTTTTAATTTTTTCTTGCAAAATCCCCATCTTCCTATGGGCATAAAATGCCAGAAGGGCGATGCCTAGAAGAATGCTCCCCATGATGACCCGATAGGGAAGGGAGCCCGTTGGAAAGTCTACTGCATAGGTATAGGCGAAATACAGTTCACAAAGAAAAAGTAATGTTCGATGGAACCTAAATTTGTTGTATAACGAAGTAAGCTGTATGAGTCTTTTGTTTGAAATATCCATAGGGTCTCCTTTTCTGAGGATAAGTTATGGGACCTGTGTTTCGGCCAAAAACATTTTTACACCTTTTGGTGTGCGTTTTTTGGTTGCCACAAAAAAAACGAGTGCATCTAGTATGATACTGGTATAAATATGGGATTCGGCACCGAAAACAGAAGTAGGGGAAGATTCAATGGTACTGGCTAGTGCGTAATCTGCGTGTTTTTTTAAGGGGCTTGTGATAATATCTGTAACAGCTAAGGTGGAAACCCCTTTTTTTCGTGCCAATTCAAATGCCCTAACAACATTTTTAGAGCCGCCGCTGTGAGATACGCCCATGACGATATCTCCATATCGTGCTAAGTCAATGTTAGCAAGTTCCAGTTCATCAGAAATAGAGGTTGTGGTAGCAACCCCGATTCGTCCCAAACGGAAACAAAATTCCAGGACGGAAGGAATCGTGTTTCCGGAGGCAATGACATGAACGGTGTTTGCAGATGCAATCAAGTTTATACATTTCCAGAAGACTTTTTCATCAACCACACTGCCGATGTGTAACATATTTTGTGCGGTTGCTTGAAAAAAGTCATTCAAATTACTAAGAGGAGCAGTGCTAGGATATTGTTGTTCCTTCTCTAAGCTGTGAATTAACATAACTTTAAGTTGATAAAAGCCTTTGTAGCCTAACTTTTTACTCATTCGTACCACAGTGGCCTCGCTTGTATGACTTTCTTTTGCGATTCCCACAACATTTAAGGATTGGATTTTTTCCAAATTTTCCAGTAAAAATGTGGCTACTTTTTTTTCTGAAGAAGAAAGACTGTCTATATTTAGTTTGATATTTTCATATGCGGAGTCTACTAAATGCATTTCTCTCTCCTTTCGTGTATTTATAATAATGCAGTAAAGGGATTCTCAATTTCCATAACTTCAATGGAAGGATTTTCTGAAATTAAGTTTTCAATTTCTTCTCTTTTGCAATTGCCTTCCATAGGGCCTCTTTTTGATACTGCTAAGGCACCGGCAGCATTGCCATATTTGCTGGCAAATTTAATATCATGGCCTTCACAAATTAAGGCTAAAAAAGTACCGTCAAAGCAATCACCTGCGCCGGTAGGATCTACTTCGATGGTGGGAAAGGTATCTACTTTAAATGCTTCGGTTCTAGTATAGACTTCTGTTCCTCTGGATCCATCTTTAATTACAATTATTCTATCCTTTTTTTGCAATAATTTCAAAAGGTTTTTTTGGTATTCTCCAAATAATTTTACAAGCTCGCTTTTTCCTGTCAAAAGATAATCACAAGACTCTAAGATTTCATTAAAATAGTCGGAGGTTTCCCCTGTTAAAAGTTCCGGGCGAATATTAGGATCAAAGCTGATTTTTACATTATATTTTTTTGCAGTTTTGATGGTTTTCATAATTGCGCTGCACATGGAAGGGCTTCCCGTTACTGAACAACCCATAATATGAAGTATTTTAGAGTTTTTTATGATTGATTCATCAATATCATCCGGCCCAAGTTCCCCACAGGCAGCATGTTTAAAATGAAAAATAAATTTACGGCTGCCATCGCTTAAGTATGTTACAAAGGCGTTGCCGGTTGTATTCTCTGCTGTTTCTATGATGTTCGAGATATCAACACCCGAAGATTGTAACCTTTTTTTGTTGAGCAAACCAAAATCATCCGCACCTACCTTTGCAATGATGGTTGTTTTTACACCCATTTTTGCAGCCTGATCAATGGCGATGGCTGGTGCACCGCTGGGAAAAGGGCCTAAAAGAGTGCCGCCGGGTTCAAAAAAATCTTGATCTTTTTTTTCGGCAAGTATTTCTGCTAAAATTTCACCAACAGTTATAATATCATACATATGCATGCCTCCAGGAAATAATGTAAAAATATACAATAATAATGAATAAAAATTCATGATATTTGGATTTCTTAGACTTAGTATAATATATAAAAAATTGTAGGTCAATATCTTAAATTTAAATATTTTTTTATTTTTGGATTCAAAAAAATCTTAAGTTGCTTTACTTAGATAACGTACCCGTTTTGAAAAAAATTTCTGTTTTTCAAAGGAAATAAATATTATTTTGTAAATGGCAAAAAAAAAACGATGAAAAAACACAATGGTGTGAAAAAAATTTCAAATATTACTCTTATTGTGCTAATTTACTTAAAAAGAAAACACGAAATTGTAAGAGTATACAAAACTGTTCAACATGCTGAAAAATTGTTGACTTTTTTTCTATAAATTGCTATTATTCACTTATATCCGAGGTGTATGATTGCGAAGGGGAATTTTGCATAAAATTCGGATAAATATTCAATGTGAAAAAGGAGAGAGGTTTATGAAGAAATTTTTAAGTGTATTACTTTGTGCAACAATGGTACTTGGTTTGTCTGCTTGTGGTAGTTCAAAACCTGCCACTGAGGGTGAAGCTGACGCTGACAACGGCGCTGCGGAAGAACAATTGACATTAGGTTTTATCGTAGGTTCCAGAGAACACGTTTTCTACAATCTGATTGAAGACGGTATCAAGAATGCATCCGAAGAATTAGGGTTTAAAGCCATTATTTTAGACGGCGAATTAGACAGTAACGTTACGTCTGATCATATCAACAACTTGGTAGCACAGGGCGTAGATGCGATTGCACTTTCTTGTAACGACCCCGGCGGCACAACACCTGCTATGGAAGCTGCAGACAAAGAAAACATTCCTGTATTTACATTTGACTGTACAAGTGAAGTAACAGATGTTGTAAAATGCTTTGTTGGTACAGACAACGTTGAAGGTGGCAGACTTGGTGGACAGGAAACAGTAAGACTTGCTGAGGCTGGTCAAACAGTTGGTATCATTAACTTTGATGAACCTCAATCTTGCATCGATCGTCGTACCGGTTGGGAAGAAGTTGTAAACGCTTCTGACAAAGGTTTAGACATTATTGATATTGGTAACTACGAAGGCGATGCTGCAAAAGCAGAACAGTTGATGTCTGATGCATTGTCTGCACATAATAATGACATTTCCGTTGTATTTGCTGTTGGTGATCCCGCTGCAACTGGTGCTTTGGCAGCAATCAAAGCAGCTGGTGCAAATACAAAAATCATCGGTTTTGATGGTAACCCTGAAGCAAAAGCTGCTATCTTAGATGCAGAAAACGGTAAATATTGGGTTTCCGAAATTTCTCAGAATCCAATGGAAATTGGCAAACAAATCTCTCAAAACATGATGGACTACTTGAAAAATGGTTCTGTTGCTGAAGAAAAAGTTATGATTGCTCCTTACATCATCACAGAAGAAAATGCAGCTCAGTAATATAAGTAATAATTGAAGTGATGGCTTTAAGATGAGTTGAAACAACTCATCTTAAAGTTTATTATAAGCAAATTTTAAGTAAGGAAGGAAGATACAATGAATCCGTGTTTGCAAGTGAAAAATATTTCAAAAAGATTTCTAGGTGTCAAAGCCCTTACAGACGTGTCTTTGGATTTTTACTCAGGGGAGATGCATTGTCTTTTGGGGGAAAACGGCGCAGGAAAATCCACATTGATTAAAATCATTTCAGGTGTATATGATGCTACCGAAGGGGAGATTGTTTACAATAACCAAACGGTGCGCTTTCAAAATCCACGTCAAGCATTGGATGCAGGCATTTCTGTGATCCATCAAGAGCTGAGTATCGCAAACGATTTAACAGTAGCGGAAAATATCTTCTTAGGTGCAGAACAAAGGCAGGACTTTAAAATCCTTTTGGATAGAAAACGAATGAATAAAGAAGCGCAAGATATCTTGGACTTCATGAAGGTTGATATTAAAGCGACTCAAATCGCAAGGGAATTAACAGCAGCTCAGCAGCAGATGGTGGAAATTGCTAAGGTTATGACAAAAAAAGCAAAAGTAGTTATTATGGATGAACCTACATCCTCATTGTCAGGGCATGAGATTAAAGCATTGTTTGAGCAAATTAATATTTTAAAGAAACAAAATGTGGCTATTATTTATATTACCCATCGTCTCAAGGAAATGTTTGAGATGGGGGAAAAGGTCTCGGTTTTACGAGACGGTTGTATGGTGGATACGTTCCAAATTGCAGATGTAACGGAAAAAGAACTGGTTGCCAGCATGGTTGGGCGTGAAATCAAAGATTATTACAATAGACAAGAGCATGTAGCAAAGGAGGAATTGCTGCGTGTTGAAGGGCTTACAGGTAAAAAAGGGAAATTTAAGAATATCAATTTTACAGCGTATGCCGGGGAAATCCTTGGTTTTGCAGGGTTGGTTGGCGCTGGACGTACAGAGGTAATGGAGGCTATTTTTGGGGCGAGAGAATATAGCAAGGGAAAAATTTACGTTTCCGGTAAGGAAGTTACCTTTAAAAGTCCCGCTGAAGCAATCAATGCCCATATTGGATTTGTTACTGAGGATCGGCGTCGTACAGGCTTAATGCTAAATGCAATGATAAAAAATAATATTGTTTTACCCAGTCTAACAAAAAATTGTAAGAAATTTGGCTTTTTAGATTTTAAATGGGAAAAAGACGTAAGTAAAGATTATGTGGATAAGCTTAAGGTAAGGACTCCGGGAATTAACACGGTGATTGCCAACCTTTCCGGAGGAAATCAACAGAAAGTAATTCTGGCAAAATGGTTACTGGCAGATTCAAAAATTTTAATTTTGGATGAACCTACAAGAGGGATTGACGTAAATGCGAAATCGGAGTTTTATGCATTGATGAATGCCTTTGTGGCAAATGGAGGATGTATTATTATGGTATCTTCTGAGCTACCAGAAATTTTAGGTAACAGTGACCGGATTATTGTTATGAGAGAAGGCGAAATCGCAGGGGAATTACATTATAAAGAAGCAACAGAACAAAATGTAATTGAACTTGCAAGCTTAAATAGTAAAAATACTTAAGAATAGTTATTGAGAGGTATATGATATGGAGAAATTGAAAGCATGGCTAAAGAAAAATATGGTTATTGTGTTTTTAATCGGTTTGTGTATTGGGTTTGGTGTGACAACAGACACATTTTTCACAACAAAAAATGTTATGAACTTAACCTCACAAATGGCTATTAATGCACTTTTGGCCACCGGCCTTACATATGTAATCATTCTTGGCGGAATTGACATTTCCGTTGGTTCAGTGGCAGCGCTTGCAGGGGTGTTTTCTGCAATGGTAGGGTTGATGTTCCCTGAAATGTCTGTATTTATGTCCATTTTAATCCTTGTTTTTTCTGCATTATTTATAGGTACTATTTGCGGGTTTTTTAATGGAATTATGGTTACAAAGTTTAATGTGGTTCCCATGATTACAACGTTGGCTACGATGACGATTGCCAGAGGCGTAACTTATATCATCACAGGCGGGACTGCTGTATTTGGGTTGCCATCTCAATTTTCTTGGCTGGGTGCAGGCCGTTTTTTAACTTCGGAATCACATCCCAATGGGATTATTCCTATTATCACGATATTTACTGTTATCGTTGTAGCTTTGATGCACATTTTACTGGCAAAGACTGTATTTGGTCGACATGTATATGCAACAGGCTCCAATATGCAGGTAGCCCACTTAAGTGGGATTAATACAAGCAAGGTAATTCTGCAATCTCATATATTATGTTCTATTATGGCGGCTTTAGGCGGTGTACTGGTTGCATCTAAGTTGCAAAATGGACAGCCCGGTGCGTGTGAAGGTTACGAAATGTATGCCATTGCTTCAACAGTTTTAGGTGGTACCAGCCTTGCCGGTGGCAGTGGTTCTGTTGCTCGTGCAATGTTTGGTGTTGCTATTATTGCGGTTATCAATAATGGTATGAATCTGTTAACGATCTCTTCTTATTGGCAAAAAGTTGTAATTGGCAGCATTATTTTATTGGCGGTTATCTTTGATATGTCACAAAAGAAAAAGGCATAAGGCTTGGAAAAAGGTGCATGATGAAATATTATTTGATTTTGGACATTGGAGGAACAAAAACATCGGGTGCATTGTTTACGGAAGAGGGAAAAATTGTAGATGACTATGTTCATGTAGCACCCTCAAAGACATTTTTGGGGGAGGAAGCCGTATATCAAAACACCAAAGACGTATTGTTACATATTATAAAGCATTTTTCTCTTGAAAAAGAGGATATTTTAGGGATAGGTGTGGGAAGCCCCGGACCTTTAGATGCAGAAAAAGGCATTATTGTTCACGCCCCTTTAATGGGATGGCACGATTTTCCAATTGTAGAGCGGCTGGAGGCAGACTTTCAGACAAAAGTCATGTTGGATAATGATGGGAACCTAGGTGCACTTGCCGAGGTGCGGATGGGTGTTGCAAAGGGTTTGAAAAATATAATTTATATGACAGTGAGCACAGGCTGTGGCGGCGGTATTGTTGTAAATGGTGAAGTATACCGTGGCAGTTCTTGCGGTGCAGGGGAAGTAGGGCACATGTCGATTATGCCTGAAGGTTTAAAATGTCCTTGCGGCAGCGTGGGGTGTTTTGAATTATATGCCTCAGGTACTGCCATAAATAATCGCCTTTTGGAAGATATGCAAAAAGGGATCCAAAGTAAAGTCTTTGATTTGGCAGAGCATAAAACGGAAAATTTAAACGGTAAGGTGTTAAGTCAAGCGGCAGAATTGGGTGATCCATATGCACTTGAAGTTTATTGTAAAGAAGGGTATTATCTAGGGATAGGAATTGCCAACCAATTTAACTTTTTTAACCCTCAAACTATTATTTTAGGCGGAGGGGTAACAAAGGCTAAGAAATTTTTCCATGAAACATTGATGGAGACGTTAAAAAAACGGTGTATTCAACCAATCGATGACAGTTCTGTAAGGTATTCGGTGATGAATGACAGCGTGGTACTTTATGGTGCTTATTGCTTGATTAAAGAATATACAGATAAAAAATAGTGAGATAGGAGTGTTTAAAGTGGGAGATGTGAAAATGAGCGGTTTAGTAACTTTAAAAGAAATTTTAGAGAATACAAGAAAAGAAGGATATGCAGTAGGTGGTTTTAACTTCAACGGTTATGAAGATGCACAAGGAATTATTAATGGCGCAGCAGAAAAAAATTCACCTGTGATATTAATGGCATCTATGGGTGCTTGTAAGTATATTGGTTTGCATCAAACAGTGGGAATGATCAAAGGGATGGCGGCATCCGTAGATATTCCTGTTTGTTTGCATTTAGACCATGCAACGGATATGGACTTTATTAAAGATGCTATCAAAGCAGGATTTTCCTCTGTTATGATTGATGCATCCGCAGAAGATTATGAAACAAATATTAGAAAGTCTAAGGAAATCGTTGACTTTGCCAAGGATTATCATTGTTCCGTAGAAGCTGAGCTTGGTAAAGTAGGCGGAAAAGAAGAAAATATTGTGGTTTCGGATGCAAAAGCAACGTTTACACAGCCTTCTGATGTTCCTCGTTTTGTGGAGGAAACAGGGATTGACGCTTTGGCCATTGCTTTTGGTTCCGTACATGGGTTTTACAAAAGCGAGCCGAAATTGGATTTTGAAAGACTGGGAGAAATTGCAGAAATTACGGATTGCCCCTTGGTATTGCACGGTGGTACCGGAATTCCCGTGGAAGACTTTAAAAAGTGCGTGAAGACTGGTATTAGCAAAATCAATGTAGGTACAGAATTTAAAAAGACATTTACAGATGCAATCAGAAAAATGTGTAATGAACTTCCGGAAAAAGAGGTTGACCCTAGAAAATATATGGGTCCTGTAAAAGATGCTTGTGCAGAAGTAGTAAAAGGAAAAATAGATGTGTTCGGCAGTGCAAATAAGGCTTGATAAGAGGGAATACCAATGAATATAGCTGTGATTACCAGCGGCGGGGATTCATCGGGAATGAATCCTTGCCTTGCTCAAATTGTAAAATATGCGACGGAACAGGGGCATGTGGTTTACGGATACAAACGTGGTTTTTTGGGTATTCGTGATAATGATTATGTGATACTTCATCCCTGTGATGTACAAGACTGGCATAAAAAGGGAGGAACGGAACTTCGTACCGGGAGATTCCCCCAACTGAAAGAAAAAGAAAATCAGGAACATTTAATTGCCCAGCTATCAAAAAACAATATAGATGCTTTCATTGTTTTGGGCGGTGATGGAAGTTTTAAGGGAGCCAGAACTTTAAGTGGACTAAATCCACAGATGAACATTGTTGGAGTTCCTTGTACCATTGATAATAATATATATGGTAGCGATTATACCTTAGGATACGATACCGCATTAAACAAACAAGTAGACTATCTGGATGGCATTAGCGATACGGGTATGGCATTGCCGGGCAGGGTTTTTTTTGTGGAAACTTTAGGTGCATGGGACGGGTATTTGACCCATAGCTCTGTATTGATGGGTATGGCAGACTTTAGTGTTCTGGTGGAAAAGCCTATGACCAATGAAGAAATTGCTCGGGAAGTTCAAAGAATCCGTAATAGTGGGGACAAGGACTATATCGTTGTGATGTTTGCAGAAGGTGATAGTGAAAATACTATTACAAGGATGGTAGATGCGGCAAATTATGTAAAGAAAAACCTGGGGCTGAATGTAAAATGTAACCTTGTAGGATTTCAGCAACGAGGCGGTGTACCTACTGCTACAGACCGCTTAAGAGCAGCTGGTTTTGCAAAATATGCGGTAGATGCTGTGACAAAGAAAATTCAAAATGTGTATGTGGTTTACACAGACGGGAAATATCAGTATTTGGATATTGAACATGCATTCAAAAGAAAGATATTTGACGAGTTCGAGATTAAATAACAAAGGTTTGGTGTGCTATGGAAAATATGTTGAAACAAATGTTGAAAAACGAGGGTGTTACTAAAGGGATTGCTTCTTATTGTACTGCAAATGCCTTGGTGATTGAGGCTTTGCTGTTGCGGGCAAAGGAAACCCAGAGTCCTGTTCTGATTGAGGCCACCGCCAATCAGGTCAATCAATTTGGCGGATATACAGGAATGACGCCCAAAGATTTTGCTGATTTTGTCTATCGTATTGCGGATCAAATGGGTTGTGGGAGAAATCTGATTATTTTAGGTGGGGATCATTTGGGTCCCCTTACCTTTAAGGATTTTTCAGAGGAAGAAGCTATGGAGAAAGCAAAAGTATTGGTCAGAGAGTATGTAAAAGCAGGATTTACAAAAATCCATTTGGATACCAGTATGAAGCTAGGCAGTGATGCCAAGGAACAACCCCTCAGCACCAAAACCATTGCCGAAAGAGGTGCGGTGTTGTATCAAGTTTGTATGGAAACTTTCATGCAGATGAGGGGAGATGAAAGGCAAAAGCCTGTTTTCGTTATAGGGAGCGAGGTGCCCATACCTGGTGGGGCAACAGAAGCAGAAGACGGCATTTCCGTTACCAAAGTAGCAGATTTTGTAGATACGGTAGAAACATACCGAAGGGTTTTTGAGGAGCATGGACTTTTTGATGCATGGGAAAATATCATCGCAGTGGTGGTGCAGCCCGGCGTGGAGTACGGTGATTCACAGGTGTTTTATTATAACCGTGTAGAAGCGAAAAGCTTGTGTGATACCTTAAAGAAGTACCCAATTCTGGTATTTGAAGGTCACTCCACAGACTACCAAACTAAAGAAAAGTTAAAAGAAATGGTGGAAGATGGAATTGCCATTTTAAAGGTGGGGCCTGCTTTAACTTTCCGTTTAAGAGAAGCACTGTTTTTGCTAAGCTGGATGGAAAAAGAATTGGTTCCAAAAGAAAAACAAGCATGTTTTATTGAAGTGTTGGAAGAAGTTATGTTGGAAGACCCAGGTAATTGGATTAACCACTACCATGGAAGTGAAGAAGAATTGGCGATTGCCAGAAAGTACAGCTATTCTGACCGTTGTAGGTACTATTTGTCCAATTCTCGTGTGCAAGAGGCAATTCATACGCTATTCCGAAACTTTGACCAAATAGAAATTCCCCTTAACTTGTTACATCAATATATGCCCAACCAGTACGAAAAGGTAGTGAGAGGCGAAGTTAGAAATCATGCAAAGCAATTGGTTTTTGATGCTGTGTTAGAGATCGCGGCTTCCTACGAGTATGCTATAAAGAATTAAAATGTATATTAAATTACTTAAAACGGATGTTGTCATGTTTCAAGGCAGCATCTGTTTTTTTATTTCAGTTTTACTAAATTAATAATAAAACTATTTCTTTTAATCTATAAGATGGTTGAGAAGAAACAACGGTTCTGAAAAAAATTGTGTTTCTCTATATGAAGGAGAAAAGTTAAGTAAGTGTTGGCAAGAAATATATTTTTTCTGCTAAAAAGGTTTTGAAAGAACAAGAAAGTATTTACGAAATGCTTTAGAATGTTGGAGAATGGAGAATATGCGGACTTTAATTGAAGTTATATGGTTTAGGTTGTATAATGAATAACAATTAGTTGGATAAATATAACATTTTGAAAAGAAGTATGTTCTAAGCTTAAATTTTTGTCTATAACTGGGAGGTGTACTGTGCTTAATAATTTAAAAAAAGAACTGATGGAGCTGTCGGAGAAGATGGAACATCAATGCAAGATAAATTCAATGCTGACGAGTTTGGAAAATGAGAAGTATGGGCTTTCACAGAAGGAACATGAACTACGGGGGATACTTACCAAAGAAGATGCTGATGTGCAACGGTTAGAAAAAACGACGGCTACCTCTGTTTTTTATTCTATACTGGGGAAGAGAGAGGAACAATTGGAAAAGGAACAGCAGGAGGCTTATGCTGCCCAGCTTAAATATGATGCGGTTGTTCGCCAATTGGATGATTGTTGTCAACGTATGGAATCGCTTCATGCTGAAGAGCAGAAACTGGAGGGATGTGAACAGCAATACAATCAAGTGTTTGACGAAATACAGAAGCTATTACATAACGATCCCCACTATGGAGAAAAACTTTGTGCATTGGAACGTCAGCTTGGAGAAGTAACGAATCAAATTTGTGAAGTGTCAGACGCTGAGGAGGCTGGGGAGGCCTGCATGAGGCAGATCAGTGATATTGAGAATAGTCTTAGTAGTGCAGAAGACTGGGGTACCTGGGATCTTCTCGGTGGAGGAGTCCTTTCGGGTATGGCAAAGCATTCCCACCTGGATGAAGCGCAGGTTAAGGCGGAGCATTTGCAGACATTACTTAGCCGTTTTCGCACAGAGTTGGCTGACGTTAAGATTAACGCCCAAATGGAACAAGCCAATATCGACGGCTTTCTTCGCTTTGCTGATTACTTCTTTGATGGACTGATTTCAGACTGGACTGTCCTCTCTCGTATCCATGATAGTCAAAAGAGTGTATCCCAGGTTGAAGACCAGGTTTCATCAGCACTGTCGCGACTGGAATCCATCAAAAAAATGCGAGAAAATGAGAAAATAATGCTGGAAAAACAAATTGAAGATCTGGTTTATAATGCATAAGAGATATGAATGGCAATCTTCAAAGTTGTTGTTAAACTTGGGTGGATGACGCCGAAAGATGGAAGCGTGATCAATTTTGGTGATACGATTTGTTTTTTTTAATTATAACTTTAGTATGAAAAGCCTGCCTTGCAGGTTTTAACAACCGCCCGCTTTGCGGGTGAGATTAAAGCTTAGGCAAAAGCATCATCCTTGCTGTAAAATAAAGGTGTTCAAGCCAATAAATTTTACAGAAGAAAGGATGATGCTTTATGGCAAACAGTTTAGCACACACAAATTGGGTATGCAAGTATCACATAGTTTTCCACACCGAAATTTAGACGGAAGATAATATATTACGATTTACGGGAAGATATACAGAAAATAATAAAGGATTTATGTAAGTGGAAAGGCGTAGAAATTTTAGAAGGACATATGATGCCAGATCCTGTTCATTTGCTAGTAGAGATACCACCCAAAATGAGTGTATCTCAGTTTATGGGATATTTGAAGGGCAAAAGCGCTATGATGATTTTCAATAGACATGCAAATTTAAAATATAAATTTGGAAATAGCAATTTCTTGGCAACGGGCTATTATGTCAGTACAGTTGGATTAAATACAGCAACAATTCAAAAATATATAAGGGAACAAGAAAAGCAAGATCAAATAGAAGATAAGTTAAACACAAAAGAATATGAAGACCCTTTTAAGGGTAGGAAATAATCATACCATCAGGGCTTGAACGAAGTGAAGGCCAGCGTCATTAAGGCGTAGTTTTGATTTATAAAATAAAAATACGGATACATTTAGTATTGGCTATTAAGAATGATTCAAAATGAAAAAACGATAACCACAAAATTGTAATTATCGTTAAAAACTTTTTTTCATTAAAGGTGATAAGCTTGGTATTTTTTTGCAAAGCAAAAGCCAATTGTTCCTGGACCTGTATGGGAAGCTACTGTTGCACCAATTTGGAAGGGTGAAATGAATTCCATCTCTGGAAAAACTTTTTTCAGTTCCGCTTCAAATTCAGGAACTTCTTCCCAGTCATTGGTTGTACCAATCTGAGCTAAATAATCCTTTGGATTTTCACCTGTTGCTTTAAAGTGTTCTTTTGAAATTTCCACTAATTTAGCAAGACCTTTTTTTCTGCTTCTTACAGCACCACCAACATTAATCTCGCCACCTTTTAGTATAATAAGAGGCTTGATTTTTAATATGCTTCCGGACAGAGCAGCAAGTTTGCCAATTCTTCCGCCTACTTCCAAATGGTTTAAAGCGCCGACCATAAAGTGAATTCTGGCATCTATCTTTGCCTGTTCAACATATTCTAAAACTTCATCTATTGTTTTGCCAGCACGTTTCATTCTGGCCATTTCAACCAGTATTAAGGCAAGGGAACCCGTAATATTCCATGAATTTACCACATAAATTTTTGCGTTTGGAAATTCTTCCTCCAGCATCATTTTTGCCGTTGTAGCAGATTGAATTGAACTGCTAAGAGATGGGGTGACTGTGGTACAAATAATATCTTTACCTTCCTGTAGTGCAGGACGAAATGCATCTATAAAATCTTGGACAGACGGCAATGAGGTTTTGGGATAACCATTTTGCTCTATCATAAATTTATAATATTTATCTAAAGAAATTTCTTCGATTTCTTTGAAGTATTTTTCGTGATCCAAAGAAATATAAAAGGGGATTAGGGAAATGTTAAGTTCTTTTTCCAGTTCCTTCCCAATATCGCAAGCGCCATCGCTGAAAATTTGATAGTCTGTCATAGTTTCCTCCTCCAGTGTAATACTAAGTCATACATAATATAGCAAAAATACCATCCAAATGCAATAGCAAAAACACATAACGTGGTTTAAATAACTATGTATTGTGTGATGTTTGCCTTTTGGATGAAAATTAAGATATGATTTTACAAAGGATCAGTTAAAAATGGCAAGATGCTACAATATTCGGCATTATATGGCAAAGATAAAACTAATTATAAAATTGATTGTAAAATTTAAAGAAATTGTTAGGAAATTTTAAAGACAAAAAGAGAATTTTGTTTTATTATAATAAAGTCCTAAATATGGCATAAGAATCTTCTTTTTCGGGAAAAATTAGGAAAAAGGAGGGAATTATTATGTTTCAAACAGGACAAAAAATTATATATCCATTACATGGGGCTGGGTATATTGAGGATATTGTGGGAACGGATCATGGTGAATATTATATTATTCGTATCCCAACAGGTAACGTAAGAATCCGTATTCCCAGGATGGGAGCAGAAAGATCGGGAATCCGTATGCCGGAAGAAAGGATGACAATGGAAGAAACCTTGATTCGGGTTGGAAAAAGCAACCCTGTGTTATCTAATAATTGGAATCAAAGGTATAAGGATAACATTGGAAGGCTAAGAACAGGCAAGTTAGAGCAGTCAGCTGAAGTTATAAAGCAGCTTCATGAACAAGAAAAAAAGAAAAAGCTATCTTCAGTGGAATGCAGATTGTTGGGTATGGCAAGACAAATTGTTTTGAGCGAAATTATTTCTGTTTATGAAATAAATAGCGAAAAAGCCGAAGAATTGCTTGCAAAATGGTTGGAAAATTGATAGAATTTTAATATGGTAAAGTATGGGTAGTTTACCCTTTTGCCAATTATATGGGAAGGAGGTGGAAACATGAAGAGACTTGTTGAAATAATTATGAGTTTAATCGTTATGGCGGCGACTTATGCGCTTATGCATATTTTATTTATATCTAACTTATTTCAATGGCATATAACCTTACCTGTTTATGTACCTACTGGGTTAGCAGTATTTACCGGACTTATATTTTATCTTATCTTATCTTCGCCTTTAACGGAAATGATGTTAAGAAGACTTTCTCAAACTGAGGAAAAATTAACAAAAATGAATGTAAAGGAATTAGCTTTAACTGTTCTTGGCGGTGTGATTGGTTTGATTATTGCAAACTTAATTGGCGTTGCTTTTAGCGGTTTTGGAGCAATTGGTACTTTTATTGTGGTCTTACTCAATATCTTATTTGGTTTTTTGGGTATTCGGGTAGCGAGAAAAAAGAAGGATGAGTTTAATTTAAGGAACATACAGAAAGCCTTAATTCCTGCTTTGACACCGCAAGAAAAAGAATCTGTTTACGGACGACCGAAGATCTTAGATACAAGTGTAATTATTGATGGTAGAATCCTGGATTTACTGCAAACCGGATTTATTGAAGGCAAAATTATTATTCCAAATTTTGTTTTGGAAGAATTAAGACACATTGCAGACTCTGCTGATGGATTAAAGCGTAACCGTGGACGTCGTGGCCTGGATATTCTTAATGAGATTCAAAAACAACTGGCAGTTCCTGTTGAGATCAAAGAATTTACAACAAAGCAAACCATGGAAGTAGATTCCATGTTGCTTAAAATGGCTGAGAGCATGGATGCCTTTGTAGTAACGAATGATTATAATTTAAATAAAGTTGCTGAATTTCAAGGTGTTCGGGTTTTGAATATCAATGAGTTATCAAATGCAATTAAGCCAGTGGTATTGCCGGGGGAAGAAATGCAGGTAACTATTATTAAGGCCGGAAAAGAAGCTGGACAAGGGATTGCTTATTTAAATGATGGCACAATGATTGTTGTAGACGGTGGCAATAGGTTCATCGGTGAAACGAAAAATGTTATTGTAACTAGTGTATTGCAAACTGCGGCCGGTCGTATGATTTTTACGAAAATGACAGCAGCTGCTTCGTAAGTGAAATTGATGAAAGCCCCAAAGCAATTATACCCTTTTGCGAAGGGTTGCTAGGGGCTTTTGTTTTTAAAAAGAGAGGTGATGCATGGAGATGGATTCTATTGTTTCAGCAATTATTGTAGCTGCCGGATGCGGAAAACGCATGGGAGGTCAAACCAAAAAACAATTCTTATTGCTTGATGGAAAAGAAGTATTAGCCCATACAGTAGACCGATTTGAGCATCATTCTAAGATACAAGACATCATATTAGTAACAGGAGAAGATAATTTAGAAGATGTAAAAGCTATGGTGAAAACCTATGGCTGGAAAAAAGTGTTTTCTGTAATTGCTGGGGGAAAAGAGCGGCAGGATTCTGTAAAGCGTGGTTTAAAAGTGCTTTCTGAAAAAACCGAAATTGTTTTGATTCATGATGGAGTACGACCCTTTGTAACGCAAGATATGATAGAGCGATCTATCGATGCAGCTCAAAAATGCGGTGGCAGTGTCCTTGGGGTGGCAGCAAAAGATACTATAAAAATTTGCGATGAAGCTGGTATGGTGATGGAAACGCCGAAACGCAGCACCCTTTGGCATATTCAAACGCCACAAGCCTTCCGCAAGGAGCTAATACTGAATGCTTATGATAAGGCAGAATCGGCAGGTTTTTTGGGCACAGATGATGCTTCAGTCGCAGAATTTGCAGGCGAGAAAATTAAAGTCATACCCGGGAGCTATCAGAATATTAAAATTACCACCAAGGAGGATTTATGGGTGGCCACCTGTTTTTTGGAGGAGGGGAAGAAATGAAGGGGGTAACTATATATACGGACGGTGCTTGCTCGGGAAATCCCGGTAAGGGAGGATATGGTGTTGTAATGCTGTATGGCTCCGCACGGAAGGAATTGTCCGGAGGCTTTTATAAAACAACCAACAATCGGATGGAAGTTTTAGCTGTAATTAAAGGTCTTGAGGCGCTAAAAGAGCCATGCGATGTTAAACTTTACAGTGATTCAAAATATGTTGTGGATGCCATAGAAAAAGGATGGGCAATAAAATGGCGTAGTAATGGCTGGATGCGCAACAATAAAGAAAAAGCTTCTAATGTAGATTTGTGGGAACGTTTGCTGGAATTGCTGGAAATTCACAAAGTTGTATTTATTTGGGTAAAAGGACATGCTGACAACCCGGAAAATGAGCGATGTGACCAATTGGCAAGGGGGGCAATACAGAAAAATACGTTAGAAAATGACGAAAAATATGAAACTATGTAAATGATAACAGTGATTTCGTAAGAAATTTGCGTTGACACTTTATGAAATATATGGTAGTATTGACTTGTAACAGTTCTTTATTTATCTATGTAGGAGGATTTATTCAATGAAAAAAGGTACAGTAAAATGGTTCAACGCAGAAAAAGGTTTCGGTTTTATCTCCGTTCCTGGTGAAGATGATGTATTTGTACATTTCTCTGCAATTCAGGTGGATGGCTACAAGACTCTTGAAGAAGGTCAGGAAGTTGAGTTTGAAGTTGTTCAGGGCGCAAAAGGCCCTCAGGCTGCTAATGTAACACGTGCTTAATCGATTTTGATTCTGTATTGAAAATGCTAAGGCATTGATAATATAAATTATTTTTTGGTTATGCAAGGGACGACGCTTCATATCGTTGGACACAGAAAGGAAGTTTAGCTTCCTTATAAAAGGCATAGGATTTTATCCTGTGCCTTTTAATATGCAAAAAACATTTGTTTTTCAATAAATCCATTAACATATGATTGGGAATGTAGCATTTATAATTCATCACTGGTTAATTTTAAATAGTCCAAAAAGAAGTAAATTGATAAAAATGTATCCACGAGCTTGCCGTTTTTCATATTGTCTAATCTAAAATTGTAGAAAGTAGATTTCTCTTTGGAATATAAGGTTGAAGGCGAATGCCATTGTTTTTTTGTTATAATAAAAAATCAAGAGACTTTTTTATTGTCACTATACTTTTGATGGTTAGAGAACTTGTGCTGTGGCTAATACATGCTTTAAATGCCATAACGCCAAAACTCATTTTCAAACACGAAATAGGGTTTGAAACGAAAGAATAACTGGAATTTTTAGGTGTTTTGTAGTATAATATTGCGCGAAAAACATTAATTTGCTCTAAAATAACATGTTTTGAAATTAATATGTAAATCGTGAAATGGAAAATAACAATTCTATTTTGAGTAGAACGTTTCTCACAACGATACATGTAATAAAAATTTTAACAGTGATTTTCATAATAATTGTAGTTTAAAGCCCACTGTTTGTTGAATACCAATCGTTTTAATTTTAAAATCTTAAGGAGGCAAACGTGAAAAAACATATTTTGCTCATCAGTAATTTAATTATTATCTTTTCTTTAATGGCAGGGTTTATTGGTGTTGTGTATAAACAAACAAGATCATATCAAAGCTTGACTGAGAAGTATTTGGAAAATATCGTCAGTTTGGCGGATACAGATATTTCCAAACATATTGAAAATTCAATGACAAAGCCTGTAATGGTTTCCAAAACAATGGCTAATGATGAGTTCCTTAAAAAATGGTTCCTTAAAGAAAAGGAAAACCAAAATAATGAATTATATATGCAACAGTTATACAGCTATTTAAACGCATATAAAGAGAAATATGGATATACAACTGTGTTTTGTGTTTCCAATCAGACAGGAAATTACTATTATCAAGATGGTTTGAATAAAACGATTTCAATAAATAATGAGCATGATGTATGGTATTATTATTTCATTGAATCTGGACATGAGTATGAACTGCAAATTGATACAAATGAGGTAAGTAATAATATAATTACAGCTTTTATTAACGTTCGTATGGAGAGTGACGATGGCGAACTCCTTGGTGTAATCGGAGTGGGGCTTGAAGTTTCTGATATTGAAAGCATTATCCGTTCCTATGAAGATAATTATGATTTGTCAGCTTACATAATTAATGTTGGAGGATCCCAAAACTCGTTTAGCGATGGTACGGATGTATTTATAAAAAAGGAGGAACTTTCTAAACGTACCGGAGTTGAGGAGAAAATTATAATGGATTACTCTTGTGAACCAAAAATGCAGTGGTTTACGTCAAATAATGCACGGAAATGTATTATTACAAAATATGATGATACCCTTGGGTGGTATTTGATCTTAGAAAAGGATATGAACTCAATCAGTTCTTCCTTTCAAGCGGGAATTATGGATAATGTAATATTTATGCTAATTTCACTTATGATTTGTATTATTGTTACCACAGCTGTTTTTTTTAATTTCAATCGTCGTATTATTGAGGTGGAAAATATTGATGAATTGACAGGGTTGCCGAATAGAAAATTATTTTCTAAAATGTACAATTCTTTTTTGAAGAAGCATCAAGAGAAGAAAAAGTCGTTTTTTATGTTTGATATTGATCATTTTAAAGAAATTAACGATAACCACGGACACCTTTTTGGGAATGCAATTCTTGCCATGGTAGGAGAAAGCCTGCAAAGTGCAATGAATGGACGTGGAATTGCTGCTCGCTGGGGTGGAGATGAATTTGTCGGCGTACTGGAGGGAACCCCAGAGGAGGTTGAAAGTATTCTTAAGGAATTTATGGACACATTGAGAAATGAAGGAAAAGAAAGTTGTTACCGTGTAACAGTTAGTGCAGGAATTGCTGAGATTAACAAGATTCTTAGTCCGGAGCAGATTATACTAAAAGTTGACGAGGCCGTATATTTTTCTAAGCAAAATGGAAGAAATCAGGTTACAATTTGCAAGAAAGACGAATTTTCTAACTAAAAAATAAATAAAGTTATAATCACATTATTACAGGGAACATGATTTACACAGGACCTATTAATTATGATTTGATAACATATTGCGTTTATGCCAATAAATGATTTGAGCATAAACGCAATATGTTGTTAGTTCAGAAGAATTTTTAAAAATAAATGTATAAATCCTTTTCTTTACAGATTTTTTTCAATTAAGCTGCATAAGAGGTAAACACTTTCTTGAATATATTGGCATTTTTTTAGTTTGAATTTTAGTTACTTGAAAAGAGAGTAGTATACTTGGAATTACCGGATGTACCGCCAATGTAGCACACTTTATAATAATGTATATTTCATCATCAAGTTTTTTGCATTGGTAGTTGCATAAAAATTCACTTCGATTTTATTGCGACTTTATTTGTCAGACATTTTGCATATATTTTTTGTAGTAATTCTCCTTTTTTTTCCTTTAATAGACAAATATCTGTAATGGTTAATCCATGTGTTTTCTTCCATTGCACAAAAATATTTATAACAGAATTTTAATTTTCGTAGAAATGTTCTCTTGAATGGGCTCAGGGTATGTTGTATACTTTGTTGAGGGTTAGAGCTTTTCTGAAAACTTTATTTTTAATTTTTGTCTAATAATTTTTTAAATTCAAAATAAGCTTTATGTTGCAAAATGTCAAACTGCTTAATTCTGAAATTTTATGCAAAACTTATTTAAAGTCAGTTTTCAGAAACGCTTTATTGTTTGTGTAAAAGGAGGGATTATTTTGTGGGAAAAAATGAAAGCCCACATTAGCAGTGGTGAAGGTGTACTTATCGTATTTATAAAATGGGTATTGATTGGCTGCATCGTCGGGGCGATTGTTGGTGTCGTTGGCATTAGTTTTCACTGGCTATTGCATAAAGCAACCATGTTTAGAATGGGACATCCTATGATACAATGGTTTCTCCCTATTAGTGGTTTGGTAATCATTGGTTCATATCGAATTTTGGGCATGAAAAATGACCGAGGAACTAATTTTATCTTGGTCGCTGTTCGTCAAAATGAAGCAGTGTCGCTGAAAACAGCACCGCTGATTTTTTTTAGTACAATAATAACACATTTATTTGGTGGTTCAGCCGGTAGAGAAGGGGCAGCGTTGCAACTTGGAAGCAGTATTTCATCTTACTTAGGGCGAATTATTAAGCTTAACGAAAAGGATGAGCGAATTATTACGATGTGTGGTATGGCGGCAGGATTCTCGGCGCTTTTTGGCACACCGATTACTTCAGTTATTTTTTCTATGGAAGTTATTTCTGTCGGTATTATGCATTATTCGGCGATTGTTCCTGGCACAATTGCAGCTTTTGTAGCATCTACGTTAGCTCAAAGAATGGGAATATTACCAACATCGTATACATTATTTGGTGTTCCGGAGGTGTTAAGTCTGAGGGTTGCACTTTCGGTAGGAATACTTGGCATTACTTGTGCACTGGTAAGTATGCTTTTTTGTATCATAATGCATAACGTTTTCCGTTGCTATAACTTGTACATAAAGAACCAGTTTGTCCGGATATTCATTGGCGGGGCATTGATGCTTGGCTTGACATTACTTCTTGGATGTAACGACTACAATGGTGCAGGTATGGATATCATTCAAAAAGCGATTGAAGGAAATGCGAGACCTGAGGCCTTTTTGCTTAAAATTTTACTTACCGCAATTACTCTAGGCGCAGGGTATAAGGGTGGTGAAATTGTTCCTACCTTTTTTGTGGGTGCTACCCTTGGTTGTGTTTTAGGCCCTATATTGGGTATTTCTCCATCGTTCGCCGCAGGACTGGGGATGACGGCAGTTTTTTGTGGCGTGACCAATTGCCCAATTGCTTCAATTATTCTTTGTATTGAGTTATTTGGAGCAAAAGGTTTAGTATATTATGCCCTTTGTTGTGGAGTTAGCTATATGCTATCTGGATATTATGGTCTTTATAGTGAGCAGAAAATAATATATTCCAAAGTAAAACCTGAATTTATTGATAGAAGTGTAGTTTAAAGGTATGAAATGCGTGTATATACATTGTTTATGCGAATTTATATGCACGTGTGTTTTGTTTTAGCGCTATGGAGTCGCTATTTAGCGAATGTTTTTATGAGTGACATGAAGATTATTTTCAAAGAAAATAGATATAATTCACAAAAAAAACTTCAAATTGTTGAAAGTTTATGGTGAAATAACATCATTGTATTTTATGCACTTTAAGAGTATAATTTCAAATATAAAATTGTATATTAATATATTTATGAAGTATGAAATGGGAGGAAACGTGTTATGAAAAAATTTATAAAAAGCATTTTTGCTGCGACTATGGTAGTAGCGATGACAGCAGCATTGGCTGGCTGTGGTGGTGGTGATGTTGCAGAGAAGCCCGATGCGGAGCAAAATGCCGCAGGTGAGGAAAAGGAAACATTAATAATGGCGACAAATGCAGAATTCCCACCTTATGAGTTCCATGAAGGGCAAGGCATTGCAGGTATTGATGCAGAAATCGCTGCTGCAATTGCTGAAAAATTGGGTTATGACTTCAAAATTGAAGATATGGCATTTGATTC
>NZ_DAOUQB010000055.1 GCF_030625865.1 Anaerotignum sp. | reverse complement strand
TATTATCGCTTCAACGTGCACAGTCATGGGAAACTGATCCACGACCTGAACATCTTTTACCTCAAACCCCTTTTCCGTTAATATTGCCACATCTCTTGCAAGGGTTGCTGGGTTACAAGAAACATAGACCAATTTTTCCGGGGCAATGGATGCAATGGTATCCAAAAGGGTCTGATCACACCCCTTTCTTGGGGGATCCACAACAATAACATCCGCTATAATTCCCTGCTCCTGAAATAATCGAGGAATTACTTCTTCTGCTGCACCAATCTCAAAAGATACATTTGTGATTCCATTACGTTCTGCATTTTTCCTAGCATCAAAAATTGCCTCAGGTACAATCTCTACGCCAAAAACTTTTTTCGCCTTTTTTGCAAAGAATAATGAAATTGTACCAATCCCACAATATAAATCTAAAACCGTTTCCTCACCCTTCAGATCTGCCATTTCAACGGCCTTATTATATAAAACCTCTGTTTGGGTTGGATTTACTTGATAGAAGGACAATGGGGAAATTTCAAAAAAAATACCACTCAAAGTATCCTCTATGACACTTTTGCCCCAGAGGGTTATCACTTTTGTTCCTAGAATCACATTTGTCAGTTCTCTATTCACATTTAATACAATGGACACAACTCCATTTATTTTCTTAAACTTTTCAACCAACGCCTCGCTTTGCGGAAGTGTTTTCCCATTAATCACAATACATACCATTATTTCGCCACTATTTCGCCCAACTCTGGTTAAAATATGACGAACTAATCCCTTATGCTTTTGTTCATCATAAGCTGAAATCTTATACTCATTCATAAATTCTCGAACACAAGCAATGATTTGATCATTCACATCATTCTGTAACAAACACACTGGAGTATCCACAATTCTATGGCTACGTTTTGCATAGAACCCAATTTCAGCCAAATCATCTATCCCCTTCCCAACGGGGAACTGGGCTTTATTACGATAACGCCATGGATTTTCCATGCCAAATACAGTGACTTCTCCAATATCCTTTAAGCCACCAATACGCTCCAAATCGTCCTTCACTTTTTTTGCCTTGTATAGAAGTTGCCCCTCATAGGATAAATGCTGCAACTGGCAACCACCACAAGTCTTGGCCACGGGACAGTGAGGTTCTACACGGTATGGAGATTCCGATATGATTTCTATTAATTTCCCATACCCATAACTCTTTTTTAACTTAACAATTAATATTCTAACAAATTCCTCAGGCAATGCTCCCTCTACAAATATGGTAAATCCATCAATCCTACCAATTCCTTCACCATTGCTACCCAATGCATCTATGGTTATTTCATAAGTTTTATTCTTCTCCACAGGAAGACTCATTTGCTTTTCCTCCAATTATTTCCGTTTCCGAATACGTACAAACCGTACCCTTGCATATGCAAAACCTACAAGTTGCAAAACTTGGGTTGGCTTTCCCAACCCCATAAGTGAGCATTTCTCGCATTTCTTTAGTAGTTTTTAATACTTCTTTACGCAAGCCTCTCGTATTCTTTACAACAAACATATAATCCCGATAACTCAATTTCCCAAATTTAGGACGCACCTTATAAACATCCTCAATAATCAAAAAATATGCAGCCAGTTGGAGCAAATCCCCCTGATGTGGCAAAGGCTCATCTCCAATACTACCGCTTTTCAACTCAACAGGAACAATCCCT
Source organism: Anaerotignum sp. (assembly GCF_030625865.1). Lineage (GTDB taxonomy): Bacteria > Bacillota > Clostridia > Lachnospirales > Anaerotignaceae > Chakrabartyella. The sequence goes on along the minus strand of NZ_DAOUQB010000055.1, from coordinate 12,237 downwards.
TTCCCAAATCTTCTTTTAAAAATATAATCCGGCTTTCCTTGTAACTCATATTCAGCGGAATATAAAAGTTTCCCAAAATCCTCTTCATTTTTGCCATTCTGCTTTTGATCGGCATAAATTAAGGAATATCCCCTCATGCGATTCGATGAGGGGACTTTTTTCATGGACCAACTTTGCCTACGAAAAATAAATAGTATGCCTAAAACAATTACGAGTAACAAAAAAAATAAATCAACCCACGAAAAAACAGTAAAAAGCCTAAACAATTGCACCACTTCGTATCCAAAAATAGAAAATCACAATGCCAAGGATGAAAAACAGGATTCCCAGTTTCCACAGCATACTCCGCAACCGAAGTTTATCGTAATCTCTCTTATGAAATTCCAAGCCTTTTGTAAAATTTCCGGCCATACTATCCTCTAAAGAAAGTGCTTCATTCCGCTCATGATACAGCCGTCGCAATTCCTTTCTTCCATATAGCTTTTCATAATACCATTGGTAGGGACAATATGTGTATTTATTAATTTCGTGGGCAGATATTTTCTTTCTCTCCATACTATTTCCCTCTTATTTATAATCTGAACGACGAATATTTCTTTGAAGCATTCGATTGAAGCCTGCCCAATTACCCTGGGTATTATCCGCAACAAGCATTTCCTCAATCATCTTTGTTTTTGCATCCATATTATCGGCACAGTGCAAAATAAATGCCTCCATGGTTTCAGGTACCTTAGGAGATCCATACTCTAATTCCCCATGATGAGAAAGAATACAATGCTTCAATAAAGATTCCAACTGTTTTGGGAAACCGCTGATTTTAGCCGCTGTATCTTTTATCAGCTCGGCACCCAAGAAAATATGTCCCAAAAGCTGTCCGTCATCTGTATAATCATTTTCCGGAAAATCGGATAACTCCATAACTTTTCCCGCATCATGCAGCATAGCGGAAGCAATCAAAATATCTCGATCCACAAACTGATATCTTCCTGACATAAAATCACAAATCTGTGTAACAGACAAAGTATGTTCAACTAAACCGCCAAGAAAGCTATGATGCATACTTTTTGCCGCCGAATGATACTTAAATTCCTTGCTGATTAACGGATGGCGCAAAAAAATTTCCTCTAATAGCGCCTTAATATAGGGGCTTTCAATGGTTTTAATATAATCTAACAGCTGTGCAAACATATCATCTATATTTTTATCTGTAGCCGGAATATAATCAATCGGATCATACTCCCCTTCCATACTACGACGAATACGCTTCACATTCACCTGTAAATCGTTATTAAAAACAGTAACAGTACCGTCAATTTTAATAAAATCATTTTCCGCAAAACTTTGAATATCCTTATTCATATCCCAAACCTTTGCATCAACAATCCCAGTCTTATCCTGCAATTTCAAGGATAAATAGGTTTTCCCATTTCTCGATTTCAGGCTTTGCCTATTTTTGCACAGGTAGTGCTCAACAACACTCTCCCCTTCTCTTAACTCATTGATATATTTCATTTGTAACCTCCAGTTCTATTCCTATCACAAATTCTCATTTAACTTTTATTATACACCATATAAAATGTTGATGCCACAGAAAATGGGCTCAATTTTTACTTAAGAGGGGAACTTTTCCATTGTTACTTCGTCAAAAAAAAGAAGTCTCATAAGGTTTCCATTTTTTATTTAGAATGTTAAAATAGACATAAAGGAGGTTTTATTAATGAAGAAAAAATTATTTTCCATTGTTTTAACATGTTCCGTTGTAATGGGTCTTTTCCCTGTTATGGCTCTTGCAGACGATGGAGTAACAGAAATTGATCTCACGGCTATGGATTTTAGAGAGGTTAAAACGGATCAACAGGGAACCAACTGGGATTGGAATGCCGGTGACAAAATCCTTACACTGAATAATTTTCAGGGAACGGTGGATGTAGGCGTTCGGGAAAAAAGTGCCGCTATTCTCCTACCCAAAGACAGTATGCTATGGTTAGAAGGAGACGACAACGAAATTACCACAAACTCCTATCACTGCAATGGCGTTTATAGCGATGGAGACTTAGCCATCGCAGGAGATGGAAAATTACAAATAAACATCGAAAGTTCGGGTGCAAGTGCCATTTATGTAAATAGCGGTGTTCTGTCTATTGAAGACGAAGTAGAAATCAATACAGATACCCCCAGATTTGTGGTTTATATTTATAATTTGAAAGCCAACAAAACAGCAGTTACCGTAGAGGATAAAGCGAAACTCACATTCCCTGATGATTTAAATGACGACGCCGTTTATGTTATCACCAAAAATGGTGTTGACCCTGACAGCATTACTTTTGATTATGAAGAAACCCATGACAAAGATGAAGAAATGATCGTCTTATCAAAGCTTGAAACAAAAGACACGGAAGAAGATGAGGAAAAGCCCGAAGAAGAGCCCGAAGAAGAGCCAACGGAAGAAGTCACAGAAAATTCTTACACAATTACCATCGGCAACAAAGAATTGAAAAAGAACGGCGAAGTTGCTTATACCTCTGACGCAGTACCTTATATAAGCAATAGTTACACCATGCTGCCATTACGTGCTTTATTGGTTCTCTCCGACCCCAATGTAGAAATCAAATGGGATTCACCTTCAAAGACTGCAACCATTTCCTATGGTGAGAACACGTTTACCCTTGTGGCAAACCAAAAAACAATGACGAAAGAAAAGGAATCTATCTCTCTAGCCACCTCAGCAGAAATTAAAGACGGACGCTTATTCGTTTCCCTAAGAGACTGGATGAAAATTATGGATATTTCAGACAATCAGGTATCCTGGGATTCTGAGACAAAAACCGTAACTTTGAAGCACTGAAAAAGCTAGACCTACAAAACCTTGGGCGCCGCCCAAACCCGCTTGCTAAACCTTGGGCGCCGCCAAAACCCGCTTGCTTTTTGTAAAAAGCAAGACCAAAAACTTTTATAATACCCGCATTTTATGCGGGTTCAGACTGTCGAAAAACCTATTTAAAATACGTTAAAATGAAGCAGGTGATATTCAATCACCTGCTTCATTTTTTTAGACCTTTTACGATTTCATGAATGTTTTTAATTTGAATCTCGTCCAGAGTATTTAAGTCCTTAACAAGATCGTTCATTAATATAGGATTAGTTATTTCTTCATCAAAAAAATCCCTTGGCGTAATACCAAAATACTCACAAATATAGAAGAATACTTGCATTGAGGGCATGGATTTACCATTCTCGATGTGGTTAATATAATTTTCATTTTGTCCAATAGACAAGCTCATATCACGAGCGGAAACCTTTTTCGCCATACGCAATTTTGCTATTCGTTCAGATATAAATTTCTCATTCATTTATATTCACCGCCTTATATACAATATTGTACATTTCAAACAAACCTTGGGCGTCGCCCAAACCCACTTGCTTTTTGTAAAAAGCAAGACCAAAAACTTTTATAATACCCGCATTTTATGCGGGTGCGGACTGTCAAAGACCTATTTAAAAAACGGAAGGGCTTGGGAAACGAAGAGTTCCCCAAATAGAATCCGCAGGATGAGCTTTGCCCATTCGAGGAAAATAGGGCGTTTCAAGACCTTTGGATCGCAGGAACGCATCTATTTGTCCTCTGCTAACTTGAAAAAAGCTTGAAGGAACTGAGCTTTTTTCAAAGAGTTTTGACTTTATCTACACGCTAAAATGAAGCATGTGATATTTAATCACCTGCTTCATTTTTTTAGGCCTTTTACGATTGCATGAATATTTTTAATTTGAATCTCATCCAAAGCGTTTAAATCCTTAAAAAGAGCATTCATTAATATGGGATTACTTGTTTCTTCATCAAAAAAATCTTTTGGTGTAATACCAAAATACTCACAAATGTAGAAGAATACTTGCATTGAGGGAAATGCCTTCCCATTTTCTATCTTGTTGATATAACTTTCACTTTGTCCTAAAGACAAACTCATATCCCTTGCAGAAGCCCCTTTTGCCGTTCGTAGTTGAGAAATTCGTTTACTAAAATACTCTTCATACATGATTATCACCACCTATGATGTAATTGTACTCTATAGAATTTCCAATTCATGGATTTATATTCCCTATATCTATTGACTTAGGGAATTAAATTATATAAAATTAAAAATATCTATAATCAAACTATATTCAAACTATGAGGTGAAAAAATATGTGTATGAAAAGAATATATCAAAAAATAGCAAAGGAAAACGGAATTTCGGTTTCAGATGTAAAAAGAGAAATGCAAGCTGCTATTGATAGCGCATATAAAAATGTTAGGAAATCCCAAACAGAAAAAGAGCTACTCGAGAACATTACATATCAGGGTGATATTCCTACAGTAGAGGAATTTATTGAATCAATTTCCTCCAAATATAAATGCCAAATAAGAAAATAACTTATTTAAGGGTGTGGACAGATCTTGGGCGTTGCCCAAACCCACTAGCTTTTTGAAAAAAGCTAGATCAAAAACTTTTATTATACCCGCATTTTATGCGGGTCCAAACGGGTCAAGGGTGAAATCCTTGTGGGTGTTTGAGGGCAAAGCCCTCAATGTTTTGACTTTGTTTTGCAAGCAACCTGGTTTGGGCGGAGCCCAAGGTCTTATGGTATAATAAATAAAATATTTCAGAAATTAAAATGAACCAATTTGATAAATAAAGTCTCTTATATATGTGTACACAGAAAGGAGCTAATCATCTTGGATAATCTTGCAAACCTTGTGCTGGAACTGCAACACGGAGACGAAAAAGCTTTTGAATCAATTTTTGAGCTTTATAAAGTAAAAGCAGTGAGAACAGCATATCTGCTGACAGGCAGCAAAACCTTAGCAGATGATATCGCACAAGAGGCTTTTGTTCAATGTTTTCTTAAAATTCATACATTGAAAGACCCATGCCAATTTAAAACCTGGTTTTTTAAGTGCTTAACAAGGATAGCCTGGAAGATGGCAAAGAAGGAAAAAACAGCTGTTCCTGTTGAAAACATTTATGAAATGGCAGACTCAAAAGACAGTGAAGAGGTAGAAATGGACTTTCTAAAAAAAGAGTTTTCCGCAGATATTATGAAACTTATTAATACTTTGGATGAAAAACAAAAAACAACAATCCTATTGTATTACTATAATGAATTCTCCATTTCAGAAATTGCAGCAGTAATGGGTTGCTTTGAAGGCACTGTGAAATCTAGATTGCATACGGCAAGAAAGAACTTAAAAAAAGGCTTGGAGCAAAAAGAAACATATCTAAAGGAGGGTTTAAACAATGCGGTCATTTTCAAAATTTGATGAGAGCGTAAAAGAAGCTTTAGCACAGAAGGTCAATGACATTTCCCCTTCTGAAAATATGCTGGCAAACATTCAAAAACAAATTATAGATCGAAAAGAGGATAATCATATGAAAATAAAATCAGTGAAACATTCTAGAGGAATTATGGTTGCATGCGCATTTTTAGTTTTAACAACAGCTACATGTTTTGCAGCTTCAAAAATCGCTTCCATTTCCGGAAGTATAGACAAAAAATTGGATACCTTTCCCACCGTCAAACAAATGGAAAAAACAGCAGGATTTACACCAAAATATGTAGATGAATTTTCAAACGGCTATAAATTCAAAGAGGTGTTTGCAGGCACATTAGACGGAAATGATGAGGATAAAAACAAAGTAACAGAACTAAAAACCGCTGATTTCACCTATGCAAAAGATGATAGTGAGCTTTATGTTGAAACGATGCAGAAACCTAAAAATGCGTCTATTCCCGATATGGAAGGCGAAGAAATCACTCTGTCAAACGGTCAAACCATTTTTTATCATGATTGGACGCAGAAATTTAAGCCGGCCGATTATATTATGACAGAGCAGGATAAAATTGACCAGGCGAACGGCACTTATGAATTTTCCTTTGGTGAAGACTTAGACTTCATTCAGCATTGTCAAGTAGTTGAATGGGAAGAAAATGATATTCGTTATTCCATGTTCAGCTATGATGATAAACTTACAAAGGACGAAATGGTAAAAATCAGCGAAGAAGTTATTAATAAATAATAAATTTAGGCAAGTTATCCCTGGAAGAATATCTTTTAGGGATAACTTTTTTGAGTGTATAAAAATAAAGCTTTAAACCTTCTTTGTGATAAAAAAATACCATCAGAAAATTCTGACGGTATTTCTCTTTTTAAATTATTCAAATAATAATACCTTTATTTTCAAAGGCTTTCAGCCCTTGAGTTTTTACTCTTCACCCTGCAATGCATCATAGCCGGTTTCGCCGGTTCTGATTTTGATAACATTCTCTACGTTATAGATAAAGATTTTTCCATCGCCAATGTTCCCTGTATAAAGTGCCTTTTTCGCAGTCTCTACAACCTTTTCAACAGGAACTTTTGTTACAACAATTTCAACCTGAATCTTAGGCAAGAGGTTGATTTCAACAGGTACACCACGATAATACTGATTGCTCCCCTTCTGTAAACCGCATCCAACCACATGAATGACTGTCATACCCGTTACCTCGATGGCATTCATTGCTCTCTTCAAATCTTCAAACTTGCTCTGACGGGTAATAATAGTAACCTTTGTGATCTTTGTTTCAGGGGACATATTTTCGGCATTGTACTTAACAGGAATCGCTTCATCAACAGGCACCAAAATCTTTTCTTCCACCAACTCATCAGAGGGCGCACTGCCAATCAATCCACCATAAGAATTTGTAACCGGCATAAAGTCTGCATAGCTGCTTGCCAAACCATGTTCACTTGCGTCAAGGCCTTCAATTTCTTCCACCGCAGAAACTCTTAAACCATTAATTTTTCTAATTGCTAAAAATACAATTTTCATTGTAACAGCTGTCCAAGCACCAATGGCTAAAACACCAACCATCTGAACCATAAGCTGATGGATACCGCCGCCATAAAATAAGCCCTTTGTTACCACATCTCCATCATAAATATTAAACAATCCAACTGCTAAAGTGCCCCAAATTCCATTTGCCCCATGAACCGCAACGGCACCAACAGGATCATCAATATGTAATTTCATATCCAAAAATTCAACAACAAAAACAACCAAAAAACCAGCCACGGTTCCGATGATAATTGCGCCTAAAGCATCAACATTTGCACACGGTGCCGTAATTGCTACCAACCCTGCTAAGGAACCGTTTAACGTCATAGAAACATCAGGTTTTCCGTTTTTAAACCAAGTAACGATCATGGTGGTCACAGTGGCAAAACCAGCTGCAATAGTAGTTGTGCTGAAAATCTGAGCCAACTGGCTTACTCCTCCAGCAGCAGCACCATTAAAGCCATACCAACCAAACCACAATATAAATACTCCTAACGCACCTAAAGTTAAAGAATGCCCGGGGATTGCACGTACAACTGTTTCACCGTTTTTCCCCTCGGTATATTTCCCGATACGAGGCCCCAGCATTTTAGCCCCGATCAGTGCTGCAATACCACCTACCATGTGGATTGCGGCAGAACCGGCGAAATCAATAAAGCCCAATTGTACCAGCCAACCATTTCCGTTCCAAACCCACCCTGCCTCGATAGGGTATACAAGACAACTAATCACAGCACTATATATCAGATAAGAACTAAACTTGGTTCTTTCTGCCATAGCACCTGAAACAATCGTTGCCGCAGTAGCACAAAAAACCAAGTTGAAAATAAAGGAGGACCATGGAAAGTTCGCAAAATCAGTAAAAAGATTAAGATTTGGGATGCCAACGAATCCAAATAACATATCCTCAGCCATCATGAGATTGAACCCAAGGAGCAAAAATACCACTGTACCGATACAAAAATCCATAAGATTCTTCATGATGATGTTCCCTGCATTTTTGGCTCTGGTGAAACCTACCTCCACCATGGCAAAACCTGCTTGCATGAAAAACACCAATACTGCGCCCATTAAAAACCAAATACCAAATAAATCGGATGACGCCTGTTCAAATAATTCTAAAGCATCCATACACACTACCTCCTTAAATGTTTTAACTGAAAAAGGCACTGGGAGATTCTTTCCCAGCACCTTTGCTTTACCTTACGCAGTTTAACATCTAAAAAAAACGTTGTCAATATAAATTTAAAATTATTTTGGTTGTATTACATAAAATATAATAATCTTTTTTGTGCATAATGAACTAATTTTTATCTATTTTATAGTTTATTTCTTCATTTCAATTTTGGCACATTTTATTAATTTATCTTCGCAAATTCTATAATTATAAGTATTTTTTTGCATAACATACTTCTACGCAGGGACTTTTGTATTCCATTTATCAAAAAAATCTAAAAAATTGTATACACCGTACATCTATTGCACAATCTCTTATAATTTCAATTTTTGTTTTCAGTCTTGTCTAAAATGAAAAATAATCCATCCTAATAATTCAAATTTTCCATTTATAAAAATCCTATTTTATCTCTATTTTCTTTTATCTCCAAACCACTCTTGGGATTGAATAAGTTTATTTATTTCCCCTTCTTGCTTTCTTAGCGTAGGCATTCCCCTTTATTTGGAAAATTAGCCTATAACAAAGGGTATCGACTTTGTCGACACCCTGGAAGATATTCGTAATAAATTCAATTGCTGTTTTAAGCCATTGCATTGTCTTCTACATTCAAATTTCTATTATATCTATGTTCATTTAAAACAACTTGAGAGATATTCATTGCGTGATCGGAAATACGTTCCAAATTTGCAAGAACTTCCAGAAAATGAATTCCAGAATTAACATTACATTCTGCATTGGAAAGTCTTTCAATATGTCCTGCACGTAATTTCTTTTCTAAATCATCAACCTGATCTTCATACACTGCAGTTTTTGCCGCTGATGCAATATCATCGTTTTCCAAAGCCTTCAAAGCGTTATCATAACTGGAAAGAGCCGCACGAATCATTTCATCCAATTCTTCCATGGCATTATGAGAGAAGGATAAGTCTTCTTTTGACATTTCCTCGGCCAACTCTGCTATATTTTCAGCATGATCGCCAACACGTTCCATATCACTAATCGTATTTAATAAAGAAGTTACAATTTGATTTTCTCTATCGCTTATTTGTAACGTACAAAGTTTAATTAAATATTCTGAAATACCATCGCAAACTCTGTCAACCACACACTCTCTTTGTCTAACTTCTTCTATCTTTTCAGGAGAACTATCGTGAAGTGCCTCCAATGCACACCCCAGATTTTCTCTTGCAATATGTCCCAAACGAATGGTTTCCTGCTTTGCCCCTTCAACAGCAAGGCTTGGCGTCTGCAACATACGCTTGTCCAAATGAAGAAGCTGACCCTCGTCCCCGTTGGTAGTTTGCACAACACCATTGAGTTTCATTGCTACACGAATAATCAAGTTTGAAAATGGGAACAGTAATAAAGTTGTACCGATATTGAACACAGTGTGGATTGCACTGATTTCCGTCTGGGAAATAATCCCTTCACCAGCCGCTGGATTAATGGAAGTGAAGAATATAACAGCCACAACACTAAATATAACTGTACCAATAATGTTAAACATCAAGTGCATATAACCAACACATTTTGCGTTTTTGCCGGCACCAATCCCACTGATTAACGCCGTGACGCAAGTACCGATGTTTTGACCCATGATAATAAAAACTGCTGCATTAAAGGGTACTAAGCCTGTTGCCGCAAGGGAGAGCAAAATACCTTGCGCCGCAGAGGAGCTTTGAATAATTGCCGTAACACCTGCACCCGCCAAAATACCTAACATGGGATTTCTACCCAAAGTAGTAAAGGCATCCTTAAATACCTGAGAATCACGCAAGGGAGACACACTATCAGACATAGTGTGCATACCAATAAACAAAATACCAAAACCTATAATAATAGAAGCAATTTCTCTATGCTTCATCTTTTTGCCGGAAATTTGAAGTATAACACCTATCATTACCGCCAAGGGAGCCATAGTCGTAGGGCTAAACATCTTTGCCCACTCAGAGCTTGAAACAAGCCAGCCTGTTACTGTAGTACCAATATTGGCACCCATAATAACACTCATCGCCTGTGTTAAATTCATCAACCCTGCATTTACAAAACCAACAACCATAACAGTTGTTGCAGATGAACTTTGAACAATTGCTGTAACCAATGCGCCCAGAGCAACACCCATTACTTTGTTTTGCGTCAATGCCTCCAGTATTGACTTCATTTTTGTACCGGCTGCATTTTGTAAACCTTGAGCCATATAGTTCATGCCAAAGATAAACATGGCCAGTCCACCAATAAACGGTATGATTATATTTGCGTAATTCATTTCTTCCTCCAATTAAATACATAAAATTTTAATATTTGAAAATGCCATAGTAATCATAACATACCCCACAAGTTACCGCAATCAACATTTGTCTTCTTTTAACATTTTGTGCACATATATGAATTTCAAGTAAAATCCAGGACGACTTTTGCTGATATGTTCAATCCTGCCAAGGAAGAATAATTCCTCCACCGGCCACATATTCCCCATCATACAAAACAAGGGATTGTCCAGGGGTAACTGCCCTTTGCGGATCATCAAAAACACATTCCAGCCTATCATCATCTATCATTTTCACAGTACACCATGCCATTTTATTACCATAACGGATTTTTGCCTGTAACCGCATGCCATCCTCAAATTTTTCAAACGCCATGTATGAAAGTTGTCCCGCATATAATTTTTTTTGAAACAAAGCCTCATTATCGCACAGCACAACTGTGTTTAATTTTGGATCCACGCTATAAACATACTTTGGCTTTCCAAAAGCAAGTCCAAGTCCTTTTCTCTGTCCAACGGTATAATGAATAACGCCTTTATGTTTTCCTAGCACGTTTCCTTCAAAATCAACGAAATTCCCGGTTTTCCCACTTTCACCTCTTTGATTAATAATAAAAGCGGAATAATCCCCATCGGGAATAAAACAAATATCCTGACTATCACCTTTTTGCGCAATAGAACCACTAACTTCTTCTGCTATCTTTCGCACTTCATCTTTCGTATAATCCCCAATGGGAAGAACCATTGCTTTTAACTGCTCCTGTGTTAATCGATACAAAGCATAGGTCTGATCCTTTTGTGCCGTCTTAGAATTACGAATTGCATATCGCCCTGTAATGGGATGCTTTTCCACTTTTGCATAGTGACCGGTGGCAATGCTCGCAGCTCCAAGCTCATATGCCTTTCTTAACAGCGCTTCACCTTTCACATAACGGTTGCATACCACACATGGATTTGGCGTAAGCCCCATAAAATAGCTTTCAATAAAATTATTGACAACCTTATCTTTAAATTCCTCGCGAAAATCTAAAATATAATGAGGAATTTCTAACTTTTCCGAAACCTTTTTTGCATCTTGAATTGCCTTGTCACCATTTTCCCCGGGCCATAAATCCATTGTAACCCCTATGACATCAAAGCCTCGTTGTTTAAGTAAATAAGCACATACTGTGCTGTCTACGCCGCCGGAAAGCCCTACGACTACTTTTTCCTGACTCATTTTTCCGGTTTCCCCCTTTTAAAGCTGTTCCTAACAAACTGTCTAAATGCACGTTTTCTTTCTAATTTCAAAAATTTTTTTACATAAGCAAAAGTGGCTTCTTCGCCACAATCTGCAAGCATACATAAAAAATGCTCCAACAGTTTTAAAGAATCCTCATGCATAACTTGATGAACCAGTCTGCTTTTTTTATGATACTCCCAAGGGCTGGCATCCGTATAATCGCCTTTTTGGTATGTTTTACAAGCAGCAATGCGATCCATAAACATCTCAACTACAAAACGAACTGGCATCTTCATTCCCGTCAATAAACGTTCCTTGTTTCTGCTATAATCAATCCAATATTCAAAATGGTGCTTGTTTCTTCCTTTATGATGTAACCAAGAACTGGAATAACCTTTATCCTCACGTTCCGCATTGTTCGGGCTGCGATCCCCCTGAAAATATTTGGCTCCAACCAAAAATTCCGTTGGGGAAAATTTTGAAAGATCATGAGTCAATCCTTGCCAATAAAGCCCTACCTGAAAACAATGCTGTCGAACTAAATGCCTATGATGTGTAATCGTTTTCAAGTGTTCCATTGCTTTCATTTTCAATTCCTCCGCATACCAATTATATCCTAAAAAAATAAAATAGTACTTTGCTTATCATTAATCTTTTTTAATATTTCACAAAAAGCGGTGCCTTTGTATACATTTCCAAATCTCCCTTTGGGCAATTTGGA
>NZ_DAOUQB010000025.1 GCF_030625865.1 Anaerotignum sp. | reverse complement strand
TCTCACCATGCCGCTCCCTCTTTCGCCTTACGGCGTTGGTCGGTCGCTTCATAATCGGTTCAAAGCTCACTAGCTGAATTGACTATGGGTTGTGTGTTTGTATCTCTACTGTTTAGTTTTCAAGGATCAAGTTGATACTTTGTCGCTGTCGTCTTGCGTTGTCAGCGAAGATTATTCTATCAGGTTTGTTTTTGTTTGTCAAGAACTTTTTTCAAAATTTTTAATTTCTACTTCAATTATTCTTTTTCAAAAACACAACTTTTTTTCTTACTTCGTCCTTGCCAATTGGCAGTGACAGTTATTCATTATACACGTTTTTCAAAACTTGTCAATGCTTTTTTCTCCTTTTTTCGAATTATTTTTTGAAATATCGACAAACCTTTTAAAAACAAGGGTTTATCCTTAAAATTTCAACTCAATACTCGGTCTTTACAAGAAAATCCCTTCAAAATTGAAGGGATTTTCCATCAAATTACCTAACACTTAAAACGCTTTACTTTGTATTATTTGTATTGTTTGTTTTATTCATCTTATTTGTTTTATTTACTTTATTTGTCTTGTCACATTTGTTGTTGGACTGAGAACCTGTATCAATGCTATATTCCTGAGCAAATTCAGTTCTGTTTACGTTCTTTTGTGTTCTTTCTGTGGTTTTGTTTGTCTTCTTATCCATACTCAATGCCCTCCCTGGTTTCTTATAGCTTAAATTGTTCGAGGAATTTCCTCGCAGTCATAGTATGGTTTTTCTTTCGTTTTTTATACTTAATCTTTTTTGAATTAAATATCTTTTTTTATACATCCTTGTTACATACCGCATAACCTTCTGATATATAATGGGATTTGCAATACCACCAGCCATACCCACAACAAATATTCCTTGAATAAACTTAGAGAGCAATAATGCCTGAGAAAGAGAATTTGAAGCTTTTTTAATCTCTTCATCTATATTGATAGTAATATCCTCATCTTCTATCAGGTTTATCCAATTTTCTACTTCGGCATCTGCTACGAGCCTTTTATCGGGTTCGCTTAAAGAAGCTGTAATCATTTTCAAAATCAAAACTTGTTCCTTCTCCTTTTTATAGTTATATCCATATCCTATTGCCGTTTCATAGATACCTTTTAATAGAATTGCAAGAAACAGAGGAATATCGGGCAAACCAATCCCCATAGCACCAAGACCGACTCCTTCAGCCATAGTTGCCAAAGTATTGAATCTATTCCCCTTTTTAACTTTCTTATCCAATAGTTTCAGCGATTTACTGTTTGGTCTTTGGTTTACTCGGAAATCATTAACTGCAAAGTCAAGAATTATTTCTTCTTTCTTAAATGTTCTCTCTATTGCATTTGTGCCTTTTGAAAAAATCAATCGAAACGCTTTTTGGAAGCCTTCATTTATTGTAATAATAAGTTTATCCGGAATTTTTTCAGAAATCCCCTGTTTTAATTCAGTGAATTTTGATAAATTTTCTTCTGCCGTTTTTCTTTTTATTTTGTCCAGATTTTTCTCTTCTTTCCTTAAAATCCTTTCCCATTCTTTTTCAAGACTTCTTGACATAAAAATCCCCCTTTTTAGGAAAATAATCTTTTATCAAAAATCATACCTTTCCGATTATATTTTCTATATGTTTTTCTTTTATTAATTTTTAAATAATTTTCCAAATTGCTTGTTATACTCGTGCTGATCGATTCTAAAAGCTATGGAAAATCAACTCCTACATTTAAAAATAAAGACCGCCAATTGGGACGGTCTTCATTCTCATATTTCCACGGACTTTAATTATGCTTTATCTGTGGGTTCAATTTTAGGTTTAATTATATTTGTCAAATCTGCTTTTCCTATATTATTTCTCATGCTGGTATCAGACTGAACATTTTGAATACGATAGTAATCCATTACTCCTAAATTACCGCTGCGTAATGCTTCTGAAAGAGCCATAGGTACTTCTGCCTCTGCTTCCACAACCTTTGCTTTCATATGTTCAACTTCAGCTTTCATTTCCTGCTCTTTTGCAATTGCTGTTGCACGGCGTTCTTCGGCCTTCGCTTGCGCAATTTGTTTGTCAGCCTCTGCCTGCTGAATTTGAAGGTGCGCACCAATATTTCTGCCGATATCTACATCGGCAATGTCAATAGATAAAATCTCAAACGCTGTTCCATTATCAAGACCTTTTGATAAAACAGTTCTAGAAATTAAATCCGGATTTTCCAAAACGCTCTTATGGCTTTGTGATGAACCAACTGTAGTAACAATACCCTCGCCTACTCTGGCAATAATTGTTTCTTCACCAGCACCACCGACCAATCTGGCAAGATTTGCACGAACAGTTACTTTTGCAACAACTTTTACCTCAATCCCATCTATAGCAACTGCAGAAATCCAAGGGGTTTCGATGATTTTTGGGGTTACACTCATCCGAACGGCTTCAAACACATTACGTCCTGCCAAATCAATTGCTGCCGCTCTCTCAAAGGAAAGGTCCAAATTCGCTCTGTGGGCAGCAATAAGTGCATCTACTACATTGTCCACACGCCCACCTGATAATAAATGAGACTCCAGCTGATTTGCATTTACATCCATCCCCGCTTTTTGCGCTTTGATAAGGGGACGAATAATCTTATCCGCACGAACACGACGCAAACGCATACCGATTAATGAGAAAATGCTAACTCTTACCCCAGATGATATAGCCGAAATCCATAAGCCCAATGGTACAAAGCTTAAGAATATCATCACAACAACAATAATAACAATGAGTGGCAGCACCACCGGTATTAAATCAAACATAAATAAATGCCTCCTTATTTCCTTATGATAGTATTACTCCTCATTCCACTCCTTAACTGTAACAATTTTTCCCGAAATTTGAATCACCTTGACTTTTTGATTTTTCTCAATAAAATCTCCCAAAGAACGAACATCAAAGTTTACCCCTTCGATTTCCGCAATACCAAAAGGTCTTAACGTTGTTTGTGTTATTCCAATTTTACCAATTAGACCTGCAAGTTTAGTTTCGTCAAAATCTTGCATCTCCTGCCGATCGTGCAGTACCACCTTATTATACAATCCGCTTTTTTTAGCAATTAAAAGCATGACAAAAAACAAAGCAATCAGCGACACAAGCATGATTAGAAATACAAATACACCATACATTTTGGCTGCTAGAATTGTTGAGCATAATAAAGAGATTATGCCAAAAACACCAAAAACGCCAAAACCGGGTATTAGCATCTCTGCAAAAACAAGCACCAAACCTAATATTGCCAATACTCCGATCCAAGGTAACATATTCTTCCCCTTTCTTATAGCTCTTTTGTTCCAAACAACAGAATCAGGCGGAGCCAAAATACTTTTTTAAATTTTTTTAATTTTACCATATTCAATACCATATAACAATAACTTTAAATAAAAGTAAAAAATGCTTAAGAAATTGACTGCTCATACCATTAAAATATAATAGCACACTGCACTTTAAACTTAATCCAAATTACATTTTACGTTATCATAAGGTTAATATATCTACTTATCGAGCAATCGTGCTTTAATTCAAACACACAAACGCAATAATGATTTTATAGACACATAAACCACCTTTTTCTAACATTTATATGACCTTTAATACCTACTGTTTTATTATGACCAATTTAATTAAAATCTTTGCATTCTCACGCTTCAGTCTCTCTATTTATTTTTATTTTTTTCCATGAGGCTTTATAATTCTCCCATCAAAAATATTTTCATCTTTTTCAAATTGGTTACTCTTGTTAAATTATATTTTTCCTTTTTTGACAGGAACGATCAAACTTTCACCAGCCTTTATGTTCTCAGAACACATTCCATTCACCTTCATAATATCGTAAACCATATGTTCTATATCCTGACTCTCCCCTTTATATTCTTGGGCAATCCCCCAAAGTGTATCACCGGAATGAATCAAAACACACTCATAATACACTTCCATCTCTCTCATGGACTGCGCCCCCATTGCAAAGGTTCCCACGCCTATTATGAATCCTAGTACCAAAAGCAAAAAAACTTTTTCACGAATTGCCTGTGACATTTTAACCAATTCTTTTTCTATATATTTGCCCACACAAAGCACCTCCATACCGAACAAACTTTCTTTTCTTTGTCTTAATAATAACCGAACTTACATTCCTTGTCAATATTATTCTTAATTTTTCCGAACGTAGGTTTGATTTTGTATGTGCTTTATGATATACTATAAAAAATGTAAGAATTTTCTTGTATCGTAATTGTTTTGAATAAATAATTGTTTTTCTACAAAATCTATAAAAAGGAGTGTTATTCATGGCCGATTTGTCATCAAAACAAAGACAAATTTTGGAATATATGAAATCTGAAGTTAGAAAAAAAGGTTATCCACCCTCAGTTAGAGAAATTTGCGAGGCTGTTGGTCTTAAGTCTACATCAACCGTTCATGGTCATCTTGCCAGACTGGAGAAAAAAGGGTTAATACGCCGTGATCCCACCAAGCCCCGTGCAATTGAAATTTTAGCTCCGGACTTTTGTGACTCCCCTCAAAAAGAATTGGTGCAAGTACCTATCATCGGAACGATTACAGCTGGTACACCTATTTTGGCTACGGAAAATATTGAAGATACCTTTCCCATTCCAGTAGAGTATATTCATAATGATACTGTTTTCATGCTTCGCGTAAGAGGAGAAAGCATGATAGAAGCCGGTATATTTGATAAAGACTTAATTCTTGTCCGCCAGCAGAATACCGCAAACAATGGGGATATCGTTGTTGCACTTATTGAAGATTTCGCCACTGTAAAAACCTTTTATAAGGAAAAAGATTTTATCCGTCTTCAGCCGGAAAATGCTTCCATGTCCCCCATTATCGTTCGGGATGTAACTATTTTGGGTAAAGTAATCGGTTTGTTCAGAAAATTCTAAGGAGTGAGAATCATGTTCAACTATGTAAAGGTCGCAGTTGCTGTTCCAAAGCTAAAAGTTGCCGACTGCGTTTTTAATAAAACCGAAATTATGGCAATAATTGACAAAGCCGTGGAGAAAAAAGTAAAAATTCTTACTTTTCCCGAACTTTGCATCACTGCATATACCTGTGCCGATCTCTTTTTTCAAAACCCTTTGTTGGTAGCCGCAGAAAAAACAGTAAGAGAAATTGCAGAAGAAACAAAGGAACTCGATATGCTAATTTTAATTGGCGTACCTGTTTTAACTGATAATCAAACCTTCAACTGTGCTGCTCTTTTACACAAGGGAAAAATTTTAGGTTTGGTTCCGAAAACACTGCTTCCCAACTATAGTGAATTTTATGAAGAAAGATGGTTTGCATCTGCTGACGATTTGATTCATGAAGAAATATCTTATGCAGGACAAGTTGTTCCAATTGGCTCAGATCTTATGTTTACAGCTGAAAATATACCATATCTTAAAGTGGGTGTAGAAATATGCGAAGACTTGTGGGGACCCGTGCCTCCAAGTTCCTATTTAAGCCTGTATGGCGCTACCGTTTTATTAAACCCTTCTGCCAGCAACGAGCTTGCGGCAAAACCGGGTTATCGCCATCAGCTTGTGGCACAACAGTCTTCCCGTTGCATAGCTGCCTATGCATATGCCTCTGCCGGCATTGGGGAGTCCACACAAGATACGGTTTTTAGCGGCCATAGTTTGATTTACGAAAATGGCGTTTTTCTAGGTCAATCAAAACCATTTGCCCGTGATAATCAGCTCATTTGTGCCGATGTGGATTTAGAACTGTTGGCAAGTGAACGACGTAAGCATACAACTTTTATGACTCAGCTCGCAAAATCTGATGCCCAAAGATTCTATCGTGAAATTAAATTTGACATGGCAGAAGGCGAAATGGGTGTATTTTCACGTCCCATTACTGCAAAACCCTTTACTCCCAAAGACGATGCTACTTTAAGCAAGCGTTGCCATGATATTTTTATGATCCAAACAACAGGCTTGGCTCGTCGTATGGAACATGTACATGCCAAAACTCTTGTAATTGGAATTTCCGGTGGCTTAGATTCTACTTTGGCTCTTTTGGTTTGCGTAAAAGCTTGTGATTTTTTAGGTGTCCCTAGAGACCATGTTTTAGGTGTCACCATGCCGGGCTTTGGCACAACTGATCGCACCTATCAAAATGCCCTAAATTTGATGAAGTCACTGGGTGTCAGCATTCGAGAAATTTCTATTCGTGATGCTTCCCTTCAACATTTTAAAGATATTGGTCACAATCCAGATGTCCACGACATTACTTACGAAAATACCCAAGCGAGAGAACGAACACAAATCCTCATGGATATTTCAAATCAAACGGGAGGCATCGTTGTTGGAACGGGTGACTTGTCAGAATTAGCCCTTGGCTGGGCAACCTATAATGGCGACCATATGTCAATGTATGGTATTAATGCCGGCATTCCCAAAACACTGGTTCGTGTTTTAGTTCATTGGGTTGCCAGCACAGGGGAACTGGATAAAGCAGCTTCGGAAATTCTTTTGGACGTTTTAGACACCCCTGTAAGCCCAGAATTGCTTCCTCCTGATGAAAACGGAAATATCAACCAAAAAACGGAGGATTTGGTAGGTCCCTATGAACTACATGACTTTTTCCTGTACCAGATTATCCGATTTGGTTTTTCACCTGCAAAGGTTCTATTCTTGGCAGAGCAGGCCTTTGGTAATAGCTACCCCAGAGAAACCCTTTTGAAATGGCTGAAAAACTTCTACCGTCGTTTCTTCATGCAGCAATTCAAACGTTCCTGCCTGCCCGATGGACCAAAAGTTGGTGCCTTGTGTCTGTCTCCCAGAAGTGATTGGCGTATGCCAACTGATGCTTCTAACCGTGTGTGGATGGATGAAGTAGAAAAACTATAAACAGATTTTCTTGGATTTTTACTATAAAAAAAACAGTGTCTACTGTAGAACTTACAATAGACACTGTTTTTTATTCCTCTGCCAACTTTAGTGAAAATATAAAGGTACTACCTTCCCCTTCCACACTTTTCACCGTGATTCCCTCGTCATGAGCTTGCAAAAATTCTCTTACAATAGCTAGCCCAATCCCACTTCCATGCATATCTTGATTTCTGGTTCTGTCCGCTTTATAAAAGCGATCAAAAATATATTTCTGATCCTCTTGTCTAATACCAATGCCATGATCTTTTATAGAAACCAATACCTTTTTCCGCTCAGTTTTTGTAGTTTCCACCTCTATCAGCCCCCCCACAGGTGAGAATTTCACCGCATTGCTGAGGAGATTTTGTATCACACGGGAAATCTTATCGACATCACCGTGAATAATAGTCACTTGGTCAGCAAAAATTGCTTTTATTACAGCATTTTTCTCATTTAACTGCGGCTCCAATAAATTAATATTATCTCGAATTAGCCCATTCAGGTCAAAGTCCGATTCATCTAAAATAATTTTACTGCTTTCCGCACGGCTTAAATCAACAATTCCCTCTGTTAACCGGGAAAGACGCATGGTTTCCTCCAAAACAATTTGCAAATACCTTTCCTGTTTTTCTATAGGTACGGTACCATCCAGCATTGCTGTTAAAAATCCCTGCATAGAAGTTAGAGGTGAACGCAAATCGTGGGATACATTAGCAATAAAATCTCGTCTTGTCTTATCGTTGTTTTGCAGACTTTCTGCCATATCGTTAAAACTTTTCGCCAGTTCCCCCAACTCGTCTTTGCTTATAATATCCACCCTGTGATCAAAATTCCCACTGGCAATAACCTTAGCTGCTTCGTTCATCTCTTTAATGGGTCGAGTCATTTTTTTTGAGGTAGCATAACTAACAACAATGGCAAAAAGAAATACAACAAAAATACTGACAACCCCCACCTGATACATTTGATATAGGGATTGTTCCATTTCTGGCATAGAGCGACACATAAAAATTCCGGCCATTTCTCCTACAGAAAGGGGATACCCCACTACCAGCATGGGAACATCAAACAATCCAGCGGCCTTGGTTTCCATGGAAACAATGTTGCCATCTTTTACACCTGCCACCAATTCATCATAGGCAAAGGACTGCCCAATCATCATTTCATCAAGTCCCGGGGATGCCAAAACAACAACTCCATTAGAATTGACCATTAAAATTCCTGCTCCCATATACTCCTCTAATACTTGAAGTTCATAGCTTAAATTGCTTAAGTTTCCCGTTCTGTAAGCATTGGAAAAAGCAGCGGAAACCTTTCGCCCTTGTTGGATAAGTTCATTCCGTTTTTCCTTCATATAATGCTGCGTATAGACAACAGAAAGTATTCCTCCTAATATCAGTACACAAATCACAATTGTACCTATGTACTGCAACATTTGTTTTTTTACAATTGACTCTTTCCGCATTATTTTACCTCCAAATAATACATCAAAAATACTTCCAAAATTCTGAAAAAATGTTATAATGAATGAATGTATGTATCCAATGAAGAAAGGAGAGAAACGGTACTACCGTTTTACAACCCCATGAATAAAAACTCAAATCAAAAACCAAACAAAAAAAAGCACGCTGTTACTGATATTATTTTAATGTGTCTTGGTCTTTTCATTTTAATTCGAACACCTTGGTCAAATATGAATAGCTTTTATTATCTTCTTTTTTTCCTCTACATTTTCTGTATTATGATGCGCCTTACAAACATTAGAAAGCAACACGCTAAAAAAATAGAAATGGAGCAAAAAAAAGCTGAAGCAGAAATCAAAGCTCTGGAAGAAAAAACCGATGATGCTCCATCCTCTAATAAAGAAGATGTTAAAGGGGATCCATCCGTAACGCCACAAGAAAATACTGACTCCCCAAAAGATTTACAACCCTAAAATTATCATTCTTGCATTACAAAAGATTCATTTATGTAAGGCGGCTATTGACATTAGCCGCCTTTTTGGTTCCCATAACCCCGTAGCATTAGCACTTACCATTTTTTGTTATTTCTATGGTTCTTTTGTGAAGTGTATAAAATTTTTCAAATCACTTCTTGCCAAATTTATATCCTACACTCCAAACGGTTAATATTCCCCACTCATCATCCTGATGAAGCTTCTCTCGGATTCGCTTTACATGCACATCAACCGTTCTTGTGTCTCCAACATATTCATAGCCCCAAATTTGATCCAAAAGCTGTTCTCTGGTAAATACACGGTTTGGGTGCTCTGCCAAATAATATAAAAGTTCAAATTCTTTTGGCGGAAATTCTAAGCTTTTCCCATGATAAGAAACGGAATAATTCGAAATATTAATCTCCAAATTAGGATACCTCAAAATATTGGCATCCCCAGGTTGCTTTGGCTCATACCGTCGTAAAACAGCCTTTACTCTGGCTACCAACTCTTTGGACTCAAAAGGCTTAACCATGTAATCATCTGCTCCAAGTTCAAGCCCAAGCACTTTATCAAATGTTTCTCCTTTTGCGGTCAGCATAATGATAGGCACATTGCTTGATTTCCGAATTTCAGTGCATACTTGATACCCATCCAAGCCGGGCAGCATCAAATCTAAAATGACTAAATCAGGCTTAATTTCTGCCGCTTCTTTCAGTGCTTCTTTGCCGTCATAAGCCTCCTTGGTATCATACCCCTCCTTCTCTAAATAAAGAGAAATCAGTTCTGCAATATGCTTATCATCATCCACAATCAATATCTTTTGTTTCCCACTCATGAAAATCCCCCCTGACACTTGTCTACTTCAATTCTACCACGGTAACACCCGCTTCGCCCTCGCCGTACACCCCAGGCCTTTGGCTTTTCACATGAGAATTTGTTCTAAGATAGCTTTGCACTCCGGCCCGTAATGCTCCTGTTCCCTTTCCGTGAATAATCACAATCTGCTTCAGTCCTGATAAATAGGCATCATCAATATACTTGTCTATGTTGGCCAATGCCTCGTCCACAAGTTGCCCCCTGCAATCAATTTCCGCTGAAATAAATTGACTCTTTGCAACTTTAGCCTTGGGTGCTTGTCTTTGCTTTTTTTCCATAGGTCTGGGCGTGTCATCCATCATCAGCTCTGCCAAAGGAATTTTTGCTTTCATGATCCCCATTTGTACCATAACTTCCTTGTTCTTATCCGGAGGTGAAATTACTTCTCCGTTTTGGTCAAAGGAAATTACATAAACCCGGTCCCCCGCCTGTAATTTTTCAGGCACTTTGTGGTTGGGTTTTACCTTCTTGGACTTTAAAAAATCTTCTTGCACAGAAGATAGCTTTTCCTTTAGCTTTGCTCTATTTTCATTCAGTTTTTGTTGATTTCCTTTTTCTTTTGCCTGTCTGTTCATTTCTTTAATGATACTGTCCGCTTCTTCCTTTGCTTGTGCATAAATTAGCTTTGCTTCTTCTCGTGCTTTTTGTAATATTTTTTCTTTCTGTTCTCTGGTTTTTTCTTTTTGCCGTTCTACTTCAAGCTTAAGACTTTCTGCCTCTTTGCGGTACTGCTCTGCTCGTTCTTGTTCAAATACCACAGATTTCTTGCTAATTTCCAAATCTGTAATCACGTCTTCAAACCGTGCTTCATCTTGGCTAATAAATTCCCTTGCACTTTCTAAAACATATTCCTGTAAACCCAATCGCTTGGAAATTGCAAAGGCATTGCTTTTTCCGGGAATCCCAATGAGTAAACGATAGGTTGGACGTAATGTTTCCACATCAAACTCGCAACAGGCATTCTCAACCCCCTCCGTAGAGAGAGCATAAACCTTGAGTTCACTGTAATGCGTGGTCACTGCTGTTCGTATTTTTCTTTCTTTTAAAGCTTGAATAATGGCAATTGCAAGGGCAGCCCCTTCCGTAGGATCCGTACCCGCACCCAATTCATCAAAAAGAACCAAGGAATCATCCGTTACTTCTTCCATAATCCTCACAATATTCGTCATATGCGCTGAAAAGGTACTCAAGCTTTGCTCAATACTTTGCTCATCTCCAATATCGGCAAAAACATTATCAAAAATTGCCAATTGGGAATGGTCAAAGGCAGGAATATGCAACCCCGCCTGACCCATCAGTGTAAATAAACCAAGAGTTTTTATGGCAACTGTCTTACCACCTGTATTGGGCCCAGTAATTAATAACGTTGTAAAATCTTTTCCCAAATAAATATTAATGGGGACAACTGCTTTTTCATCTAATAAAGGATGTCTTGCTTTTTGAATATTAATATATCCCCTTGTGTTAAATAAAGGTTGTGTGCCCCCCATGGAAATAGATAAAGCCCCTTTTGCAAAAATAAAATCCATTTGTGTCAAAAGTTCCAAATCCGCTTCCAAAATCAGTGTGTTTTCCGTAACCAAACTTGATAACTCAACTAGAATTTTACGAATTTCGTCCTTTTCCTTTGCTTGCAACTCTTTAATCTTATTATTTAATTGGATGACACTTAAAGGCTCCATAAATAGGGTTGCCCCTGTATTAGATTGATCATGAATCATACCCGGAAAGCTGTTTCTATATTCACTTTTTACAGGAACGCAGTAACGGTCATTTCGAATGGTTATTACAAAATCCTGCAACATATTTCTGTATGCCGAGGAAGAAATTACCCCATTCAGATGATCCCTTACCTTTTCATTGGAAGCTTTAATTTCCTTACGAATATTTCGAAGTTCACTGCTTGCATCATCAGAAATTTCTGTCTCCGAAAGAATACAACGGCTGATTTCATTTTCCAAAGACGGCAATGGTGCCAATAATTCAAAATATTCATCCATTCGCTCATAGGATTCCGTTTTATTTTCATGCTTTCCGTAATTCTTGATCTTACGGCATACATACAAAAACTCCCCAATGCCCATCAATTCTGAAATAGAGAGAACCCCTGCCATACTTGCTCGCTTTAACTGGGGTCTGATTTCACGAAAGCCACCAAAAGAAGGGGTCCCTTTCCGCAAAATCATGCCTGTGGCTTCCGAGGTTTCCTGCTGCCAAAGGGCTATGTCGCTCATTGTTGTTGCCGGGTGCAATTCCCTGGAACGTTCCTTGGCCATAGGGGAAACGGCAAGTCCCGCTAATTTTTCAATTATTTTGTCATACTCCAGTGTACGTAATACTTTTTTGTTCATCATAATACCTCGTTCGTTTCGTTAAGAATACTATTGTTTATTATATCCTTTATCCTTTAGTATACCATAAATAGAAAAAAGGAATGAAAAATTTCAAACTTTCTTCTATGCCAAACCCTAAGAATCTTTTAAAATCATTTTTAATTATATATTATATCATAGAAAAAAGGGCAAAAACAATTTTTTCGCCCCTATTTATAAAACCTTATGCTTTTTCTTAAATAGCTCTTTTTCGTGAGACAGGATAACACTTTAAAGAAATCCACAAGACCGCCTTTCCCAGTTTTCTAAGGATTGGCGGTCTTGTGATTCTTATTGTTCTTTGATTAAGCCGTTCTTGTATGCATAAAGCAGTTTTTCTAATTCTTCAATACTTTCTAATAATTTTTTACCAATATCTGTATCTCTTACTCGAATACGATCTTGGGTATACTGCAATGCAACCGTAGAGGAAAGAATATCTTTTTCCTCTGCAATAGCCACTTCCGTGGAAACAAAAGGTTCGTGAGAAACCAATACCAGACCATGGGAGTTATAAATCAAAGTATAACCGGCAATGCCTGTTACTTTCTGATATGCCTTGGCAAATCCACCATCAATCACAAAAAGTCTTCCGTTTGCTTTAATGGGGCTCTCTCCTTTTGATACCTTCACGGGCACATGACCATTGATAATATGGGAAGTATCGGGATCAAGACCAAAAGCCGATAGTACCATTTTGCAGACACTCTCTTCGTTTCGCAAAGAATAATATGGATTACTAACCTCTTTATGGGTTGTTTTATCATCAATAAAATACCGCTCAAAGGTTGTCATTTTTTTCTTTCCAAATAACGGAGAATCCTCCCCACACCATAAATACCAAATAATATCCATGCACTCCCGTTTGTTTGCACTATGGGGCTTGCTGAAGTACCCTTCTCTAACAGATCTTTCTACTTCATCCAAGTATTCTTTTCCGAAATACTTCTTACCACGGAAAGTCACAGTTTTTATGGTTCCATCTTCATTCATAGGAATCCCCCCATGGAACAAAAGGTTGGAATTAAAAATAGTATACATACTTCCTTTACTGTAAAGAACACGAATATGCTCCTGCAATTTTTGGCTGTTTACAAAAGAGGATTTTACTTTATCCATTACAAATTGTTCTTCCGGTGTCAACTTATAGGGATCCTTTGGATCAATGGTTGGAAAGTTCGTATCATTCATCTGATATTCTTTTCCCTCAATTTTGATCGTTCCCTTTTCAAAATTAATTTTATCCAATAACAAACGATTGTCCATCTTAAATTCAGGGTGACGCTTAATGATTTGTGCTTCCATTTTCCATTGCAATACAGAAATTGCTTTATGCATTTTGGCAATCATATTGAAATCCTTGTCGTTCAGTTCTTCCGTGCCTTTTGGCGCAAACTGCGTGCAAGGATCGTTTGCATAGTTCTCCATAGCAAAAGTTGCCAATGGGATCAAGTTAATCCCGTAATCCTCTTCAATGGTATCCAAATTTGCATATCTGGTTTGAATACGTAAGACGTTACAGATTAACGACTGACAGCCTGCCGCCGCTCCCATCCAAGCAATATCGTGGTTGCCCCACTGAATATCAACAGAATGATATTGAGCCAAGATATCCATAATCGTCGCAGCATTAGGTCCTCTGTCATAAATATCTCCGATTACGTGAAGCTGATCAATGGCCAGTCTTTGAATCAGGTTCGCCAATGCAATAATAAAACGATCCGCCTGATCCAGATCAATAATGGTGCGAATAATTTCGTTATAGTACATTTCCTTGTCCCGGCTTACGCTGTCTTCGTGAAGCAACTCTTCAATAATATAAGAAAACTCTTTGGGAAGTGCCTTTCTAACTTTGGAACGTGTGTATTTAGAAGAAACGACTTTACAAATACGAACCAGTCTATGTAACGTAATTTTATACCAGTCATTCAAATCTTCTTCCTGTTCCATCATCATTTCCAGCTTTTTTTCCGGATAATAAATCAAAGTTGCCAAAGCTTTCTTCTCACTTTCCAGCAAACTTGCACCGAAAATTGCACTGATATGGTTTTTAATAACCCCGGATGCATTTCGTAAAACATGACTAAAGGATTCCGCTTCTCCATGAATATCAGAAACAAAATGTTCTGTGCCCTTTGGCAAATTTAATATGGCTTTAAGGTTCATTACCTCTGTTGCCGCGCTATTAATATTTTTATACTGATTTGAAAGTAATTTTATATACTTCATTTCTTCCTGTGAAAAGGATTGCTCTATCGAATACATCTTTTGCCCACCATTCTTTCAAATATAAAGATTATCTAATTTATTATAGCAGAGGGTTTTTTCTTTTCCTAGACTTTTTTAAAAATATTTTTCCAAATCGGGACATTTTTCATCCCACGCAATTCTGATTCTTCGATTTTCGTTATATATTTACGGTAAAAATGCTTTTTTACTCTTATCAGGCGGTTTCAAAATCCCTTTTTGTTCTTGTGCCAGAATAACAACAAATCACCATAAATCGCCCATGGTATTTTTTATTTGACATCTGAGATAATGGCTACCTTCCTAAAAACTGCAAAAATAAAAGGCTTTTTCTCATATACTTAAGAAAAAAGCCTCAAATTTAACTAGTTTTTGTCCTCGTTAGATGCATCTTCCGTTGCATATTCCGTTGGCATATATCTATTTCCCAACAAAACCACTTCTCTGTTCATAAATAAAACCGTCATTGCAATAAAAGCAAAACTTCCTGATATGTATGTCAAAGTAAAATATAAAATATCAGTTCCGATATGCTCCGGCAAAAGCAGACATACATTGCTAATAATCCAGTCCCATCCGGCTGTAACAAAGGAAATTACAATAAGAAAAAGCAAGGTTTTCCAAAATTTACCTTGGGTCAATTTTCTGCTGTATTCCAGGGCCTTCCAGCCCTTTATTTCTTTTAAACCAATGGCATATATGTAAAACGTCCAAATTACACCAAGATATATACCTGGAATAATAAAAAATAAAGTTGCAGCAAAAATCAATAAACAACAAGGAATGCCAGTTATAATTACTTTCCAAAGACAGTTCAGCGCTTCTCCAATGGCATCTTTCACATGAATGGGCTCATTGTTTATATAGTTTTTTGTAATTTTCGCAACTGAAATAACCCCAATTGGCTCCAAAAACAACAGCACTGCCATCTGCAACGCATGATTTTCAAAAAAATCCAGAAACACAGAAGAATGCGCAGAAAAATTTTCAAAAGCCTCACCTGATTCAATAAGATTCATAACAATCGCTGTGCTGGTGCTTAGTTTATCCAAAATCATTGCATTCAAAATACTAATGGGGAAAAAAAGCATAATTACTACAACCATAATAGGTCTAAAATTTTTAATCAATAAGTTTATGGATATGGATAAAATTTCCATAATCCCCAATTCTCTGTTCTTTATCGCTTCTAACATACTTCCACCCTTTCTGACAAAAAGTCAATAGATTAAGTATACCTCATTCTTATAAAAATTCCAACTGCTTTGCGCCTTGTATTTCTTAAGAATTTCCGCTACAATATTAAAAACATTAGAAAGCAGTGATAATATGAGTTTAATGGGTAAAACCGTTTTTATAACCGGATCTTCCCGTGGCATTGGACAGGCAATTGCTTTTGCTTTTGCCGAAAAAGGCTGTAATATCGTCCTAAATGCGTCTCAAAGCAAAGAGGCTCTTTTTGCCACAGAACAAAAACTAAAACAAGCTAATGTTCCCGTTCTCCCTCTTCTTGGTGACATTTCTGAGTACGAAACTTGCGAAAAAATGTTTCATAAAATAGAAAGCACTTTTGGCAGTGTGGATATATTAATTAACAATGCGGGCATCTCCCACATAGGGCTTTTTACTGATATGACACCCCAAGAATGGCAAAGGCTTACCGCAGTTAACCTGTATTCCGTATTTAATTGTACCCATCTTGCCGTACCATCCATGGTACGAAAAAAAACCGGTACTATTATCAATATTTCATCCATGTGGGGAGAAATGGGTGCCTCCTGCGAAGCCGTCTACTCTGCCACAAAGGGTGGAATCAATAGCTTCACCAAGGCAATGGCAAAAGAGCTCGGGCCATCAGGAATTCGGGTAAATGCCCTAGCCTGTGGTGTTATAGAGACACAAATGAACGCTTGCTTTGATGAAGAGGAACGTACAGCCTTAACCGATGAAATCCCTTTAATGCGCTTTGGAACCACGGAAGAAGTAGCAAAAACGGCAATCTTTTTGGCTGATGAAGACGCCTCTTATCTAACGGGGCAAGTTATCACTTTAGACGGAGGTATGCACTAATGAAAAAGAAGTTTTTGCTGTTCGATATTGACCGTACCCTCTTAGACTTTTCAACATCCGAACAAAAGGCTCTGAAAAAAAGCTTTGACGCTTTGGGAATTCCTTTTACCCAAGAAATTCTTGACTGGTATCTTGTGCATAACCATATGCTTTGGACTAGCTATGAAAATGGTCTGATGCCTCGTGATGTGATTTTTCAAAATCGTTTTACCGAAACTTTTTCTCAATTTTCCATCGATGCAGATGGCCACTTGATGGAAAAGACATACCGCCAGGCTTTATCCGAAGGGATTGATTTAGTTGAAAATGCTCTGGATGTCATTACAAGACTGTCCAAAACCCACATTCTCTACATCGTAACCAACGGCCTTGCTTCTACTCAAGAAAAACGCTTAATCGGCTCTGGTCTTGCACCTTTCTTTCAAGGCTCTTTTGTATCGGAAATCATGGGATTTCAGAAACCAATGCTTGAGTATTTTGACTATTGTTTTGAACATATTCCAAACTTTCAGAAAAGTGAGGCTATCATCATTGGCGATTCCCTCTCCTCAGATATTCAAGGCGGCATTACAGCGGGCATTGATACCTGCTGGTTTAATCCAGCCCATCTTTCCAATGAAACCCCATTTCAGCCCACCTATGAAATTCATAATCTGCTGGAGCTATTGCCCCTTCTTGAAATTAATTAAAATAGAAGTACATAACGTATATGAAAACGGTAGCCGAAAATTCTCAGCTACCGTTCTTAACATATAAAAAATTACAAAAAGAGGAACCTAACTCCCATAAAATTCATATCTTATCTCTTCCCAATACTGATTTCTAAATTACATGAGCGCTCCGTTAGTCAATTACCCTTTTTTCCATACACACTAAGTTTTCCCATATAACATTTTGAAAATGGAAAAGACATTTCCCTGATAATCGAAACCCCAGTTTTGAATATAAGCCAATAGCAGGGGAATTGCCTTCATATGTATCAAGTCTGATGGTTTTACATTTTAAATGCTGGGCATATTTTTCTGTAAATGCAACAAATTCTCTCCCAAATCCTTTTCCATAACAATCAGGTCTGATGCAAAGGGTATGTATCACCAAAACTTCATGCACTTCTCCTGGAATTTCCCAAGAAATATTTTCGTATTCCTTTGGCTGAATATGGTTTAAGATTACGCATCCGAAAAGCCGCCCATCTTTATCTTCTCCAACAAAAAGCGTATCCTCTGCCAATGCCTTTTCTCCGTCTGCTCTGGTGGGATAAAGCCCCTTTTGCCAGTTGGTATAGCTAACAGATGCCGCTTCATAGTCCAAAACTTCATCATATATTGCTGCAACTTCATTTAAATCACGCCCCAACGCCTTACGAATCAAAGCATCACCCCCATTTATCTTTCCCCTAATTTCAAACTAGGATTTGCATTTAAATCCAAACCATCCCGTACACCGGCTAGATATTCGTAATACGCCGCACATCCAATCATCGCCGCATTATCAGTGCAAAGAATGGGAGACGGTATGCTTAGCTGAAACCCTTCCTTTTCACAAGCAAGTCTCATTTGATCTCGAAGGGCACTATTTGATGCTACACCTCCCGCCAAAGCAATCTTGCTAACATGCCTATCCTTAGCGGCTTTTATGGTCTTGCTCACTAAGACCTCTACAACAGATTGTTGAAAGCTTGCGGCAATATCCTCAGGGTTGATTTCCGCCTCCATCATCTTCTGTTTATTTACATAGTTTAAAACTGCTGATTTTAAACCACTAAAGCTGAAATCATAGCTGTCCTCTTCTAAAAATACCCGGGGGAATTTCACTGCCTCAGGATTTCCCTTTTTCGCCGCTGCATCAATTTTCGGTCCTCCGGGATAGCCCATTCCAATAGCCCTTGCAACTTTGTCGTAAGCCTCTCCTGCGGCATCGTCTCTTGTTCTACCTAAAATTTCATATTTTCCATAATCAGAAACGAAAACCAAATGAGAGTGTCCTCCGGAAACAACCAAAGCCATATATGGGGGTTCAAAATCTTTGTTCTCAATATAATTGGCGCAAATATGTCCCTCTATATGATGCACACCAATGAGAGGCTTATTTGCCGCAAAAGCAAGGGCCTTCGCTTCCGCCAAGCCAACCAATAAAGCACCTACCAAACCGGGACCGTAGGTGACACCAATGGCATCTACTTCATCTAAGGTAAGTCCTGCTTCCTGCAATGCCCGGGTAATTACACCATCTATTGCCTCAATATGCTTTCTTGATGCAATTTCCGGCACAACACCACCATATAGAGTATGCAAATCAATCTGAGACGAAATAATATTAGAAAGTACCTCGCGTCCATTTTTCACCACAGCCGCTGCCGTTTCGTCACAGGAGCTTTCAATTGCCAATATATAAATATCTTTTTTATCTTCCATCATTTTTTTCCTCCAATTCATCCTTCCTTTGGGAAAAGGATGGTCGTGCTTTTTCTTTCTTCTCCTAATGCAGTATTCGGAAAAATCTCCTGTGCAATTCCCAAGAATAATTCCGGTTCGTTTAAGGATGGACTGAAGTGCGTCAACCAAAGTTCCTCCGCATTTCCGTTCTTGGCAAGCTGCGCTGCTTCTGAAAACAGCATATGCTTATTTTCTCTTGCCTTTTGTTTCTTCTCTTCCTCACCGTACATGCCTTCACAAATGAAAAGCTGCACACCTTGAATCAAGTTGTTCACTCTGTCCACAGGTCTGGAATCCGTACAATAAGCCACCGCGATGCCTGCTCTGGCATCGCCCATTACCATGTCTGAAGTATAGGTCTCTCCATGAAATTCTACAGAACCTTCTTTTTGGATCATCCCCCACAAAGGTTTGGGAAGTCCTAATCTTTCTGCTTTTTTTATATCAAACTTTCCTTTTCGATGTATGTCAATACGATACGCATAACATCTCACCATATGTTCCGCCAAACAGTAGGATATAGAAAAATCACCTACTTGAATGGGGTTGGGCGTATCTTTGCCTATTTCAATAAATCTAATTGGAAAGGGCAATTCAGGGCAAATCCTGCATAATCCCTCTACAATGTATTCAAGCCCTTGAGGCCCCACAATTGTAAGGGGATCTTCTCTTCCCGCATTTCCAATGGTTAGCAGGAGACCTGGAAGTCCTGAAATATGATCCGCATGAAAATGGGTGATACAAATTACATCCATAGATTTAAAGCCCCATCCCTGCTTTTTCATCGTCACCTGCGTACCTTCGCCGCAGTCTATCAGCAAAAGCCGCCCATTCATTCTGGCCAGCATTGCCGTTAAAAACCGTCCTGGCATAGGCATCATTCCGCCTGTTCCCAGCAAACAAATATCAAGCATAACTTTCTCCTTTTATTTCAATAAATAACCAATATTTTTAATCATAGCGTATTCCCTGTTAAAATACAAGTTTTGCCGAAGAAAAGAAGCAATATACTCTCTTTCTTTTCTTAAACTAATTCACTATAGTTCATTTCTAGCCTTCCTCGCATAATGGATGCTAATTTCCTTACAACCTGACTTAATTTTCTTGTTCTTTTTTGAAAAAATCAATAAATTTGGTTTTCCTAGGTACATAAAACCTTTCTTCCGAATAAAGATACTACAGGGGGGTGTGCATATGCGCAGAAGAAATCAATATTTACAAATAAAATGGCTCTGTGGCATTGTTTTAATTTCTTTAGGCATAGGTATGCTTCTGGCCGTCTTCCTTCCCTATTGTATACCTTTACTAGCCATTCTATTTATCGGCGCAGGGATATGGCTCATCTTCAACTTTTGGCATTGCTAAAAACAAGATCAATACGAAAAAAAGCCTTTCTCCCAGTTATGGAAAAAGGCTTTTATACTTTCGGTCAATTAGATTGCACGTGTAATTTTATTTGCACGCATACATCTTGTGCAAACGTAAATAGATTTCACATTGCCATTATCTTCAACGATTTTAACTTTCTTTACGTTGGGTTTCCATTTTCTATTCGCACGTCTACTAACCTGACTACGGTTAATGCTGATTCTATGACCTTTAATCTGGCCCTTTTCGCAAATTTCACATTTAGCCATGTCTGCACCTCCTCTATTACTGCTTTATGTGACATAACAAAAATATTCTAGCAGAAAAGTCAAAGTTTTGCAAGAAGAAACGATGGATAAATTAAGATTTTTTTCTATTTCCCTAATTTAATCTTTAGAACGAATCACAAAAAGATATCCTTCTGTAAAATATATGGTTGCTTCTTCCTTTGCCAAAACATTACTAACTGCAATCAATTCATCATCTAAAGCAAGATCCCTGTTTGTTAAAGGGTATTCAAAGCCCGTAAGGGTAATCCCCTTAACCATCATAGACAAAGGGATAGTGGAAACAAAATCCCCTACTTTTCCATGTATCGTGATGGGTTTATCCACCAACTCTACACAGTTATTCTGATCCACCAATCTAGCCCGAATCCCTTTTTTCAATAGCCACAAAAGTAAATGGGCATTGGCAAGGCTATGATCAAAACGAGAACCAATTCCACCAAAAAGAATCAAATCCGTAGCGCCTTTTTCCAAGGCCAAACGAATCCCCAGCTGCATATCTGTTTCATCTTTTCGGGTAGGAAATTGGTAAATAGGGACTTTTTTTTCTTTATAAAACTCCAAAACCTCTCGGCTTACAGAATCAAAATCACCCACAATGTAATCAGGTGTCAACCCCAATGTTTTTGTATGATGTAACCCTCCGTCACAGCAAATAAGAATATCGGTATCTTCCAAATATTCTTTACAAAATCCGTAATCCGTAATTTTTGCCCCTGCAAAAATAACAGCCTTCATATTACTCATACTCCTTAAAAATTTCCATAAATCCCTTTGCTGCCTGCCCAATGTCTTCTTTTCCGAAGACAGCAGAGCCTGCAACAATCACATTTGCCCCTGCATCTAAAACAATTCTAACATTATCCTGAGTAATTCCGCCATCAACTTGAATATCATATCCCAAATTCAATTCTTTTTTCCATGAAGCCAGTTGACGAATTTTGAGCACTTGATCCTCCATAAATTTTTGTCCACCAAAGCCCGGTTCCACCGTCATAACCAAAACCATATCCACCTCAGCCAGATAGGGTTTTAAAGCCTCTACTGGGGTTTTGGGCTTAATGGTAATGCCCACCTTCGCCCCTGTACCACGAATCAAATCAATTACCTTTTTAGGATCTTCCGTTGCTTCCAAGTGAAAATTGATAATATCTGCACCGGCCTTACGAAACTCTTCAACATATTTTTCAGGCTCCACAATCATAAGGTGGGCATCAAAAACCATGTTACTCGCCTTACGAATTCCTTTAATTACAGGTATTCCAAAGGAAATATTGGGTACAAAAAGTCCATCCATCACATCCAGATGGATATAAGGGGTACCTGCCTTTTCAATGATTGCCAACTGCTCTCCGATTTTTGTAAAATCAATGGAAAGCATGGATGGGGAAAGATAAATAGCCATTTTATTTTTTCCTTTCTTCTTCATTCTTTAGATCTTGAAATATTGTTACATACCGTTCATAACGCAAAGGATGAATCGCCTTTCCAATTTCTTCCTTAATTGCGCAATCCGGTTCATTCACATGCATACATCCATTATAATAGCATTTGTGTACAAACGGCTCGAATTCTTTAAAATAGTATTGCAGTTTCTCCGATGGAATATGGTTTAAAAACAGTGAAGTAAAACCAGGGGAATCAACAATATAACTATTTTCAGAAATGCAAATCAACTCAGCGTGCCTGGTTGTGTGCCGTCCTCGCTGTATTTTCTCACTAATTTCTCCCGTATTTAATTCTAAACCCGGAAAAGCTGCATTAATTAAGCTGCTTTTTCCTACACCGGAGGGCCCTGCAAAAACAGAGATTTTATTTTCTAAAGCCTTTTTCAAATTTTCCACCCCAGTACCCGATTCTGCACAGGTACAGAACACAGGATACCCCGCCTGCTGGTACATGGCAGTAATCTCTTCATACTGTTTTTTCTTGTCCTTATCAATTTTATTGATCACAATGACAATTTCCAGCTCTTGTTCCTCAGCAAGAAGCAAAAATCGATCCAATAAATCTAAATTGATATTGGGACTTTTTGCCGCAAAAACAATAATGGCTTGATCCACATTACTCACTCTAGGACGAATCAATTCGTTTCTTCTTGGCAGTATCTCATCCAAACTACCTTTTTTATTTTTTTCGTCCAAAATAGAAATTTTAACATGATCCCCCACCGTTGGACGGATGCCTTCTTTCCTAAAAATTCCTCTTGCACGGGTTTCAAAAATGCCTCTTTCCGTGTCTATATAATAGAACCCACCGATTCCCTTCACTATTACGCCTTCCAGCATATATCCGCCACCTTATTCTGAAAAATTCACATTTTGTGTCCACTGTAACTCATCA
Source organism: Anaerotignum sp. (assembly GCF_030625865.1). GTDB lineage: Bacteria > Bacillota > Clostridia > Lachnospirales > Anaerotignaceae > Chakrabartyella. Next base: position 25,227 of record NZ_DAOUQB010000025.1, on the reverse strand, counting down.
TCAATATAGCAACTTACCGTACCGCTTCCTCTGCCTGAGATGGTTACAGTATAGGGAAATTGGGTAGAATTTCTTGTCTCATCCACTGCAGGGAACAGTCCATCTGCATCATTTCTGACAACACGAACATAAAGATCACCGTCTGCACCGGCAGGCGCATTAATTGTAAAAGTTTTGGAGCCTGTTGTGGCTTCATTGCTATTAGTGCCGTTATTTGTTGTACCGTTATTTGTATTATTGTTATTCTCATTTGTAGCAGACTCATCCGCTTCGGGCTTTCCTAAGCTAATCACCAAATTTACAATACTTCCGCTGGGTACTTCCTGTCCGGCACTTACTGTCTGGGTCATGACCTTGCCTTTTTCCACTGTTGAACTCTCCGCCTGCGCTACGTTTCCAACCACCAAACCAACTGCAGTCAAATCATTTCTTGCCTGTTCTTCCGTCAATCCCGTAACTTTTGGTACAGCTACGTTTTGGTTTTCCTCTCCCTTGCTAACCTTTAACACAATTGTACTCTTCGCATTGATGCTCTGCCCAGCAGTAGGGGTTTGATCCAAAACAACGCCAACTTCTTTATCTTCATTGTATTCGTATTCGATTTGTGGTGTCGTTCCCACCAAAGAAACAATTTTTGCTGTAGCTGTCTTTTCTTCTTCTCCTACTACAGAAGGCATATCATGGGAAACCAATCCAAGGCTGGTTTTAATGCCAATTTTGGCTCCGCTGGAAACCATTGTCCCATCCTCAACAGACTGATAAATGATATATCCCTCATCATAGTAATCGCTATAATCTTGTCCTTCTTCAACCAATTCTATCCCCAACTGTTCTGCTGCAGAATTGGCATCGGTGAGGGGCACCCCAATAAAAGTAGGAACTTCAATATTTTTTTCCGATGAAACAATGCCGCCAAAACCGCCGCCTAAAAACTTCAAGCCAGCTACTGTAATAACCGCAATGATAATTAATGCAGTAACAATCGCTGCAATAATCACCTTTTTCTCTGAATTACGATCATGTTCGTTTCCGTAATCCCCCTCTTTTCTGGGGTTCCTGCGCATTTTCTGGGGCCTTTTACTTTGTTTCACGGGCTCCGCCTCCATATATTCTTTTTCGTAATCATCTTCTTTAGATAGTCGTAGTTTCTTACCATATTTTTCAAAACTTACCATTGGCTCCTGCACCGGCTTTGGTGCACTTCCATTTTCAACAGAAGGTTCCGCAAGGGAATTTTTGTTCCGTTTGATGAACTGAATTTCTTTTGGATCCGCTGCCTTTGTAGTATCCGCCAACTCCACTTTTTCCTCATTTGGTGAAATAGGATCATCAACTTTTTCATCTGTTTTCGTCTGTTTCTCTTGCTTTTCACGAAGTTCAGCTGCCACTTCCGCCCTCCTGGAGCGACGCATGCCGGAATTTGTACTCACCGCTGTACCTGCAAGGGTTGCAGCAGTAAGTGCTGCCTCAACTTCCTTCTTAACAGGTGCCTCCGTATGTAGAAATCCACCTGCCGTATCCGTTCTTGCCCGAATCAAATCCGCCAGCATCAACTCAACCGTAGCATAGCGCTCATCCGCTTTTTTCATAGTGGCTTTCTTAATAATCCCCTCAATTGCAGGCGTACAATTAGGATTATACTGCCTAATATCCGGGAGCTCTTCGCTGATATGCTTAAGCGCAATGGAAACGGAATTGTGTCCCTGAAAGGGTAAAACACCCGTAATCATCTCATACATAGTAATGCCCAGAGAATAAATATCGCTCTTTTCGTCCACATAACCGCCTCTGGCCTGCTCGGGGGAAAAATAGTGCACCGAACCCGCCGCATTGGCTGTTGTAGTCATGGTAGATGCCGTTGCCGCTCTGGCAATTCCAAAATCCGTAACCTTAATTACACCATCGGTACCAACTAAAATATTTTGCGGCTTAATATCTCTATGTATAATATGTGCCTTGTGGGCTTGCGCCAGTGCAGAGGCAATTTGAATAGACACATTTAATGTGGAGCGGGAATCAAAGGGAGCTTTTTGACGAATCGCTTGCTTTAACGTATCCCCGTGGATATATTCCATAACAATATAACTGATTTCCCCATCTTCTCCTACATCATAAACCCTAACAATATTCGGATGAGAAAGCCTGGCTGCAGAACAAGCTTCAGAACGGAATCGTTCAATAAATTCATCGTCCCCAATAAACTCTTCCCGCAAAACCTTAATCGTAACATATCTGTCTAATTTTTTATCCTTGCCCCGATAAACCATAGCCATACCACCGGAGCCAATTTTTTCTATAATCTCATATCTATCCCCAAGGACAGTTCCGGGATTCAACAACATTAGTTCTTACCTCCTACATCCACCAAAATCAAGGAAATATTGTCATATCCTCCTCGTTCGTTGGCCATTTCTACCAATCTCTGTGCTTTTTTTTCCAGGGCAATTCTCTTCCCTATAATATCCGCCATTTCTTTATCAGATAACATTCCGGATAAACCGTCTGTACAAAGTAGCAATATATCACCCCTCATAGCCTTTTCCACAATGGCATCTGTCTCAACAGCTTCTTTAATTCCCACAGCTCGGGTAATAATATTTCTTTTGGGATGATTCGCCGCTTCCTCTTTTGTAATGGAGCCCAGCCTGACCAGTTCCATCACATAAGAATGGTCTGTCGTCAAAGGATTTAACTCCTTTTTCCGAAATAAATATGCACGGCTATCCCCAACATAGGCAACATATATTTTTCCATCTTGAACCGCAGCTGCAACTAAAGTTGTGCCCATCTCTGCAAATTCTCGGGTAGAATTGGATTTTTCATATACTGCCTTATTGGATGCTGCCATAGCCTCAGCTAATAAGTCGGGAATATCTTCTTCACCGTGTGAAATTTGTTCCTGTCGAATATAGTCTAAAAAAGAGTCAATGGCATATCGACTCGCCACCTCTCCTGCATTACATCCACCCATACCATCGGCTATAATATATAGGTTTTGAATGTCGTCCGCAGGTGAAGGCACATAAAATGCATCCTCATTATTCTTTCTGCACTTCCCAATATCACTGATTCCTACTGCATTCAAACAATACACCTCCTCCGGTGTGCAAAATTCGTAAAAATCCCCCAAATTTAACCTTCTTTTGTAATCATATTTTTTAAACGAGGTTTCTACTTACTTTTTAAATGACTGCGCCTCAACTGACCACAAGCTGCATCAATATCGCTTCCCAATTTTCTGCGAATGGTAGTTTCCACACCACTTCTTTGCAAAATAGCTGCAAATCGTTTTACTCTTTCATCAGTGCTTTTCGTATAATCCCGCTCTTTTACATCGTTTATGGGAATTAAATTCACGTGGCAAAGCATATTTTGAAGCTTACCTGCCAACTCTCTTGCGCAATCATCACTATCGTTAACACCTTGCATCATTGCATACTCAAAGGTTATACGCCTCTTTGTTTTTTCTGTGTAATTAAAGCATGCAGCCAGCAAACGATCCATTGGATTTGCCCTAGCCACAGGCATGATTTTTTTTCTTATTTCATCATTGGGTGCGTGGAGAGATACCGCAAGGGTAATCTGAAAATGTTCTTGCTCCAAAAGATACATTTTTTCAATCAAACCGCAGGTAGAAAGGGTAATATGTCTTTGCCCCATATTTTGACCTTCAGGATGATTGATCAAGCGAATGAATTTCACAACATTTTCATAATTATCTAATGGTTCACCACTACCCATTAAGACAACGCCATGAATATGCGCCCCGCAATCTCTCTGTATTTCATATACCTGGGAAAGCATCTCCCCCGGGGATAAATTTCGCTCCACACCGTCTATGGTGGAAGCACAAAATCTGCACCCCATACGGCATCCCGCTTGGGTTGAAATGCAAACGGTATTTCCATGCTCATATTTCATCAATACGCTTTCAATCACCGAATCATTCTCTAAAGCAAAAAGATATTTTCTTGTTCCATCCATTTGAGATACTAGACGGCGAACCATTTCCACACCGCCAAGCGTCGCATTTTGCTGAAGCTTTTCCCTTAGACTTTTAGAAAGATTTGTCATCTCATCAAACGAGGTAACTTGTTTTTTATGAATCCACTCAAAAACCTGTTTCCCACGAAACCCGGGTTCATTCAATTCCGCCATAAAAAGCTGCAACTCCTCGAAATCCATTGATTTTAAATCTATTTTCGTCATGGCTATCCCTTTCTTTTCAATTTCGCAATAAAGAACCCATCTGTATTGGTTCTATGGGGTAACAACGTAAAATACCCCTCTTTAGCAGTCTCCTGGCAAATTTCATGGGGCAGAAATTCTGTCATATCCTCCCCAATAAAATCAGGATGATTTTTTAGAAACCATTCAATATTTTTCTCATTTTCTTTCTTACAAAGAGTGCAGGTGCTGTACACCAGTATTCCTCCCTGTTTCAGATATTTTGCCCCATTTTCTAATATTTGACGCTGAATGGGCACCAATTGATCGATTTCATCCCCATTCTTTTTCAAACGAATATCGGGCTTTTTTCCCATTAAACCTAAACCAGAGCAAGGAGCATCTACTAAAACCCGATCAAAAGCCCTGATGTAAGTCTTATCATACTGGGTAGCATCCTGCTGTCTGGGTTCAATTATACGAATCCCAAGGCGCTGTGCTCCTTGGGAAATCAATTCAATTTTGTGTTCATAAATATCTCCGCTGATTAACTTTCCATTGTTCTCCATTTTTTGTGCAATGGTAAAGCTCTTCCCCCCCGGAGCGGCACAAAGATCCAGAATTGTTTCCCCTTTTTGGGGATCTAAAACTTCAATGGCAAGCTGGGAGCTTTCATCCTGAACATGAAATAACCCCTCTGTAAAGGCGTCTAATCCACCAATATCCGCAGTCTTCTTTAGATGCAAGGCAAACGGAACAAGTCCTCCATCGGTAATAGCCACACCCTTTTTTTCCAACTTCTTTTTCAGCAAGGCTTTCTCCGTTTTTAAAGTATTCACCCGTATTGTTACATCCGGCGGGCAATTATTAGCTTGGCATAGCATTTGTGTTTCATCGTATCCAAAATATGCAATCCACATCTTTACTAACCAAAGTGGATGAGAATACTGAACGCTCAAAAACTCCGGCGTACCCATCTCTGGCAGTACAATATTACCCTTCTCCCTTGCAACCGTACGTAATACACCGTTCACAAAGCCCTTTAATGGTGCCAAACCTCTTTCCACAATCAGCTTTACTCCTTCGTTACAGGCGGCAGAATCTGGTATTTTCATAAAGTACATCTGATATACCGCTGTGCGTAAAACCGCCAAAACCCATGGCTTCATTTTTTCCGTTTTGGTTTTGGAAAATTGATTAATCACATGGTCGATATAATATAAATTTCTGAGAGTACCGTTTACAATTTCCGTCACCAGTGCCCTGTCCTTTGTTGGCATTGCACCGTTCTGACGTAACAGCCTGCGTAATGCCATATTGTTATATGCGCCTTCCTCCATGATTTCCACCATAGCCTGGGCTGCAATTTCTCTCGGGTTAATTTGTATCATTCTTTTTTCCCCTTTATCAGGAATCTCGTTTAAAATCTAATTCACTAAATTATTATTATAAAGTATTCTGTGACATAGAGCAACATTTTTCGCCATTATCCCATGATTTCATGCTTTCACAAGAAATGGCAAAAGGCCGATTTTCAATTTAAAAATCAGCCTTCTTTTTATACTTAATCGCTTCTTCTTCCAAAAATAGCAAGCAAACGTAATAATTGCATTACCGCTACAATTGCTGCTGCAACATAGGTTAACGCCGCCGCTTTTAATACCTTTTTCGCTCCGCCGATTTCATTTTCATCCAAAAAGCTTTGATCCACCAAAAGATCAATCGCTCTTGAAGAGGCATTAAATTCAACAGGCAAGGTAATCAAGGTAAATGCAACCGCTGCCGCAAAGAAAATAATCCCAAGTTCAATCATAAAATTTCCGGTACTTCCACGAAACAATATACCAATGAAAACTAATGGCATTGCCATTCTCGAGCCTAAATTTGCAACCGGAACAAAAATGCTTCGTAACGCTAGGGGCGCATAGCCTACGTCATGCTGGATGGCATGACCAGTTTCATGGGCCGCTATACCTAATGCCGCCACAGATGTACTGTCATGTACACCTTGGGAAAGGCGTAAGGTTTTAGTACGAGGGTCATAATGGTCGGTCAAATTTCCTGCAACTCTTTCGACACTAACATCATAGATTCCAGAATTTTGAAGCATCATTGTGGCAACCTGCGAGCCAGTATAACCTCGTCTGTTTTGTACCTTAGCGTATTTGTTATATGTTCCTGTTACATTCGACTGTGCATACAGCGAAAGTATAAATGCTAAAATCAATAAAAAAAACATATTGGTTCCTCCTTTATTTTTGCAAAGTCCAAATAGACCGTTACTGTAAAAGGACGCCCTTGTTCATTGCATGACCTCTTAAATACGCATCTGCCGCCATCCTTTTTTTGCCTCTGACCTGCAACTCCGTAATGATCAATGCACCATCGCCGCATTTTACGACGAACCCCTTCTTGGTAATATCAATAACTTCGCCTGTTTTCCCCTGAAGATAGTCTCCTTCTGCTTGCATTCCCTTGAAAATCTTCAAAGGCTCTTCCTCATAAACTGTATATGCCCCGGGCGTTGGATCCAGACCACGCATCAAATCAATGATTTCCTGAGCACTTTTTGTCCAATCAATATGACCGGTTTCCTTTGTAATCATGGGTGCATAGGTAGCTGCCTCATGATCTTGAGGAACCCTTTTCACCGTTCCCGCCTGCAAAGCAGACAGTGTGTCCAAAAGTAAATTTGCACCCGCTTCTGCCATTTTATCATGAACGGAAGAAAAATTGTCTTCCGGCGTAATTTCAACTTCCGTTGTTAAAAGCATATCCCCCGTATCCATACCTTTTGCCATAAACATGGTAGTAATTCCTGTAACCTTTTCCCCATTTATAATGGACCATTGCATTGGGGCTGCTCCACGGTATTGGGGCAACAAAGAACCGTGTACGTTGATACAGCCATACTTGGGAATATTTAATATGCTCTCAGGTAAAATCTGACCAAAAGCGGTCACGGCAATTACATCTGGAGCAAGTTCTTCTAATAATGTAACAAACTCCGGATCTCGTGCCTTTTCCGGCTGATAAACCTGAAGACCCTGTTCCAGAGCATATTCCTTCACCGGGGTAGGTACTAGTTTCTTACCTCTGCCTTTTGGCTTGTCAGGCTGGCTTACAACGGCAATCACTTCATGCTGTGTCAGCAAAGCCTTCAAAGAATACACCGCAAAATCGGGTGTACCCATAAAAATAACCCTCATGTGCTACGCCTCCTTAAACCTCTTCCACATCCTCTTCCGGAATGGCTTTGTCGATATACAATATCCCATCCAGATGATCAGTTTCGTGGCAAAGGGCCACAGCCATGAGTTCTTCCCCTTCCACTACAATCTTTTCTCCGTTACGATTTAAAGCTTCAACCCTTACATATTCTGGGCGCTCAACCAACTCACTTCTACCGGGAACACTTAAACACCCTTCATAATCAATTTGTGAACCTTTTTTTTCCACAACGACAGGGTTAATCAGTTCTACTAAGCCCTCACCTACATCTATGGTAACAACTCTCTTCAAAATACCTACCTGAGGCGCTGCAAGACCAACCCCATTGGCAGCATACATAGTTTCAGCCATATCATCTAATAAAATCAATGTTTTCTCGTTAATTTCCTTTACAGGCTTACATACTTTTCTCAAAACTTCATCCGTACTCAAACGAATCTCCCTTGTTGCCATTTATCTTACCTCCTAAAAGTACAATTCATGCAAAAATATTCCCAGCTTCTAAAAATTCACGAACGCCCTTAATTACAGCCAAATTCTATACTTATTACAAAAAGAATCTTATGCAAAATATTTTTTGGGCTTAAACACCTGACTGCCCACAATTTTATTGAACGCTAATGGTGTTTACCAGATATTTTAACATAAATTCCGCTGTTACACAATATTCAAGGGATTTAGGGTTAGATTAAAATATATATCCTTTTTTATAATTTTTTTCATTTTTTCAACACCCGCTGTCACAAATTGAACAAGCAACTCTTCCTCTTTTCCTTGAATCAATATCCTTTGTCGATACTCTCCCCTGAATTTTGGAAGTGCAGCAATCACAGGTCCCATTATGAAAAATTGTTCGTCTTGGTTGTTCTCATGTAACATTTTAACAAGTCCTTCCGCTGCCATAGCCACTTCATTCTCACTTTGCCCGCTAACCAGCACGGAGAAAAAAACACCAAAAGGAGGGTATCCCATCATCTGACGCAGTAAAATTTCCTCTTTGTAAAATCCCCTATAATCCTGTTTGGCGGCATGGGTAACGCAGTAATGCTTTGGCTGATAGGTTTGGATATAAACCCGCCCCATATCATTCACACGTCCCGCCCTTCCGCCTGCTTGAGTAATCAGCTGAAAGGTATTTTCCGCGGCATAAAATCCACCTGTATTTAAAGATGTATCTGCCGCCATAATGCCAACTAAGGATACATTTGGAAAGTCATGTCCTTTTGCAATCATCTGCGTGCCCACCAATATATCCGCTTCTCCATTACGAAAGGCCTCCAAAATACGGCTATGACTATCCTTTCGCAACGTGGTGTCCAAATCCATACGAAGAATTCTTGCCTTAGGAAATAACCGCCTAGCCTCCTCTTCAATCTTTTGAGTGCCTGTCCCGAAATAGCGGATATATTTTGAGCCGCAAACAGGGCAAACCCTTGGATTCTCTTCAGTTTTACCACAATAATGGCACATCAAAACATTTTCTTTTGCGTGATAGGTATAGGAAATGTTGCATTCAGGGCAACGCATCACGTGACCACAGCTACGGCAAGATACAAAACTTGCAAATCCCCTTCTGTTTAAAAATAACATGGTTTGCTCGCCTTTATCCAGATTTTTTCCAATTTCCTCTTGTAATACCCGACTAAAAGAGGATCGGTTACCCTCCTCCAATTCTCTGCACATATCCACAATATTCATTTCAGGGAGAGCACCGCCTCCTGTTCTTTCCTTTAGTTCCAGCAAAAGATATTCTCCCGTAACCGCTTTATGGTAGGTAACTAAATCGGGGGTGGCACTTCCCATGATTAAAATAGCACCTGTGTCCTTGGCTAACTCCTTTGCCGCCTCCCTCGCATCATATTTGGGGGTAATATCCGAAATATAGCTGTTTTCATGTGCCTCATCCAAAATAATCATTCCTAAATTGGAAAATGGCATAAATAAAGCAGACCGAGGGCCTATCATGACGGAAATCTCCCCATCTCTGGCCTTTTTCCACTGATCCAGCCTTTCTCCCGCAGAAAGCCTACTGTGGGTAACGGAAACAGCAGCACCAAAGCGAGAAATAAATCGTTCCATAATTTGAGGGGTCAAAGAGATTTCAGGAACCAAAACCACGGCTTGCTTCCCCATAGCCAGTGTTTTGGCAATGCTTTGCATATAAATTTCCGTTTTCCCGCTTCCCGTAATGCCATGAAGAAGAATTGGCTTTTTCTCCGTCTTTATCATTTGGACTTCAATTTGACACAATGCATTTGCCTGTTCTAAAGTAGGTCGAAAAGGGGTGGTTTTCTCATAATCCTCCAAAGAAAAAACTGCCCGTTTTTTTTCTTTTCGTTTTTCCAGCAAAATTCCCTTGGTCAGTAACGTTTTCATAGGGGACTCTGTGATGCCACTGCTCCGAATTTCCTCAATGGAGCATTCCCCTTTTTGCCTCAATAATTGAAAGAGCTTCCTCTGCCCCAAAAGCCGCTTATCCTGTTCCGCTTTTTGCATAGCCATTTCCAACAATGGAGAGCTTAAGTTTAAAGAATAAAAACGCTCTTCATTTTTATATTCTCCTCTACTAAGCTGCTGTTTTAGGAATATCATATTTTTATGTTGAAGTTGTTGTATCACTTTTTTCAGTCCATTGCCAAAAAGAGTTTCCAAATCCTTAAGCTCGGCAACCCCTCCGGACTCCTTCAACGCCTCCAAAACAGCCCGTTCCCCATCGCCATATTCTGGCATTTCATTCGTCTTAGACAGCGAAACATACCATGTGCTTTTCGTGCGAATTCCACTGGGCATAATTGCTTGCAAACATTGGCTTAGGGTGCAAAAATATTTTTCTTTCATCCATTCTGCAAGGTGCAACATTTGAGGGGTGAATGTTGGTTTACCATCATCCAAAAACTCAGTGATAGCTTTTAGTTTCTCTTTAGGTATTTCACTTTCATTGGATAATGAAAGAATATATCCTTCTGTTTTGGTATTTTTCCTTCCGAAAGGTACAATAACACGAACTCCTTGAACGGCTTTCTGTGCAAAATTTTCAGGAATAAGGTAGTCAAAAACCCGATCCGTTTCCGGACTGTTCATTCCAATAATCACCCGGGCAAACTTCATTTTTCTTTCCCCCTCCCTCTATTAAAAATATTTTATACTAACAAAAGGACGATAAACAAAAATTCTACGCAAAAACCCTTCCCATGCGTAAAATAAATTTTGATTATCGCCCTCACTTCTCTAATATCCTTGTTTATTCCTCATTTGCTCCGAAATCTTCTTCTATATCCTCAATCATGAACATTTCATCACTAGCATTCATATTTCCAGCTTGACGAACCTTAATTTTACCTTCATAAAGCTCATTTACTGCAATTGAAACAGGCTTATCAACCTTGATATTATCAATCAAAGGTTTTGCATGATCAACAAGTTGTCTCGCCCTTTTTGCTGCGGCAATTACAATGGTATATCTGCTGCCAATGGTAATATCACTGGTTTCTTGATTGATTACTTCCAACAAATCTGTATAAGAAGGTCTTAACATTCTAAATCTCTCCTTTAAATATTTTCTTTATATTGGGATTTCTGCTACACTTCATTCTTTCTGCCTGAACAATGGCCAGTAAATCTTCTGTAGCTTGTTCAACTGTGTCGTTTACCACTACATAATCATATTCCTGAACCAATTCCATTTCTTCCAAAGCTCTATGAATTCTACGGTTAATTGTTTCCTTATCTTCTGTCCCTCTATTGGTTAATCGTCTGCCTAATTCCTCTAAATTGGGAGGCATCAGGAACACCAAAACGCCGTCGGGATAAATTTTTTTCACCTGCAACGCACCTTGTACTTCAATTTCAAGGATTACGTTTTTTCCCTGAGCCAATTGTTCCACAACATATTTACGCGGTGTGCCATAATAATTTCCGCAAAATTCAGCCCACTCTAAAAGCTCTTTATGCTCTTGCATATACAAAAATTCTTCTCTTGTATGAAAAAAATAATGAACCCCATCTTTTTCATACTCTCTAGGTGCCCTTGTTGTTGCGGAAATTGAAAGTGAAAAATCATCTTTTTTGCAAAGCTGCTCAACCACAGTTCCTTTGCCCGAACCGGAAGGACCGGAAATAATTAGCAATACTCCTTGTTTCTTCATTGTTAATTCCCCTTCTGTTCTGCTGCAAGCCTGCCACCGACTGTTTCAGGCATATTGGGTGATAAAACCAAATGCCCATTATCCATAATAATCACGCAACGGGTTTTTCTGCCATAGGTTGCATCGATTAAACTTCCTTTTTCCTTTCCCTCTTGCACAATACGTTTGATGGGGGCAGAATCCGGGCTTACAATGGCAATCACCCGATTTGCGGATACTACATTTCCATACCCGATATTTAAAAACTGTATTTTTTCCATGCCACCACTCCCAATTACTCTAAGTTTTGAACCTGTTCACGAATTTTCTCAATCTCGCTTTTCAATTCAATGGTTGCCTGAACAATCTTTATATCATTTGCTTTTGAGGCAATGGTATTGGACTCTCTGTTCATCTCCTGTACCAGAAAATCTAGTTTTCTGCCTACCTGTCCGCCCTTTTCCAAAATATCGGCCAGCTGAACCAAATGGCTTTCCAAACGGGTAATTTCCTCATCCACACAGCCCCTGTCGGCAAAAATTGCAACCTCTGTTGCAACACGCTGGGGATCAACATCCACGCCGTCCAATAGATCCTTCAAACGGTTGTTAAGCTTATCTCTATATTCTTCCACAACCAAAGGTGAACGCTCCTTAACTTTTGCAACCAAAGTTTTGATCCGTTCTCCCTTTGTTAAAATATCTTTTTTCAAAGCTTCCCCTTCCGTTTGGCGCATTGCCACAAAACGTGCTACCCCCTCATCTAAAGCAGGCAATAGGGCTTCCCAAATAACTTGTTCATCCTTTTGGGGCTTTTCTATGGTAATTACATCAGGAAATTTTGCTGTTAACTCCAAAAAGCTTCCACCCTCTAAACCTAACTTTTCCTGCAAGACTTTCAATTTTCCGGCATATGCCTGTGCCAACGCATCATTAAGCTTAACCTCAACATCATCTAAAGAAAAAGATTCAAACCCAATGTAAACATCAGTTTTTCCCCGAAAAACCTGACGCATAATGTGTTTTTTAATTTTGTCCTCCAAACTAATCAAGGACCGAGGCAGTTTAATATTAATATCATTATATCTATGATTTACGGATTTTAGTTCAATGGTAAACTTTCTATCCGCTGCAATATGCTCACCTCGACCATACCCAGTCATACTTCTTACGCTTGATTCCATACTTTTTTCCTCTCTCTTACTCTCTGTGTGCTTTCATTGCATAAGCGACGCATCACATATTTTTCCAAATCATCGCTTTCTTACTCAAAAATATTTTTATTGTTTTTCAATATGAATCATTTTAGTAGAACTTCGAAAAGCACCCTAAAAAATAAAGCCCCTAAGTGCACAATAACTATACTACTACTTTTGTACACATTGCACCCCATTATAGCCTATTGCCTAAGAAATATCAAGAAAAAACAAAAAATTAGTGTACTTTTTTTAATGGAATTTTAATTTTTGTCATAGATGAATTATTTTTCTTACTATGTTATACTATATCGGCATATAATCATGAAAAAGGAGGAACGCCTAATGGCTTTGGACGGCATCACCACAGCAGCTATCGTGCAAGAACTGAAAACAAATTTAATTGGTGGCAGAATTGATAAAATCCATCAACCGATGGCGGATGAAATTCGTTTTACGGTAAGAGGTATAGGCGTTGTCCGCAAAATATTGGTATCCGCAAATTCAAGCACCCCTAGAATCCATATCACTGAAACAGCGAAAGAAAACCCAATGACTGCCCCTTTGTTCTGTATGGTTTTACGCAAATACCTTGCAGGGGGTAGAATTATAGATATCTGTCAGCCCGATTTTGAACGCATTATCATCATAAAAGTAGAGTCTGCAAATGAAATGGGTGACTTGACAGTCAAAAATTTGATTTTGGAAATCATGGGTAAGCACAGTAATCTTATTTTAACCGACGAAAACGGACGCATTTTAGATTCTATAAAACGAATTTCCCACGAAAAAAGCTCAGTTAGAGAAGTATTGCCCGGGAAAGAATATGTTTTTCCACCCTCGCAAAACAAAAAAAATCCTCTTCTTGCAGAAAAGTCAGATTTTTTATTTTCCCTTCAATTGCAGGCTGGTCAAAAACTTCAGGATTTTTTATATAAAAATCACACAGGCATCAGCCCTATTATGGCGGGAGAAATTTGTTTCCGTGCTGATTTAGAGCCCTCTGACACTTGTCAGCAAATAAGCACAGAGGGAGGGGAAGCCTTATTTATTGCTTTTCAAAACGTTATGACAGAAGTTAAAAAGGGGGATTTTACACCAAAAATCTACTATCATCCCAATTCTCATCGTGTTTTGGATTTTTCTGTTGTGGAAATGACGGAATTTCAAAATCTTGAGCAAAAATCGTTTCCCACCACCTCTTCATTATTGGAAAATTTTTATCAAGAACGGGATAATGCCTATCATATCCGCCAAAAAGCACACGATATGCACCGTTTGGTAGTCTCAAATATTGAACGTTGTATCAAGAAAAAGGAAATTCAATTAAAAACACGGATTGATGTAGCAGATATGGAAAGTTGGAGAAAAAAAGGTGAGCTCCTAACCGCAAATATTTATGCCGTTCCGCAGGGTGTCACAACCTTTCGAACCCAAGATTTTTATGATGAAAATATGGGCGAAATTGAAATTGCCCTTGACCCCACAAAAACTCCGGCAGAAAATGCACAAAAATACTTTTCTCGCTACAACAAGGCAAAAAGAACCCTTGCCGCATTGGAAGTACAAGAAAAACAAAACGATGAAGAACTTCTTTATTTGGAAAGCGTGCTGAATGCTTTGGAAAATGCCTCTGACGAAGGGGATTTGGCTGAAATCAGAACAGAATTGGCTGAAAGCGGATTTGTTCGTCGCCAAACATCAAAAAAAGGTGCATCCAAACCGAAAAAGGCAAAGCCTTTGCATTTTATATCCTCAGATGGTTATGAAATATTCGTAGGAAAAAGCAACTTGCAAAACGACGAACTGACATTACGCTTTGCAGATAGTAACGACCTCTGGCTGCATACCAAAGAAATACCCGGTTCTCATGTAATTATCAGAACCAACGGCACGGGTACAACCAGCGATACAGCCCTAGCAGAAGCGGCAAATTTGGCTGCATACTATAGTAAAGCAAAAAACAGCAGTATGGTTCCCGTGGACTACACACTTCGCAAAAATGTGAAAAAGCCCAACGGCGCGAAGCCCGGTATGGTTATTTATCTTACCAATCGTACTCTTTATGTAACACCCAATGAAAATAAGGTGCAGTCAATGAAATCAGTTTAAAGCATTATTTTTCTCTTTCAGAGAACAAAGATGACGTAAATATAAAAAAGCCCTATTGCAAAGCAAATCTTTATGCCAGTGCAATACGGGCTTTTTTTCCGGAAAGATTAATATTCAAAAAACTCATTATTTCCCAAAATATTCAATTCAAAAACTTATCAAACAATATTTCGATCCCTTTTACGCCTGCTTCAAACCCTTTTGGATAAGCAGAGTGCCCCATTGCATGTACCTCTTGTCCATAGCTGTACGATATGTGAAGCACCCAGGAATCTCCGCTGCAAAGACATGCATCAATATCACGAAATCCGTTCCATTCAGCCATACCTAATACTTTTATTTTTTCCTCAAGTGCTTTCAAAAAACCATTCTCCACTTCACCATGATAGGCGTACTCTTTCTCATCCCACTTATCAATGTGCATAAAAAAAGCACCTTTCTCTTCTTCAACCCGATACCATTCCATTTTTCCCGAATGGGTTCCATAACGAAATGAAAAAGATTGAATCATATCCATCCCTCCAATTAAAAATAGCCAAAATTTCTCCTCGCCTTTGTTTCTTTTTTAAAAAAAGTACTTTATCCAAATAAATAAAGTCCACCAAAAAGGTGGACTTAGTTTTCTTATTTTGCGTATTCAATCGCTCTTGTTTCTCGAATCAGATTTACTTTAATCTGACCGGGGTATTCAAGTTCTTCTTCTATTCTCTTTGCAATATCTCGCGCAAGTAGAGCCATACCATCGTCATTTACATCTTCCGGTATTATTACAATCCGCAATTCACGACCCGCCTGAATTGCGAAGGATTTTTCAACGCCTTTAAAGTTGTCAGCAATTTCCTCCAACTTTTGTAATCTTTTAATATAAGACTCTAAAGTTTCACGTCTAGCACCAGGTCTTGCTGCTGAAATAGCATCTGCCGCCTGTACCAAAACTGCCACAATACTCTGGGGTTCCACATCTCCGTGGTGCGCCTCAACAGCATTAATAATCAGCTG
The DNA here is from genome assembly GCF_030625865.1 of Anaerotignum sp. Taxonomy (GTDB): domain Bacteria; phylum Bacillota; class Clostridia; order Lachnospirales; family Anaerotignaceae; genus Chakrabartyella. The sequence goes on along the minus strand of NZ_DAOUQB010000025.1, from coordinate 9,399 downwards.
GTTTTCTTTGTAGCGTTTTAATAACCCTACACCGATGCTAACGTGAGAGCCTTCCATTTCATGATCCACGCTTTTACCGATATCATGAAGCAAACCTGCTCTTTTCGCCAAAGTTTCATCTACCCCAAGTTCGGCGGCCATAAGCCCTGCCAACTGGGCAACCTCTATGGAATGCTTCAAAACATTTTGCCCATAGCTGGTTCTATACTTCAATTTACCCAATAGCCTTACAAGTTCAGGATGCAAACCGTTTACGCCTGTTTCAAAAGTAGCAGTCTCGCCCTCATCTCTTACGATAACCTCTACTTCTTTTCTAGCCTTTTCTACCATCTCTTCGATACGAGATGGATGAACACGCCCATCAACAATGAGCTTTTCCAAAGCAATTCTTGCAATTTCCCTACGGATAGGATCAAAACCGGAAAGAATAACTGCTTCCGGAGTATCGTCAATAATCAAGTCAATACCCGTCAAAGTTTCCAATGCACGAATATTTCTGCCTTCACGACCGATAATACGCCCCTTCATTTCATCGTTTGGAAGTTGAACAACAGAAACTGTCGTTTCCGCCACATGATCAACCGCACATCTTTGGATTGCATTGGCAACAATTTCTCTGGAGCGTCTGTCCGCCTCCATTTTTGCCTTGCTTTCAATTTCCTTAATCATCAATGTTGCCTCGTGCTTCACATCATTTTCTACCATAGCAAGAATATAGTTCTTTGCTTCCTCAGTAGTCAAACCGGAAATACGTTCCAACTCTTGAAGTTGTTTCTCATGAAGAGCTTTTGACTCTTCCTTCTGCTTTTCCAAATCTTCCAGCTTTTTCGCCATCTGCTCATCTTTTCTTTCCAGAGCTTCTGTCTTTCTATCCAGTGTTTCTTCTTTCTGGAATAATCTTCTTTCATTTCTTTGAAGTTCATTTCTTCTGTCACGAACTTCCTTTTCCAATTCGTTTTTTGTTCTGATACTGTCTTCCTTGGCCTCTAACATGATTTCCTTCTTACGTGCCTCTGCTTCCTTCGCCGCATCTGCAACGATCTTTTGGGCTCTTTCTTCCGCCACTCCAACCTTTGCTTCTGCGATACGTTTGCGATAAAAGACACCTAAGGCTACACCAATCAAAATGCCAACCACAGCACAGATTATACTTATCGGCTCTATGAAAAACACCTCCCCTTATTCAGTTTTCAAAGTTCTATTTTTTGTTTTCACATACCATTAAGCTGTGCCATAAACACTTTATTATTTTATTACTTTTTACCAGACGTGTCAAGAAACAATTCAACTCGTTAAAGCGACAATAATAAAAAAGAACCGAAAAAATGATTTTTTATCGTGTTTTCAGTTCAAATTATCCAAATTATTTGCATTTTTCTTTTACGATTTGAAATTGGGAAAACCCCATGGCATCCTTATTTTCACAAATTACAGTTCCTCCAAATTCCCTAGAAATTTTATCTAAATACACATTATCATATCCGAGGAAAGCTGACAAAAGTCTAGCATCTGCCTGCACTGTAACCTTATTATAAATCGTATTTGCCAAAATACTCTCCACTTCCCGGCGCATCCGGGTTACCGTCCAATCAATGGATGGCATTCGCCCACTCCCCTGGCATTGGCGACATTTCGTAGTCATTTGTTTTGATAAGCTTGGACGTATTTTTTTTCTTGTCAATTGCATTAATCCCAACTCTGTCATACCAACGACAACCGTCTTAATACGGTCTTTTTCCACAGCTTTTTCCAACGTTTTGGTTACAATATTTCGATTTTCTTCACTTGTCATATCAATAAAATCCACAATAATAATTCCAGAAAGATTTCGAAGACGCAATTGCTTGGCCACCTCTTGTGCCGCCTCCAAGTTAGTCTTTAAAACTGCCTTTTCCAAATCTCCCCTTCCTGCCGCCTTGCCTGAATTCACATCAATGACAACGCAGGCTTCCGTTTCCTGTATCACCAAAAATCCGCCATTTTTAAGCCAAACCTTCTCATCTAAAGCCTTTTGACTTTGACTTTCAACAAAAAACTCTTCAAAAATGGGTAGTTTCTCTTGATACCATTGCAATATAGGTTGATTTTCTCGATTAAAATCTCCCGTTCCCAGCAAATGTTCATATGCTTCCTCACTGTTTACAACAAATTCATCTATATCCTCACTATAAAAATCTCGAACCGCCTTTTCCACAGGTATGCTTTGTCGAAGCAACAAAGCGGGTGCTTTTCTGAATTGACCATTTGCTACAATTTTCGCTTTTTCCAATAATAAACCGATTTCTTTTTGGAAGTCCGCCTCTGTTTTCCCCTCGCCATTTGTACGAATCACCGCCCCATATCCTTGGGGTAAAAATCCCGCTGCCATTCGGCGAATTCGTTCTCGCTCCTCCTTATCCGTTATCTTGCGAGAAATACCAATTTCACCATCCTCCTCTATCAAAACAAGAAATTTACCGGGAAAAGATATATTTGGGGTTAAAACTGCACCCTTTGTTCCAACGGCATCCTTTTCCACCTGCACAATCACAGTATCCCCCGATTTTGGTCTGGCGGGATTTTTCTCCTTGTCAGAAACAGCCCGTCGATTGCCATAATAAAGGTATCCTTTTTTCTCACTGCCTATTTCTACAAAGCAAGCCTGTAAATTCGGTATTACATTGTCAATCCGACCAATATAGACGTTCCCAACCAAACTTTCCTCACGCTTTGTTTCATAATATAATTCAACCAGCTTGCCATCTTCAACCAAGGCAACCCTAGTAATTCCTTCTTCGATATCCAATAAAACCCGTTTCATGCAAACACCTACTTTTTCGTTAAACTTTCTATTCCATATCATCATACCCGAAACAATAGTTTTTTGCACGATATTCTTTTTTGTTTGCTACTTTCCATACCCAACGGTTATCTTTCCCCCAAAACAAAGCCAGCATAACCCGTTCCTGAGAGACACCGTTTTCATTTTTTTGAAAAAAGAAAGTATCTTCGTAGGGATTCAAATATAAAGCCAATTCCAATGGTGTTTCGTTTCCAGATACAATCACCTCTCGTAAAGGCTTTTCTTCCCGCTCAAGCATAGAAAAATATAAATTTCTGGCAATCTGTAAAAACTCATGCTTGTTGGCATAAATCATATAAAGCCCTATAGGTAAAAACAAAAAGGCATGAGGGAATAATATAGAAAAAATCACTCCGAAAGTACATATTCCATAACCAACACCACTCCCCACCTTTGTGAGCCACCCCGCCGCCCGCAGTGTCCCTTTCCATCTACCCAAAATTTCAAGCCAAACTCGTCCACCCTCCAGAGGCAAAACAGGAAAAAGACGAACGCCTGCCAATAAAAAGGAAAGCAGAGCAAAGCTTCTTTGTTCCAATGCAAACAAAATGATACTAAGTAAAATGCCAATGCCACTACCTATAAAATGCAACATTATCTTTTCTTCAAAGGAAGGAATTTTGTTCATAAAATCTACCCGAATACCCAAGGGGGTGAAAAGCCACCACCGAACATTTAATCCCTTGCGCATACAAAAAAAAGCATATCCCCCTTCTTGAACTGCCCAGCAAAACAGCATGTCCCAAAATAGAGTTGCCTTCCCAAAAATAAACAAGGCAACCCCTAGTAATAAAAATAACGGATGAATTTTAATTTGCTTTATCATATGGAATCCCCCCGTGCAGCATATTCAGCAGCAACTTCCTGCGTATATTTCAGATCCACATATCCCATTGGATCTAAGAGTTTTCCGTCCTTCCAAAGGCTGTAATGCAAATGAGGTCCAGTGGATAACCCTGTGTTTCCCGATTTTGCTACAATATCCCCTTGCTTTATCTTATCGCCTTTTTTCACTAAAATTTCCGAAAGATGGGCATACATAATTTTATACCCATCCTCCGTTTCAAACTCCAGAACCTTTCCAAAAGTTGGAGACGTGCGGATTTCGGTAACAACACCGCTGCGAACCGCTGCAACGCCAGTACCCGTAACAACCCCAATATCTATGCCATTGTGAAACTCCGTTTTTTTTAAAATAGGATTTTCCCTTATGCCACAGGAAGAGGTAATTGTTCCTTCAGCAGGATTAATCCAACCTTCTTGTTTTTTTTCCCAATTGAGAAAAGACCATGCCAACACACTAGGGCGACTCCTCTAAATCGGGCTTATAAACCTTTTCTTTTTTCTGAGATTCTTCTTCCTCAAAAGCAGGCAAGGAAATGTTTTTGTCTTTCCAAAATACCATTAATTTGTCTTTTGCCGTTGCAACCTCTTCCATGGGAATCTGATATGCAATGGTTTCTTTTAATCGACGACATACTTCCTCTGATGTATCTGTATGAAATGCGGAAACAAGTATAAAAGCTCCCGCCAAAATAACGGTTACATATGTACGAAAAACTAGAAGTCCACCGGAAGAGCTTTCTGTGGTATGTCGTCCGCCCTGCCTTTCTCTCATTCTTTTTTCCATTTCCATTCTGCGTCGTTTTCGCTCTTTATCCGTCATACCGCATCCCTCCTGATTTCAAATATATGCCATAACTTTTGAAATATGAACGAGCATGATAAACAAAGAAAAACTCCCTAAAAATCTTGTTCTTTATTTGCTTATTTCTTTTTTGTTTGGTAAAATTATAAGATAAAATATTAAACGAAAGGGGATTGTAATTATGAATTGCAATTTAAATAGAATGGATATTGTAAGAAACAAGGAGGTTTTTAGAATATAAATCTTCGAGACCTCCTTGCCGTATGCGAAACGAAAAGTATACAAATTCTTACGGAGGTAATTAAATTGAATTATTTAGAAAACTATGGCGTGCAGCAGCGTTTTATGAATGAAGCTACCCTTTATCCCGAATATTCCTTGGCCCGCGTGATCGCGCAACATAAGGGCATGTATCGAATTATTACTGCTGAAGGGGAACGATTTGCAGTAATCTCAGGGAAACTTTCTTATGAAATCGAAACACTTTCCCATTATCCTGCGGTAGGTGACTTTGTCATGATAAGCATAGGCAATATCAATAGTCCGTCTATCATTCATGCTGTATTAACAAGAAAAAGTGTTTTTCAGCGCACTGCTTTGGGTCCTGCAAATCAAACCCAGGTAATTGCGGCAAATATTGATATTGTTTTTATTTGTATGTCTCTAAACCACAACTATAATTTAAGCCGTTTGGAGCGATATTTGTCAATTGCATGGGATAGTGGTGCAACTCCGGTCATTATCCTCACAAAAAGTGACCTCTGCGAAAACGTCCCCCAAATTTTATCTGAAATTGAAACAGTTGCCCTTGGTTGTGATGTGATGGTAACATCATCTTCTAATGCATCCACTGTAAAAAATCTGTACTCCTTTCTAAAAAAAGGAATCACCGCCTCTTTCATTGGCTCCTCGGGTGTTGGAAAATCAACATTAATTAACTTGTTGGCTGAAAAACAGCTTTTATCAACAAACGAAATTGACCAATATGACAAGGGACGCCATACAACAACGGGACGCGAAATGCTTCTCTTACCAAATGGAGCCATCGTGATCGATACCCCAGGAATGAGGGAATTGGGCGTTACCCATGCTGATGTGGGAAAAACCTTTTCAGATATTGAAAAATTGGCCAAACAATGCAAATTCAGAAATTGCTCTCATACCAACGAACCAGGGTGCGCTGTGCAAAAAGCCATTTTAGACGGCGAATTGGATGAACGAAGGTTACGAAGCTATGATAAACTGAAACGAGAAGCGAAATATGATGGTCTATCATCAAAAGAAATTGAAGAAGAAAAGCTAAACGAAATGTTTCGTGAAATTGGTGGCATGAAAAAAGCCAAGCATCATATCAAAAACCTAAAGAAAAGCAAACCTCGCTATTGATAGTTATAATAGTGCAAGGATAAATACTGCAAAATAAAAAAATATATTTTTTCTAACCTTAAGGGCTTGTTGTGTGTATAATACCCATAACAAGCCTTTCTGCTATTTATTTTAAATTTTTCAGTTTTAATCAATAGAAAAAATGCATAAATCCACTTTCTTTTTACCCCAATCAAATCAATAAAACCTTCAAACTCGATTATACAATTAATAATAATATTTTCCACCAAAGTTACAAAAAATAAAATTTATTTCTTTATATGACTATAAAATCAATAAATAAGCCAATATTTCATGAATCTTAAAATTACTTATTATTAAAAACAATCTAACTGATTTTTATCATTTGGGAAAATTTTCTAAAAATTAATTTTATTGTAAAAACGCATGTTTTTTACATGATTATAACATAAAAACCTTTTTTTATGCTAAATTTTAGTGTATTTTTTACACATTTCCAATATTTTATTTTTTTAAATCAGAAAAATAAAATATTTTTCGCTTAAATCCACCAATAACTTTTATGTACTTTTTACCAAGGAAAACCATGTAAATAAATTCTAATAATGTTATAATACTATCATGGGTAAAGATTCCAAAAATCTATACCTTTTTTCAAAAGTACGTATGGGGGTGGGGGTGTTTTATAGAGAGTTTATGTAAACAAATAAAGCAATTGATTTACGGTAAGGGAAGTTAAAAGGAGGAATGCACATCGTGAAGCGTATAACAAAAAATAACAAAAAGGCATTATCTATGGCTTTGGCCGCTGCTATGGCCATTGCGCCGGTTAATGCTTTTGCTGCTTCCAGTGATATTCATGGTCATTGGGCAGAAAAAACAATCACCGCATGGCAAGATAAAGGTCTCATTAGTGGTTATCAAGATGGTACCTTTAAGCCAAATAAACCTACAACAAGAGCTGAATTTGCTCGTATTATGAACCAAGCTTTAGGCTTAAGCAATAAAGGGAACGTTTCTTTTTCCGACGTTTCCGCCAGTGACTGGTTCTATAATGATGTAGCAGTTGCTCTGGGAGAGAAGTATACTGCTGGTTATCCCGACGGCACTTTTAAACCAAACGAGACCATAACCAGAGCTCAGGCAGCGGTATTTATTGCAAAGGCAATTGATGCATCAGGGGGTTCTGTTGCTGCTTTTACAGATTCCAATGATATTCCCAATTGGGCAAAAGACTCCGTAGGGGCAATCGTCGCAAAAGGTTACATGAGCGGTTATCCAGATGGATCATTTAAGCCTAATGCAGTTTTAACCAGAGCTGAAGCTGTTTCAACTTTAAATAGAATCATGGGAATAACTACTCCCGAAGAGGAAGAAACAACAGATAAAGATGTTGTCATCGATAAGGATGATACCAAGCTTAAAGATCAAACCATCGAAGGTAACTTAATCATTTCCGAAAAAGTTGGCGATGGTGAAGTTTACTTGGATAATGTTGAAATTAAAGGCGACTTAATTATTCAAGGCGGCGGGGATGACTCTATTTATGTAGAAGACACTATTGTCAATGGTAAGACAGTATTGGAAAAGAAAAACGTACGCCTACAAGTTTCAGGAAAAACAGAGCTATCTACTGTAGAAATTAAAAAAGCATGTAAATTCAACTCAAACAATTTTTCCGGTAATGTAGGAAAAATCTACATCACAACAGCAATTTCAGATAAAATAACAGTAAGTGTAGAAGCTGATAAATTGTATGTTGATGAAAAAGCAAACCTTTTGATTACAAAAGATATTGATGATGTAATCATTGATAAAGATGCAGCTGGTACAAAATTAGAGGTCGATGAAGATGCGAAAGTATCCACTGTAACCGCTGATGGTGAAGTTGCACTGAGTGGTAAAGGTAAAATCTCCACATTGGAAGCAAATGTAGATGATATTACCTATACATCCGGTCTTACCATCTCTAAAACAGAAACAGCAAAAGGTGTGGATGAGCCTACCAAAGCATCTTCAAGCGGCAGCAGCTCTTCTTCCAGCAGCTCCTCTAAGAAAAGAACCAAAAGCGTTGATACTGTTGACGAATTTGAAGAAGCAGTAGCAAGCAACAGTATTTCAACCATTTATGTAACAGGTGACATCTCCGGTGCTATTAATGCAACTCGTACCGGAACCAGAAGCCTAACCATTAGTTTTGCTAAGCACACCATGGGTAATGTAACTATTACTGCGCCTGAGGTAACATCAATTTATTTAAATGACAGTGGTGCGGAAGATGCAGGCGCGAGCATTACAAACCTTACCATTGATGCTCCTAAAGCTCATGTTGAAAATAGTGTAGAGGTTACTGGCGATATTATCATCAAAGCAGTATCCAGCAGCACACTTAAAGTAAAAGATGCAGCGCAGGGCATTAAAATGCAAGGTCCCGGTAGATTGGAAGTAATCTCTAGCCTACCAACACCTCCCCCTGTATCTGTTGAAACAGCTGATAATGTTCAGTTAGCAGGTACTTTAGGAACTGTTAACGTAAATACAACAGGTGCAAATGTTGAAGTAGTCAATGGTGCAGCAGTTAATCAGATTTCAGTACCATTTACATCAACAGGCGCAACAATTACAACAAAGGGTACTGTTGCACAGATTCAGACAGCTGCAAGCGTTGCTATTGCAGGTAGCGGAACTGTTGCCAATGTTGATGCTACAGAAAATGGCATTAAAATTACAGTAAATGGTACAGCAACTGTTTCAAACGTTAATGCCGTAGGTGTTACAGGTATAATAATTGATGGTACATCTACACATAAACCTGCAACAGCTACTTCAAAGGCTGCAGCCCCTACAAGCTTAGTAGGCGTAGCACCCACAACCTCTGCTAACAATGATGGTAGGATTACTGGTGTTGATAATACCATGGAATACAAACTTTCAACCGATTCGGACTATTCTGCAATCACAGGAACAGAAATTACTGGTTTGGTACCTGGAACTTATTATGTAAGAGTAAAAGCAGTAGAAGGTGCTGACCCTGTTTTAGCAAGTAATCCTGTGAAAGTTGTTGTGAATGATTATGAAACTCCCGATACCACAGCACCAGTAATCACAGCATCAGATGTAACAGTAGTAGTTGCTGATTTATCAGCATGGACTGAAACAGTATCTGCAAGTGATGATGTTGATGGAAATATTTCAAGTAGTGTTGTGGCAACATATTTTGAATCAAATGGAACTACATCACTTGCGGACTTGGCAGCAGCAAAAACATACATTGGCGATGCATCAGTTAATACATCTTTTGTAATCAAATACAATGTAAGTGATGCAGCTGGCAACGCAGCAACAGAAAAAATTGTGACAATCACAGTAACACCAGCAGATACCACAGCACCAGTAATCACAGCATCAGATGCAACAGTCGCAGTTGCTGATTTATCAGCATGGACTGAAACAGTATCTGCAAGTGATGATGTTGATGGAAATATTTCAAGTAGTGTTGTGGCAACATATTTTGAATCAAATGGAACTACATCACTTGCGGACTTGGCAGCAGCAAAAACAT
>NZ_DAOUQB010000072.1 GCF_030625865.1 Anaerotignum sp. | reverse complement strand
TATTCAGGCTTTCTTTCTACTGTTACTATGCGTAATTTGCGGCACAAAGGAAAACGAAGAAAGTCCGAAAAACGTGGTAAATTTTCAATGGGCGTACCAATTTCAGAGCGTCCTTCTGAAGTAAAAAAGAGAGAAACCTTTCCAAGTTTTTCTACACGAAGTGGCGCACTTGACTTGACAATTCATCATTAGTATAAGTCGGAAAATGAAAATGAAAGCATTGCGCCACTCCTTTCCGTGCAAAAAATAAAGAGCCGATAACCGCATTTTTTCAAACTGCGTGTTATCGGCTCTGCGTCTGTGCGTCTGGCTCTTTGATGATGGTTATATTTAGTTGTTTAACACTAATAAGTATTTCTTTCTTACACTTGGGGCAATATAAAGGTAATCTTTCAATAACTGTATCTTGCCGCAATTTAATTCGAGTTTTACTGCTGCAAACAGGGCATAACAGCCAATGGCAATCAATTCTTTCTCTCATCATTCCATATAGAACCTAAGCCTTTTTGCAAAACGACGCCCCAATTTTCTCCCCCCGCTACCAAATTCACGACTGATAGTTACTATTTTACTCATCTTATACTCCTCTCTGATGTTATGATATAATGTTCAATCTTGTATTTCGCAAAAACTGAAATACACCAAGTAATAAATTGTGCAAGTGGAACTGCTATCCATACACCAATCAAACCAATCATAGGAGGTATTGTAAGCATTAGCACAAATGTAAGTACAGGTTCAGCATACACTAATATGTACGAAAAGCCTGTTTTTTCTGTGGCATAAAAAAACGCAGTAGTAATCCTAACAAAAGAGAGGAACAACATAGTTGCCAAAAATAGTGGTAAATAATTAGCTACCTCTTTACTAGCTTCGGGAGAAGCTCCAAATAACACACCGATATTACTCCGTGTAAAAAATAACAGAATTATGCAAACTGCGGTAATTGCTACACCTGTCTTATATGCTAAAGCCCTTACCGTTCCAGCTGATAAGGTTTACTTCTTTGTTTAGGTCCCCCCCAGAAATAACCCCATAGGTTTTAGTAATTTCACCGTTTTTTACCTGCATCTCCGTTTTTCTCCTTATTTTTATTTGTGATGGATAGAATAATTTTTCAATTTCTGTAAGCTTGTCCTTCTTATAGGGCTTTGCGCCCATTATTTAGTACCCGTTTCCATAACAGGAGGGTCAAAAAATTCCACGTCAAACCCCTCCACACTCGCCGCCGCCCGAATAGCTCTGCGGTTCATGCTGATTGCCAAAGAATTTTTTTCCTCATAAGATAAGGAATCATAAGGAACTACGCCGTCCTTCGTACAAACGTGTATGTTTACTTTAGGTAGCTTTTTCATAATTAACACCTCCTGCTTTAAGGTATGTTTTTCTAAAATTGTCCTATTCGCTTTATTGAAACCCGTGGAAATAACTAGCTCACCTTTGAAATCTCATTCAATTCCTTAGCAATCTTCATGCCTGCAAGAAAAATCTTCATTTCTCTTTTCTCTTGTTCTGTGGCTTCCTTTAATACCCTCGCAAAACATTCGCCGCTCGTTTTCTTTTCTCTTATTGCCTATGGTCACGTTATATATACCAAGGTCAATATCGTCAATGCATTTTTCTCTTTTTTTTTGACTATGGTAAGTCTGTGTGATAACTTAAATATGAAGGTGGTGTATAATAAGTGAATGAAAGAATAAAAGAATTAAGAAGTATACTGAATTTAAGCCAATCAGAATTGGGAAACAGGCTTGGCGTCACAGGAACAGCCATCTCAAGAATAGAAAAAGGAGACAGGAAACTCACTGAACAGATGATTAAAGCCATATGCCGAGAATTTCGTGTCGATTATCTTTGGCTCACAGAAGGACAGGGCGAACCCTTTATCACTGGTCCGGATTCTCTTATTGAAGAAGTGGCAGAAGAATATAATTTGAATAGTTTTGAAAAAACTTTAATGGAAGAGTATTTAAACTTAACACATGAAGAAAGAAGTTTTTTTGAAAAATTCTTCAAAAATGTTTTTCAGAAAGGGACTTTATCACAAGAATCATCAACTAAAAATGGGAATATAGAAATAGCAGAAGAACTTTCTCCTTCCGTCGAACCAATGCTGACTGCGGAAGATGAAAAGGAGTTAGAAATGATAAAACAAGAAATGCTTGCAGAGAAAAAAGGGAAAATGTCTTCAGCTTCCATTTCCAAAAAAGACGCTTAAAACCTAAAAAGACTCGTTCTCACTTATTGTGAAAATATCAGAAAGGATGCTTCTATGAAAAATAACGATATTGAAAATTACAATGAAAGTGTTTTTGAAAGCATCAATCATATTAATGATTATGGTCAAGAATATTGGTCAGCAAGAGAACTTGCAAAGTTTCTTGATTATAAAGATTATAGAAACTTCCTGATTGCTTTAGATAAGGCAATGGAAGCCTGCCAAAATAGCGGCTTTCATATTTCTGACCATTTTGGTGAAACCACCGAAATGGTTCATATAGGCAGTAATGCTATGAGAGAAATTTCTACCTACCGCTTATCAAGATATGCCTGTTATCTCATTGTTCAAAATGCAAATCCCGAAAAGGAAATCGTTGCCCTTGGCCAAACATATTTTGCTATAAAAACAAGGCAACAGGAATTAATTGAAAATTATGATGAATTAACAGAGGAACAAAAACGATTGGCAATTTGTAAAGAAATGAAAACCCACAACAAAGCCCTTGCCGATGCAGCTCATAATGCCGGAGTGGTTGAGCCCATAGACTATGCCATTTTTCAAAATTATGGCTATCAAGGGCTTTATGGTGGAATGGGAAGAAAGGAAATTCATGCACATAAAGGATTGAAAAAAGTCAGGATATTCTGGATCATATGGGTAGCACAGAATTAGCTGCCAATCTTTTCCGTGCCACGCAAACTGAAGAAAAATTAAAAAAAGAACATATCAGAGGAAAGACAAGGGCAAACCAAACTCATTATGAAGTAGGTGCCAAGGTCAGAAAGACAATGCTTGAAATCAGTGGAACGGCGCCTGAAGACTTGCCTACACCAGAAAAAAGCATAAAACAAATAGAAAGAGAACATAGAAAACTAACAGATAAAAATCCCTAAAAAATCCCCCCATAGTACCGTAAGTACCATGAGGGAAACCGCTGTTTTTAGGTGACCAAACCTAAAAGTTTAAAAAAGGAAACAAATAATATGAATACATACGTATAATTATACTAACATACAAAAATAATGCCGTCAATGCGGCTTTTTTGCCATACAAAATAAATAAAGGAGGTCTTTTTCTATGGTTATAGCTGCCGCCTATATTCGTGTTTCTACAGATGAACAAACAGACTATTCGCCAACCGTCCAACTTGAAGATATTTTTGCATACGCTGAAAAAAATGGGTATTTTATCCCCAAAGAATTTATTTTTGAAGATGAAGGAATTTCTGGCCGCAACGCTGATAAGCGCCCCGGCTTTCAAGAAATGGTACGCCAGGCAAGGAAAAAACAGAATAAAATAAAATACATTATTGTTCATAAATTTGACCGCTTTGCCAGAAACAAGGAGGATGCGGTCCTATATAAGGCCCTCCTGAAAAAAGATGGTGTTAAAGTTATTTCTGTAAAAGAACCCATCCCCCAGGATGATAAGTTTGCTGTAATCTATGAATCTATGCTTGAAGCTATGGCGGAATATTATTCTCTCAATCTGGCGGAGGAAGTTAAAAAAACCATGGTGAAGAAGGCACAGCAGGGAGAATATCAAGCAACGCCACCCTTTGGTTACACCATGAAAAATAAAATCCTAACACCAATTCCCGAAGAGGCTGCCATGGTTCGCTTTATATTTGAAAACTATGCGTCCGGAAATGAAAGCATGTTTTCTCTTAGCCGACATATGAATCAAATGGGTTTTCGAACCCATAGGGGCGGGGTATTTGAAAACAGAACGATACAATATATTTTAAATAACCCGGTTTATAAAGGCTATTCCCGTTGGACATCAACCGGGCGAACCCAGAGAGATTTCAACAATCCCGACAGTGTAATTGCACAAGGCACTTGGGAGCCATTGGTTTCAGAAGATCTTTGGGAAACTGCCGCAAACCGAATAGTCAAAGAAAAGAGAACACATTATTCCCATAAACGTCCTGAGACGGAAGGAAAACATTGGGTTAGTAGTATGATTAAATGCTCCTCTTGTGGTCGCAGCTTGGTAATTGCCGCAAAATTTAAGAAAGGGGATGCATTCTATTTACAATGTGGAGGATATAACCATGGGCAATGTCATGTGTCCCACTCTATTTCCTCAAATCGGCTGCTCCCTGCCCTCTTTCAATCGTTGCATGACGTGGCAATGGGCAACGGTGAACCGGGGATGCATCATATCCGTAGGCCAAATTTGGAAACAAATGAAATTGAATCCATTGAACATATGATAAGCAAAACAAAATCAAGAATGACAAAAGCAAAAGAAGCATACCTTGCCGGCATTGATACCATGGATGAATACCGACAAACCAAATTGGCTGTAGATGCTGAATTGAAAATGTTATTTGAAAAATTAAAGGTAGCACGGAAAAATCAATTTAAACCTTTCGATTATGTTTCCTTCTCCAATAAACTGCTAGACGTGCTTTCTATTCTTAAAGATGAAAATGTCACCATGGAGGCCAAAAGAGCCGCATTTAAAACGGTTGTAGAGAAAGTAATATACAATAAACCAAATGACAGCTTGGAGCTGTTTTTAATTGGTGAATGATTATATCCTATTGGCATAAGGGGGACCAGACGGTGAATTGGGTGCATCTCTACGTTATCTCAGTCAAAAATTCACAATGGTTACCACGGAAGCAAAAGCTACCTTAAATGACATTGCAACCGAAGAATTTGCCCACTCAGAAATGATGGCCACCATCTTTCATCAATTAACGCAAGGCCTTACAAAGGATGAAATCATAAACTCTGGTCTGGATACGTATTATGTAAATCACGGTTTAGGGGTTTATCCTGTTTCTGCATCAGGCGTTCCCTTTGGTGCATGTGCATTCCAGTCAAAAGGGGATCCTATTGCCGATCTATACGAAGACTTGGCAGCAGATGGTACGACTGCGAAAGAACAACGAAGCCGGAAAGCCGCATAAACACTACATTTTTTGTAGGACGAGCTTTCCCATGCTACGTTATCTTAAGAACAACTTTCAACCAAATTATGATAGGACAAGCTGTTTCCCACAGTTAAAGCTATAATATCGTACCTTTAGACGTTCAGCAATGAGCATCTTTTTTCTTGGCGCTTTAGCTCCAATAAACCACCAGCTATGTGAAGTTGTAAAATGAAAGTAGACAAGGAATATGACCACCTTGCCTACATTTTGTTTTATAATTATTTTGAAAGGATGTGATATTATGGGAGTTCCTAAAGGAACCAAAAGAAGAAATTGGACTTATGAAGAGAAAATGCGAATTGTACAGCGATATTTTAGTGAAGATCTAGGTATTAAGAGGCTAGCAAAAGAGGAAAATATGGATTACAGTCTTTTGAATCATTGGATTCACAAATATCTAGATAATGGTGAAGACGGATTAAAATCCAAAGGGCATCCAGGTAATACTTTTGCAGCTATCCATAAGAGCAAAAATTTGACAGAAATTGAAAAG
>NZ_DAOUQB010000074.1 GCF_030625865.1 Anaerotignum sp. | reverse complement strand
TTTTAGACAAATATGTTCAATATTTTAACAATGAGCGTCCCGCATATGCTTTAGGATACTTAAGCCCTGTTCAATATAGAACTGAACAAGGCTTTCCTTAAGGTGGTTTTTAGATGTCTACATTGACTTGACAACTTCACTGAGCTGGTGGTGATGATTTTTGGTAGAATATTAATGAGCCTGCCCATTATGGGTAAAGCAGAAGGTGCCTACCTTGCTTACTGGAATCCCATCAATGCCTCAGCTAGCCGATCCAGTTCAAACCGTTGATTAAAAAACGCCATGCTTACCCTTACAACACCATCATATGGTGTTCCCTCCGTCAATTTCTGAACGTAAAGATTCGATCCAATCAGGCCATTCTTGGTTATCAGGCCATAATTGTCATATAGATAATCCGCAGTCTCTTTACATGTCTTACCTTGAACGTTGAAGGAAATCATGGGAATGCGGTCTTCCAGATACCCTGTGTCACCATAAATGATCACATTGGGGTTTTGTGATAGAAGACTGATTCCGTATGCCAACAGATCCTGCTCTTGTTTGCGGATTGCGCTCATCCCGGTTTGATCAATTGTAAGAAGTGCGCAGCTGGTTGCAATCGCTCCCAATAAGTTGTTGGAACCTCCCTCATAACGTGCGGGACTTTTTTTGAGCTTAATCTCGTAATCTGTTGCAAAAGTTTCCATTCCAGCGCCGAAATACAATGGAAGAGCTGCATCGAACGCTTTCTGCGGACCAATCAATACGCCGGAAAAAGCCGGTGCATAAATTTTGTGTGAGCTGAATGAAAGATAATCAATATGTTCGGCAGGATCAGCAGTCCTCATGCAGACAGTCCTGTGCTGTACAAGCTGTGCGCCGTCAACGAATATCTCAGCACCATATTGGTGTGCCAGCCGCGCTATGTCATGGATAGGATTCACATAACCTGTGACATTGCTTGCGCCTGTGACTGCCACCAGCTTGACTCTCTGACGGTACTGCCAAAGCTTGTGTTCCAGATCTTGCATAGAGAGTCTGCCGTCGGGCAATACGTCCACAAGAATGGTTTCGAATCGGAATTTCCATGGAAGATAATCGGAAAGGTGTTCCATGTAAGTGGTAATTACAACTGGATTTTGTTTATAATGCCGCATCCATATTACGTTGCTTAATATATTGATCGCTTCGGTTGAATTTTTAGTATAGATGGCAATATCGTTCTCTAAGTTTGCACCGACGAATCGTTTTATTGTTTTACGCCCTCGCTCATACAGTGAAGATAAAAAATCTGCTTTCAGTGAATTTGTTGCTACATATTTATACCATGGCGTATATTCCTCGATTGCCTTGACAACGGATTCCATAGGCGGTGTCGTGGCACCGTTGTCAAAATAGATATTGAACAAATTACCATTATTTGTAGGCATCAGTGAAGCAATATCCACTGTCAGGTTTCGTAGAGAATCTGCTGTGTCTTGATTTTTGTTCATGATGTTTTCCCCATGCATTTTATTATTTAAAGTATATGCTTATAATATATGATTCGTTACAATCGGGCACTTCCATTGATGTTATGACATGAACTGTTTTCATATTGTGGTCGTTATAAACAGGCGGAAAAATTCGATTTTTCTATTTTTCAGACCTTACCATTCAGGCGACTGTTTCTAAAATATAAAGGATCATGTCTTTGTGGTGAAGTCACTTTTGAGATTGAAGGAGGATTTGAAATTTTTTTCATTGTGAGTGATGCCGCAAGGCTACAGCGTCAGCCCATGCGGCCAATCTGTTTTTTCTACCGCCAAGTTAAGATGGCTGTCTGGTGAAGATAAAGCTAAAATATTTAATTACCAAATTACTGCCCTCAAAATGCTTTTACTTTAGGTGAAAAACATGATTCAAAAAAAGATTGCCCGAGTAAAGGAATTGTAGTGGAAAATGAAAACGCTCGTTTTATTAACGTGAAAAAATTTGGTAGATATAGATACAGTACAAAAATAGAAATTGAAGGCACTTCTAATAAAACAGTAATTTGTAGTTGAAGATATCGATATTTAAGGAGAACGAAATGTTTACTTTGGATCATATAATGATTGAAACTGAGTATCCGCAAAATTGGCTAAAGAGTTTTCAGAAATCTTTGAGCCTCCATATGCGTGGCCTTTTCTGAAAGTGAGGGCTGTAAATTATTTCGGACAAATTAATATAGATGCTTTACAGTAAATTTTAAAAAAGGATTCTTAAACAATATTCTAAACCAGAAAGGGAAAAAACAATGGTGTAAAAAAGAAATTCCAATTTCCATCCAAAGAAAATGTTAAAATACGAAAGCGTTTAGACATGATATCCTCATACAGCTTCGCGCCGCCGCATTGGAAGAATCATGAAACAGGAAGGGCTGGTTTCTAATTATACTGTTGTACAGTTCCGCCCACAAAAAGATATCTGCAATGAATCAAAATCAAAAATGTTGTTGACCGTCAATTTAATGATCAGACATTTTTCAACTTATATCATCTTCAGATTGAATTATGTGATTATGTAAACCGGTTCAGCAACCATCGAATTCATTCCTCATTAGGCTATCAAACTCAGTAAAGTATCGAGTGAACACCCTTAAAAAAGTTGTCTAGAAAGGTGTTGACAATCCATTTCATTTTCATGTAATTTCTTATGGCCCACACATTTCCCTCCAGCTTTTGTTAATATCTTATATTTAGAAAAACTTTTTACTTTTAAACAAATATTATTATATCTTAAATAGTTAACCCAATATTCTATTTCTTAAATTTCATAACTTAAAATAACCTTGTATATTCAAATAACCAAACTTTGCGAATTTGCGGGTACAGTTATTTATAAAAGATTGGGAAAAAACAGGTGTTGCTAAAATGATTTGGTGAAGACAATAGGGAAACGAATTTTTATAATTATGAAGGGGATACTGTAACAAGAAATAAATATTTAAAAAAATTGGAGGTGATATTATGACTACAAATCGTGTAATACCCAATAGGTTGATAAAGGAAAAAAGCCCATATCTTCTACAACATGCCTATAATCCTGTAAATTGGTATTCTTGGGGAGAAGAAGCTTTTGATAAGGCAAAAAAAGATGATAAGCCAATCTTCTTATCTATTGGGTATTCCTGATTGCAGTTCGTAGACTACTTGTCACTGGTGCCATGTTATGGCACACGAAAGTTTTGAAGACACGGAAATAGCAGAAATTCTCAATGAAAACTTTATATCCATTAAGGTGGATAAAGAAGAACGTCCTGATATAGACAGCATTTATATGAGGGTTTGTCAGGCGCTTACAGGCAGAGGCGGCTGGCCAACGAGTATTTTTATGACTGCGGAGCAAAAGCCATTTTTTGCAGGAACCTATTTTCCTAAGAAAAGCAGATACGGTATGATGGGCTTCAAACAATTGCTTAATGTGATTCATGAACAGTGGGGAAATAATCGTGACGAATTACTTCAATCTGCAGACGCAATTGTTACGGCCTTTAATAATGAACAGGGTTCACAAAGTCAAAGCGAAGGCAGTCTCATTGAAATAGCGGCAGATTTATATAAGGATAGCTATGATAAAGTATTTGGAGGCTTTGGGAATGCGCCCAAATTTCCTGCCCCCCATAATTTATTATTTCTTTTAAAGCATTATGAGAAAAGGGGAGAAGAACATGTTTTAAAAATGGTAGAGCATACCTTGAAGCAGATGTATAAAGGCGGAATATTTGACCATATAGGCTACGGTTTTAGCAGATATTCCACTGACCGCTCTTTTCTGGTACCGCACTTCGAGAAGATGCTTTATGATAATGCATTACTGATTCTTGCCTATTGTAAAACATATGAGATTACGGATGATTTATTTTATCGTGAGGTTGCGGAAAAAACTGCACAGTATATTCTTCGAGAAATGACCGCGCCGGATGGAGGATTTTACTGCGCTCAAGACGCTGACAGTGATGGAGAAGAAGGGAAATACTATGTCTTTGCACCTTCAGAAATTATTGCACTTCTGGGAGAGAACACCGGACAAGCTTTTAACGAATATTATTCTATTACGCAAAAGGGGAACTTTATGGGTAAAAGCATACCCAATCTTTTGAAAAAGCAGAGCCTTTCCAATGAATTCGTACCATATTTATCAAAGATTTATGAATATCGGAAAAATAGAAATAAGCTTCATCTGGATGATAAAATATTAACTTCATGGAATTCTTTGATGATTGCGGCTATGTGTTGGTTATACCGTGTCAGCAGAAACGTAAAATATTTAAATGCAGCAAAAAAGTCTCAAGAGTTTATTGAACAGCATTTGTGCGAAAATGGAACTTTGTTTGTAAGTTTCCGCCAAGGGGTGAGAGGCCAACAAGGATTCCTTGATGACTATGGAAACTATATTTTTGCATTGCTTGCTTTGTATGATGCGACTCTCGACAATGATTATGTACAAAAGGCTGAGGAGTTTATGAAAAAAGCCATAAATGATTTTTTTGATGAAAAAAACGGAGGCTTCTATCTTTATGGAACAGACAATGAAGCATTAATCATGCGGCCGAAAGAGAGTTATGACGGAGCAATGCCAAGTGGTAATTCTATGATGGCTTATAATCTTGTTAGACTTTCCCAGCTTACTACTGATGTAACATATGAAGCGGTTGAAAAAAAGCAATTGGATTTTTTGTATGGTGAGTCAAAACAGTATCCCGCAGGAAATGCCATGTATTTGATTGCGCTATCTGATTATTATGAACCGGTGCAGACGATTACCGTGGTTTCCCAAAATAGAGAGGATTTGAAAGAACTGCCTTTTATAGTTCCTTTGGATTGTATCATAAAAGTTTTAGATAAGCCTACAGGGGAATACCCAATGATTCATGATAAAACGACTTACTATGTATGTCACAATCATAGTTGTTTGCCTCCTGTTAATAATTTAAGGGAAATAGACTGGTAAAATTCAATGAAAATAGTATATTTTTTTATATTAAGATAGGGCGTAGAGGTTGTGATCTTTGCGCCCATTTTTTTAATAGGACTTTTTAGGTACTTTAGACTGTGGAATTGTTAAAAAATTTGCTTTAGAATAGGAATTTGTTTGGGAGGAAATTACGGGAAATATGTTGGTTTAAAGATGCAGAGCATTTCATTTATGAGAAAAGAGGAATCTTTTTATAAATTTTTAAATATATATAAAAACATATTGACAGCTATCTATGTGAGGTGTAAGATAGTCACATAGACGACTATCTATGTGAGGTGTTTTTATGAATACAATTGATGTTGCTTTGATCTGCAAAGCCCTCAGTGATTCCAACCGTCTGCAAATTGTGCAGATGTTGTCGGACGGAGAAAAA
>NZ_DAOUQB010000043.1 GCF_030625865.1 Anaerotignum sp. | reverse complement strand
GTTTTCTATAAAAGTTTTTGACCCACTTTTTTCAAAAAGGGGGTAGGTTTGGGTGAAACCCAAGGTCTTAATGTCTTTTACAATTCACAAAATGCCTTCAATATTCTAAGCCCAACCTCGCCGCTTTTTTCAGGATGAAATTGTGTCCCGTAAACATTCCCTCTTTCAACGGATGCTGTGAGCATAGCACCATACTCCGCCGTTGCCGTTACTGCATGGTCACAATCCATTGCCGCAAAGGAATGTACGAAATAAACACATTCTCCCTCTTTCAAATAACGGAATAGAACACTCTTTTGTTTTTCCTTGGAAAAAATCAGCCCATTCCAACCAATATGAGGAACCTTTAAGCCCTCTCCAATTATAGGGGCAATGGGCTTCACCCTGCCTTCAATCAATCCTAAACCTTTATGTTCCCCATATTCATAACTTTTTTCAAATAACATCTGCATCCCCAGACAAATTCCGAGAATGGGCTTTCCCTTTTCAACCTCTTCTATAATCACCTTGTCCAAACCTGTTGCTCTAAGCTTGTTAATAGCATCCTCGAATGCACCAACACCGGGAAGTATAATTTTTTCACAGTTGCGAAGAACTTCAGCATCTCCTGTCACCTGAACCTCAGTCCCAATCACGCCCAATGAACTTTTTAACGAAAATAAGTTGCCTACGCCGTAATCCACTATGGCTATCATCTATAGCACCCCTTTCGTAGAAGGAATTTCATCCCGATACGCTTCCTGAATCGTTACCGCCGTATTTAAACAACGTGCAACTGCCTTAAATGCCCCCTCAATAATATGATGAGAATTTCTGCCTGCCATTTGTTGTATATGCAAAGTTATATTACTTTTTCTAGTAAAAGCGATAAAAAACTCCTCAATAAGTTCTGTATCAAAAGTACCCACCTTTTCTGTGGGAATCTGCAAGCCAAACTCCAAATGCCCACGACCGGAAATATCCGCTGCCGCCAAAATTAAAGCCTCATCCATAGGTAAAATAATATGTCCGTATCTTGTGATTCCCGCACCATTCCCCAGTGCTTCGGCAAATGCCATACCTAAACAAATGCCAATATCCTCTACCGAATGATGGTCGTCCACATAGGTGTCCCCTTTGCACACAATTGTCAGGTCAAACCGTCCGTGCTTTGCAAAAAGTGTTAGCATATGATCCAAAAACCCGCAGCCTGTGGAAATTTGACTTTTACCCGATCCATATAAGGAAAGAGTAAGATGAATTTCCGTTTCCCCTGTTTTTCTTGTAATTTCGCTGTATCCCATGGAATTCCTCCTATCTATCGGCTAAAACCTCTCTGGTTTTCTGCAAAAGCACTTTCATCTGCTCCTCTGTTCCAATGGTAATTCTCACAAAATCCCGAATTTTTTCTTTTTCAAAATGGCGTACCAAAACGCCTTTTTTCTTCAGCCCTGCATAAAAATCTCCACCGGATATTTTGGGGTTTTTAGCAAAAATAAAATTTGCCTTAGAGTCTAAAACAATAAATCCCAAATCTTTTAATGCTTTAACTGTTTTTTCACGAGTGGCTATAATTTTTTTTGCATTTTCTTTATAGTAAGCATCACTGTCTACCGCTGCCTCCCCTGCCACCAAGGTTAAACGGTTAATGTTATAAGGATTTGTGGAAAATTTAATTTTTTCCAAATCTCCAATAATTTCCGTGGAAGCAATGGCAAACCCAAGCCTTGCTCCTGCCATGGAACGAGATTTTGAATACGTCATGGAAACCAGTAAATTGGGATATTTTTCAACAAGTCCAACGGCAGAGGTTCCGCCAAAATCCACATAGGCCTCGTCAATCAAGACCAAATGATTGGGATTGGATTTTAAAATTTCTTCAATTTCAAATAACCCAATCTCCATTCCCGTGGGTGCGTTTGGATTTGCGATAACAACCATCTTATTAGTGTTACAATAATCCTGATAATCGATGGAAAAATCCTCCTTAAGAGGTATTTTAGCGTGGGGAACATGGTATAAATCGGCATAAACAGGATAAAATCCATAACTGATTTCAGGGAAAACCGCGCCTCTCTCGGAATCACAAAAAGCCATAAAAGCAAAATTCAGGATATCATCGGAACCATTGGAAAGAAAGATATTTTCCTTCCCTACGCCATACAGTTTAGCAAGCTTTTCCTTTAAAACCTTCCCTTCGGGATCCGGGTATAAATTCAGCCGCTTTATCTCATCGGTATTTAAACGCCAAAATACTTCTGGTGAAGGCGGATAAGGCGATTCATTGGTATTTAGTTTGATATATTGTTGATCTCTGGGCTGCTCCCCGGGAGTATAAGCCTCTAATGTAGCAAATCTGGGACTTAAAAAACGACTCATTCTTCCGCCTCCTTCTCAAAGCGTATCATCGCAGACTTCCCATGGGCGGCCAAGCCTTCCCTTTGGGCAAACACATTGATTTTCTCCGCTTCTTTCGCCAATGCGTCTTTTGTATAATAAGTAAATGACGATTTCTTTATAAAATCATCCACCGATAAAGGGCTTGCAAATCTCGCTGTCCCCCCAGTGGGCAGGGTGTGGTTTGTCCCTGAAAAATAATCCCCCAACGCCTCAGGCGCATTTCGCCCTAAAAAGATAGAGCCTGCATGACGAATATCTGCTAAATATGCAAAAGGATTGTCCACGCATAATTCCAAATGTTCAGGGGCAATTTGATTTGCAATCTCGATTGCTTCCCCGATATTTTCCGCCAGAATAATTTTTCCGTTATCATCAATTGATTTTCTTGCAATTTCTTTTCTGGGCAAAAGAGGAATTTGTTTTTCCAAACAATTGGAAACCTCTGTGGCTAACTCCTTACTATCCGTTACCAAAACCGCACTGGCCATGGTATCATGCTCCGCCTGGGAAAGCATATCCGCCGCCAATACTGCTGCATCCGATTGCCCATCGGCAATGACTAAAATTTCACTGGGCCCTGCAATCATATCAATGGAAACCCTACCAAAAACCTGTTTTTTTGCCTCTGCAACAAATGCATTCCCAGGTCCAACAATTTTATCCACTTTTGGAATGGTTTCCGTTCCGTATGCCAAAGCGGCAATGGCTTGGGCACCGCCAATTTTAAAAATGCGATCAACTTCTGCAATTTTTGCTGCTGCCAATACCTCTGGATTAATTTTGCCCCCTTTGGCAGGCGTTACCATGATGATCTCCTTCACTCCTGCAATTTTCGCAGGAATGCAGTTCATTAAAACCGTTGAAGGATAGTTTGCCGTTCCCCCTGGAACATAAAAGCCTACTCTATCAAGGGGCGTAATTTTTTGTCCCAAAACTACGCCGTCTCTTGGCATATACATCATATCACTACGTTTTTGGTTTTGGTGATACCCGCGAATATGCTCCGCCGCTTCTTCTAATATAGAAACAAACTCTCTATCTACTGCCTCGTAAGCCCCTTGCATTTCCTCTGCGCTTACTTCCATTTCTTCTAAAGCTGCACCGTCAAAACGCTCACTATACTCTCGTAGGGCAGTATCTCCTTTTTGTTGAACAGTAGCAATCATTTCCGCAACTACATGGGCAATATCATTTTTTTCTTCTGTACGGCAAAAAATTTCATCTATCTTTATTTCACTATAAACATATTGTTTTATCATGGTATCACCTCAAGATTTCTTTGTAATGACCTCGTTCATTTTCTCACACATCTGACGAATGGGTACGTTTAAAAACTTATAGCTTGCCTTGTTTGCAATCAATCTAGCACTGATTGGAACGATATCCTCCCATGGCTCCAAGTCATTTTCCAAAAGCGTGGTTCCTGTTTCCACAATATCCACAATCACATCGGACATTCCCAAAATTGGAGCTATTTCAATGGAACCATGAAGCTCAATAATTTCAATTCCCAAGCTTTGCTTTCTGTAATATTCCCTTGCAATATTAGGAAATTTCGTAGCAACTCGTAGGGTACGGTCTGTATCAATTCTGCCGCCTTTTTTTCCTGCCACTGCCATGCGACACTTTCCCATGCCAAGGTCAAGTAATTCATAAACATCAGAGGCCTGCTCAAGAAGAATATCCTTTCCCACAACGCCAATATCCGCAACACCTCGTTCCACATAAATGGCTACATCCGAGGGTTTTACCCAAAAATAACGAACACCGTTTTCCTCATTTTCAAAAATCAGCTTGCGATTCGTTTCCCGAATGGAGGGGCAGCCATATCCGATCCCTTCAAATACACCATAAGCTTTTTCACCAAGTCTGCCTTTTGGTAAGGCAATATTAATCATTTTCTGCAATGATTTCAAGCCCCCTCTCCCTCATGCACCAAAGCTGTCTGTATTTTACCGTTTGGTTGTTTTGCTTTTGCACCATTACGCTTTGTCCATTGTCCGTAAGCATTTCTACCGCCTTTAATAACGCTGCTGCATCTGTATTTTCTTCATATAGCAAAAGAATATCTGTATCGTATTCTTTTTGTAAGCTTTCATAACGCTCCAATAAATCCAGATAAACGGCAAAACCAATAGCGTCACTGTTTTTTCCCAGTTTATGAACCAGATTGTCGTATCTTCCCCCGGAAAGAATGCTGTTTGGCACACCATGAATAAAACCTTGAAAAATAATGCCATTATAATAGTCCATACCATTTACAACCGAAAAATCCAAATTCAAATGGTCACTACCGCCATTTGCTTTAAGGGCATAAAAAACAGCCTCCAGTTCCTCTAAAGCCAATTCCATTTTTTTATTAAAGCAAAGAGCCTTCGCCTTTGGTAAATTCTCCTCCATAGAACCGTAAAGGGATGCCACTTCTACCAAAGCATTTTCCAATTCTTTTTTCACACCAAACTGCCGACAAAGTGCCTGAATGCTATGGGCATTTTTTTCGCTGATTCCCTTTAAAAAGACCTCATTTTGGCTATTGCTTAAGTCTAATTCTTCAATCATACCCATAACAAAACCCATGTGAGAAATATCCATAATATAATTATCGCTGATAATAGTCAGGCTTTTCTGCGCCAAACGGATCACTTCCAAGGTAGCATAGCGATCCACTTCCCCTATGTACTCCAGCCCAACCTGCATAATTTCTTTATATTCTCCCGTCCCTTTTCTAACACGATAGACGTTCTCATTATAATAAACTCGTTCGGGAATCTCATAACTTCCTTTCGTATTTTTTACAATAGAAAGGGTAACATCTGGTTTTAAGGCCAAAAGTTTTCCGTCCAAACCGCTAAAGGTTAATATATTTTCACTGCTTAAAAAATTTCTGTTCTCTGCATAAAAATCATATTCCTCAAATTTGCTCATTTTATATTTTTGATAACCAAATTGCTCAAATAAAGCTCGTAAACGGAAAATCACTTCTTCTTCTTTTTTCAAAAGCATTTTCGGTAATGTCATATTGCACCTCCGTACATCAATATGCTTTAATCTTATATCAGTTTACCACTTTAGTCAAGTAGCATAATAAAGTTTATCATCTCTATGGATTTCATTTTGATTTTTCCCATTTTTTTATGCAAAATGTCATACTTTATCCGTTTTATAAAAAAATAGGAAGGCAAAATCTAAAATTTACGGTTTCTGGCATCCTTCTTTCTAATAAAAAAACGCTTCTTTCAAAAAAAATTCAGAAAAAAGCGTTTTTAATCATTTTGTTTCGAGTGCCACTTCAAATCGTACTTCATCTGTTCTTTGGGAAATATCTTGAAGATATCGAGTTTCTCCAAAATCCTTTAACCCATCCATAAAATCCTCAGTCTTGTCAGAAGGTACAAAAACACTTATCGTATCCTCAAAAGACCGCTCCACTTCATACCCACCAAGAGAAATGGCTAAATTGCTAATGCTGTCTATCATACCTTCTTTATTCTTAACCGACAAGATCACTTGCTGTTGTATCGATGCCTCATCTTCCTCATCATTTTGAAGCATCATAATACTTCTTGGTGCTCCCTCGGCAATTTGGGATACGGATTCCTCCTGCCCATTATCCATGAGCGTTTGCGTTTCAACATCCTGATTTGTTCCTTCAGATAAAACTTCCTCCGTATTTCTCAATGCACCGGAACTTACTTCTTCTAGTAAAATTTCCTGAGCATTTTCCTTTGCCTTTGGCTCTTTTTTGTTTGTTGTTTCCGAAACCATACTCTCTTCTTGGTCAGTAACTTCTTTCTGGTCGGAAGACCTGCTTTCTGTCCTCTGCAATTCTCCTTCCAAAACATCTGTACCTTTCTCTTGGATCATTCCGGAATAGTCCATCGGTACATCATCGCCTAATCCATTCTCCTTGTCGGCAGTCAAATCCTGCCTTATTTCTCCTTGACTTCCTCGCAAACTTAATATTCCTTGTACTCCTCCGATTGCTGCAACAAGTACAACTGCTGCCGCGATAAGGCTAAACTGCTTCCATCTATATCTAGGTTTTCGTGGAACAATAAAAGGAATTGTTTTCTGTTCCGCCTCTAATTTATCCATTAATTCTTCATGGTATCCCTGGGGCAATTCCTCATCAGGAAGGCTTTTCAATAAATCCATGATTTTTTGCAGTTGAACTGCTTCTTCCTGACAGCTTGTACATATTTTCAAATGTTCCGCCACAAAATCAGCATCTTCCTTCGTTAATTCTCCTGCTAAATACTGCCATAATAATCCCTTACATCGATTACAACTCATGGAATTCCCCCTCCTTTCTAACATTATGACGAGGCTCCACACTGTTTCGTTCCCAAATTCGGTAGATTTCTTTTTTCAAATGATTTCTGGCTCGTGAAATTCTTGATTTTACCGTGCCCAGAGCCAATCCCGTAATTTCCGCAATTTCATCATAAGAAAGCCCTCGAATATCTCTCAAAATAAATACTGTTCTGTAGTCCTCAGAAATTTCTTGCAGTGCCGTCAATATTTCATTTTTTTCTTCTTTTCGTATTAAAGTTTCTTCTGGAGTGTCACACTGGCTTGGAATTTCTTGTTTTACCTTTCCTTCTTCATTCTCAAATTCATTATCTAAAAATAGCTTTTGTTTCCCTTTGCGTTTCCTCATTTCGTCGATACATGTGTTTACCGTAATTCGATATATCCAAGTAGAAAATGTTGAACGTTCATCAAAACCGGTGATATTTTTATATGCTTTTATGAATACTTCCTGGGAAATATCCTTAGCATCCTCGCTATGGTTCATCATTCTAAGTGCAACGTTATACACAATTTTTTCATGCTGTTGAATCAATTCCTCAAACGCCGCCATATCACCTTGCTTCGCTCTGGAAATCAAAATTTGATTCTGCTCCTGGGAAGCTCCATTTGCCATTTTAGATCACCTCCGTTTCTTCGTCCTTAACAACATCATAATATAGATTGCTTAGAGATTCAAAAACAATTTTATAATCTGTAATTTCATTTTTTACCGAAAAACCATACTCACCCTTAAAATACCCGTGAATTTTATTAGACGAAATATTTTGTACTTTGTTCCGAAATTTCCTCCAAATACAGCATTACTAAAAATATTTGGTCTCTTTTAAAAACCATACTCAGAGTGCCAGCAAATTCAATAACTTCAAAAGTCTATGTAAATCCAAATAAATTCTTTTTTCCTAATACAAAATAGACAAACCCCTAAGAGGTTTGCCTATCTGTTTTATCCTTCTTGATACTCACTGTCATCTAGGTTAAGTGCTTCCCAAAGCTCAATATCCGGATTTTTCTGCATAAAATTATTCAGTGTATACTGATTTGCAAAAAGCAAAATCGGTCGTTCAAAACGGTCATATACCAATGTACTTCTAGCCACCAAA
This sequence comes from Anaerotignum sp., assembly GCF_030625865.1. Classification (GTDB taxonomy): domain Bacteria; phylum Bacillota; class Clostridia; order Lachnospirales; family Anaerotignaceae; genus Chakrabartyella. The sequence goes on along the minus strand of NZ_DAOUQB010000043.1, from coordinate 12,315 downwards.
TGATCCTTAACATCCTCAACTGTTGCAGGGTTCACCCAACGCGCAACACTGTAATCCAAAGACTCCATGCGCACCTCAGAATTATACTCGTTATTTAAACGGTACTCAAACACTTCAAATTGTAATTGTCCCACTGCACCTAAAATAACGTCATTAAATTCATTATGGTAAACCTGAATTGCACCTTCCTGTGCCAATTGCTGCACACCCTTTTGGAACTGCTTTGCCTTTAAAGAATTCACAGGATGTACACGCATAAACAATTCCGGAGGAAATGTTGGTAAAGGCTCAAAAAATAATTTTTCTTTTCTGTCCGTTATGGTATCTCCAATTTGATAATTCCCACTATCATAAATACCAATAATATCTCCTACCACTGCGGTTTCCAGCGTTTCCCGTTCATTTGCCATCAGCTGTGTGGATTGGCTTAACTTCATTTGCTTTCCAGTTCTGGATAAGGTTACCGTCATTCCTCTGTTAAATGTTCCTGAACAAATGCGTAAAAATGCCAGTCTGTCTCTATGGGCAGGATTCATATTCGCCTGAATTTTGAAAATAAAACCACTGAAAAAGTCATCTGTAGGCTGCACTTCCCCCGAAGTTGTTTTTCTGGGCCCCGGTCCCGGTGCCCATTCCAAGAAATGCTGTAAAAATGGAGTGATACCAAAATCAACTAATGCTGAACCAAAAAAAACAGGAGAAAGGTTACCTTCTTTGATTGCCTGTAAATCAAAGCTATTGCCGGCGCCATCCAAAAGCTCCATTTCTTCACGCAAAATATCCAAATTTGCTTGAGAAATAACGCCCTCTAACGCATCACCAAAAACGCCCTTTGCCCCAAGATCAATGACACCGTTCTTTTGACGGTATAAATAAACTTTATTATTCAACCTGTCATAAATGCCCTCAAAGGTCAGTCCATTGCCGATTGGCCATGTAACAGCCGTAGAAGGCAATCCAAGCGCATCCTCCAAGTCAGCCATACATTCTAAGGGATCTTTTGACTGGCGATCCAGCTTGTTAATAAACGTAAAAATAGGAATCTGGCGCATACTGCAAACTTTAAACAACTTTACTGTCTGCGCCTCCACACCTTTTGCCGCATCAATCACCATAACTGCACTGTCTACAGAGGTTAAAATACGGTAAGTATCCTCGCCAAAGTCATTATGTCCGGGTGTATCCATAATAGATACAACCTTTCCGTCGTATTCAAACTGCATTACGGAGGAAGTAACAGAAATACCACGCTGTTTTTCAATCTCCATCCAGTCACTTTTTGCAAATTTTGCGTTTCTTCTGGCCTTTACAGTGCCCGCTTCACGAATAGCTCCACCATGAAGCAAAAGTTTTTCTGTTAAAGTTGTTTTACCGGCATCGGGATGAGAAATAATGCCGAAAATCCGCCTTCTTTGGATTTCTTCCAAAATACTCATTACATTAAATTCCTTTCTATCTAATTGTAGATTTTTCTATTCAATAAAAATACACACTGATTTTATTTTACCCGAAAACAAGAAAAAAAGAAACAAAAAATATACATTTTATTCATAATGTACAAATTGCATGTATCTGAGAAAAACACATTGACGAAGAAATGTCTTTGAGATAAAATATAGTTATCACATAAATGATTGCAAAACGATACTTAAAATAATTTTGCTATTTTAAGTATCGTAGATGGTATTTGTACTACCCAAAAAGCAGATAAATACCAATGTTTCTTTTATTAAAAATACTGGAGGTAATAATTATGATTAAAGTTACAAGCACTGATAAAGCACCCGCAGCAATCGGCCCTTACTCTCAGGCTATGTCCGCAAATGGTTTCCTTTTCACAAGCGGTCAGATTGCCATTGACCCCGCGGTCGGTGATGTCGTTGCAACTACCATCGAAGATCAAACAGAACAAGTTATGAAGAACCTTAGTGCTGTTCTGGAAGCAAACGGTTTAACTTTTGCAGATACCATTAAAACAACCTGCTTCTTATCCGATATGGGTAATTTTGGTGCTTTCAACGAAATTTATGGCAAATATTTTACAAATAAACCTGCACGTTCTTGTGTTGCAGTAAAAACACTTCCCAAAAACGTTTTGTGTGAAGTTGAGGTAATTGCATTAACAAAATAATTTGTTTGAAGATCAATCTTGCAACTTCGCAATTAATCGGTTATTCAGATTATAAACAAAAGCCCCTATTTTGAAGTGAACCCCTTTTGTTAGACAAAAAATCTAACAAAAGGGGTATTTTTATTTTATCAAGATTATCCAATTGTCAAAAAATGTGTGTTGAAAATATCGGCTTTTGTCAAAAGCAATTTTTGTTTTTCCTCGCTTCAGAATAAAACAAATGGATTCTTTCCATACTATCTCGAGGTGATTTTATGGCAAAAGAAGATGTAGAATATGGTACCAGAAAAGAACTCTTTGAACCCAAAGGAAAAAACAAAGTGAAAAAGCAGGCAGAAGGAAAAGAAGTGTTGCCATTTCCTGAAATGCCCAAAAAAGGAAAATAGCAAAAAAATTTATTTTAAGCTATAGACCTATAATTCTAGGACAGAGTAAATCTTTCAAAACTCTGTCCTTCCTATTGCAAAACCAATCATTTCATCAGATTTTTTAAGATATATATTTGTTCTCTTCAAATTAATATACATTAGATACTTAAAATTCTCTCGCCGTTTTCCATTCAAATTCTAATAATAAGCTTTTTGTTTCACTTAAAGCCAAAATAATACCATATCTTTATATTTCCAGATGCTTACCCTCCAAAAATTGTGCAAATCTTTTTTTAATTTCTTCATGCGCTTCTAAACTTAAAAAAGGATCCATGGTCAATAGTTTTTTAGCCGCACCTTGTGCCTCAATTAAAATAGGCATATCCTGATAAATATTCGCAATTTTTAATTCTGGTAACCCATGCTGTCTGGTTCCGAAAAACTCTCCCGGCCCTCTTAATTTTAAATCCATTTCCGAAATTACAAATCCATCTTGTGAATCTGTCAAAACCTTTAGCCGTTGTTTTGCAATTTTGGTTTTTGCATCGCTTACCAATATGCAATAAGATTTCTCATTGCCTCGCCCTACTCGGCCTCTTAATTGGTGGAGCTGAGCTAAGCCAAAGCGTTCTGCGTTCTCAATAAGCATAATTACTGCATTGGGCACATTGATCCCCACCTCAATCACAGTGGTAGAAACAAGAACATGAATTTCTCCTTTGGCAAAACAATTCATGATCTCTTGTTTTTCCTTAGGCTTCATTTTTCCGTGAACACAAGCAACCCTGCAAGAACTTAATTTCTGCTGTAACTCTTCCGTATAATTTAATACCGATTGCACCTCAAGCTTCTCGTTTTCCTCAATCATAGGACAAATCACATAGGCCTGCCTGCCTTCTTGAACCTGTTTTTCAATAAAACAATAAATTCTTTCATGGTAGCTCGTTGTTACTGCCATGGTATCTATCGTTTGCCTGCCTGGCGGTAACTCATCTATTATGGAAACATCCAGATCTCCATACAAAATCAGTGCCAGCGTTCGAGGGATGGGGGTAGCAGTCATAACTAAAATATGAGGATCTTCCCCCTTTTGATTTAAAGCCCCTCTTTGTCCCACGCCAAACCTGTGCTGTTCATCGGTAATTGCTAACCCTAACTTATGATATTCCACCCCTTTTTGGATTACTGCATGAGTGCCAATAATCATATTTGCTTCTCCGGACATCACTTTTTCTAAGGATATTCTCTTCTCCTTTGCAGACTGTCCTCCGGTTAAAAGTACAGTGGTTATTCCGAAGTTTTCAAAAATAGCTGAAAAAGAATGAAAATGCTGTTGCGCCAGCACTTCCGTTGGTGCCATCAAAACAGCTTGATACCCGTTTTTTATTACCCAATAAGATGCCGCCATGGCAACTGCTGTTTTGCCACTGCCTACATCCCCTTGTACCAAACGGTTCATTTGTTTACCTGTAGACATATCTTTCTCGATTTCCTTTAAAACCCTTTTCTGTGCATGGGTAAGAAGAAAAGGTAAATAATTTTGAAAAACTTCAGTCGCTTTTTTATTTTTCAATACAATTCCCTTATTGGTTTCTTCCATATATGATTTTAATGAAAATAACGCACCCTGTAATACGAAAAATTCTTCAAAAACCAATCTTCTCCTTGCATCATAAAAGCTTTGCTCCGTCTTAGGAAAATGTATTTGTTCTATAGAAAAATTACGCTCTGCCAATAAATATTCTTTGCGTAACCATAAAGGGATATCCTCTGATAACCCCCCTCTTACCTGCTCTAATGCAGCCTCCATAAATCCTCGGAGCATCTTCTGAGAAATTCCTTCTACACCGGGATAAACAGGAATAATCCGTCCTCCTGCAAAGTTCTCACCGATCCCCTCCCATTCAGACACAGAAAACTCTCTTCGTCCATATTTGTTTTGTAATTTTCCCGTAAATAAATACCAGTCCCCCGGTTTTAGTGTGGTTTTCATATAGGGCTGATTATACCATAACATGCCTACTTCCCCAGTTTCGTCCGCCACTTTGACCCTTGTGAAAGTAAATCTGCCATGCTTTATTGTTTCTCCGTTCCCCTTACAACAAGCAATAAAAGTGTTTTCAACGTCCATTTGCAGTTCTATAATTTTCGACAGTCTGCTACGATCCTTGTAATCCCGTGGATAATGAGTTAAAAGGTCTTCTATGGTATAAATACCAAGCTTGTTTAGTTTTTTCTCTCTTTGTTCTCCTACGCCTTTCAACCGAGAAATGGAATCTTCCCATTCCATTTGATCACCTCTTTCCCACAAAGATTAAGACAAATTGTCTGCTCAATATGTATTTATCATTATAATATTTTTCTTAGGTGATTAAAAGTTTTTTCCTGTTTTTTCTTATACAAGACTATATGCTTTAATAACCATCTATCCCGCATTTCTTTTAAATTAGAAAAGAAACATAAAAAAATGTACGAGTTTGTATTATTTCAATGTCAAAAACCCATTGTCCAGAATATTATATCATACATAACAATAAAAAAAGGAGAAGATCATATGGTAAAAAAAGAAAAAGTATTACAAGTATTAGCAGGAAAAACCGATGAAGAAAAAAGGGAATTTTTAAGCCAAAATTTTAATTTAAATTGGGATTGTCCCGAAGGTCCTTGCAAAATTTGGTGTGCTAAAGTCTTCACTTATTGTACTGCCGATGAATTCGAAGAAAAACTGAACTTTTTCTTGTTTTTAGTTAATACCTTTGGATACCTTTGGCATATTTGCTTTGAACAAGAGGATACCGTATTTCTGGGATGTACTTGTCCTTGCGGAAACAAACAAACCATACTCTATTATTCCATCACATTTGGAGACTAATAAACATTAGATATGAGTAATTTATTGTAAGGTACTTGTTGCATGTATAATTTGATTCTACCTCTCTTCTTAAATTTAGGGACAGGCTCTATCGTTCTGTCCTTATTTTAACGCCAAAGCACTCTATTCCAGGAAGTATTTATTATCACTTGCCAAAAAAATAAGACCGCAAATCCTTAATTTCAGGGCTTTGCGGTCATTTCTTTTATTCTACAGAAATAATATAGAAATATAAAGGTTGATCACCTTTTTGAGTCTCTACTTCACAGTCGGGATAGTTTTCTTTAATAAAGTCTGCAATTTCCTGGGCATCTTCCTCAGTTACATCAGATCCATAATAAATGCTAATCATCTCATTATCTTCTGTAACAGCCTGCTTCAACACTTCCTTGGTTCCTTCAGAAACATTTTTCGCAACAACAGTAATTTCGTCATTTAGCATACCCAAAATATCGCCTTCGGCAATCTCCTTATCACCGAAGCAGGTGTCTCTTACCGCATAGGTAACGGAAACTGTTGAAACAGCCTGAATGGCCTCTTTCATGGCCTCTGTCATTTCCTCAGCCCCAAGTCCCTCTGCATTACAAAACATCGCGCTGATCCCCTCGGGAACAGATCTTGTGGGAACCACAAAAAGTTTTTTACTTTCACAAAGATCAACTGCCTGTTCCGCAGCTAAAATAATATTTTTGTTATTTGGCAAAATAATGATATTCTCTGCATTAATTTGATCAATAGCATTTAAAATATCCTCTGTGCTGGGGTTCATTGTCTGTCCACCTTCAATGATTACGTCCACACCCAAGTTTTTAAAAATATCAGATAAACCTCTACCTGCAGAAATAGAAACAAAACCTATAGCCTTTTGAAGTTGTTCCACTTTCTTTTCTTCTACTTGAATTTTTTCGGCTACTTTCACTTTAGCTGGGGTTTTGACCGTAAAATCGATACGATTCGTATGCTGTTCCCGCATATTATCAATCTTCAATCCGCTTAGACTACCAATGGATAGCGCCTTTTCAATTGCTAAACCAGGGTGATCCGTATGCACATGGATCTTAATAATCTCTTCATCACTTACGCAAACGATGGAGTCACCAATGGTTCCTAAGTAAGACTTTAACATTTGAACCATGGCATCATCAGGCTGATGTACGTTAATAAAAAATTCAGTACAATATCCAAAGGTAATCTCTTGGTTTTCTATAGATGCCAATGTAGCATAATCTGTGTTTTCTGTCTTTGAAGGTTCCGCAACAGAAATGGGTCCTTCATAATTGATTTGATTTAGAGCACCTTCCAAAACATAAAGTAAGCCACGTCCACCTGCATCAACAACACCTGCCTGTTTCAATACTGGAAGCATGTCAGGAGTTTTAGCCAATACTTCATGGCCGTATTCTATCACGCCTTTTAAAAACACTTCAATATCCTCTGTCTCCAAGGACAATCTGGCAGCTGCTTCTGCACAAGCTCTTGCAACTGTTAATATTGTTCCTTCCTTGGGTTTCATAACCGCTTTATATGCCGTTTGAACCCCCTTTTCCAAGGCCAAAGCTAAGTCCGTAACACTAGCCTCTTCCAGTCCTTCCAGCCCTTTTGAAAAACCTCGAAACAACTGGGATGTAATTACGCCGGAATTTCCGCGTGCACCTCTTAAAGCGCCTCCGGCAGCTAATTTAGAAACTTCATCCACTCTCAATGAACTGTTTTTTTCGGACTCTCTTGCCGCCGCCAAAACTGTAAGGGACATATTCGTCCCCGTATCCCCATCAGGCACAGGAAATACGTTCATAGCGTCTACTGACTGCTTGTTTGCAGTTAATTCATTTGCTCCGGCAATAATCAGTCTGCTTAGTCGCAAACCATTTAACTTGAAAATACTCACCGATAGTTCCTCCTCATACTCAATTGTCGACTCTGACACCGTCAACAAAGATGTTCACATCTTCTACCTCAAGCCCTGCATATTCCTCAACAGAATATTTTACCGTGCTGATGATATTGTCTGCGATAGCAGAAATATTGGTGCCGTATTCTACAATAATATGCAAATCCAAACTTACTTTGTTTTGGTCTACACTCATTTTGATTCCTTTTGTTAAACTCTCCAACTTCAGAAGTTGTACCAAACCATCTTTCATATTTTTTGCCGCCATACCCACAATGCCATAGCACTCAATCGCAGCGTACCCGGCAATTCTTGCAATCACCTCTCGGTCAATGCTAATTACACCATACTCATTTTCTAATCGTGCTGCCATATCAACCAGCCTCCTATTCCAACCCTTGGAAAACCAAAGATTTCTTTTTCGATTGCATAGTTGGTTATATTATAACACTGTTTTTATTTTTTTTAAAGAAATTTCTGGCGAAATCAATCTGTAGACAATAAAAGTTTCAGCAAAAATTAGGGAAAACTATGAATTATTTACTCTTTTTGACTCTATTCGTAAAAAGCCCTTCTCCATAGAAAGAGAAGGGTTTAAGGAAGGGAAAAAAATTATATCAAAAAATGAGATTATCATGTTGCGTAAGGCATTACTGAATCAAACTAGGTAACCATAAAGTAACCTGCGGAATAAACGTTACAAGGAGTAAAACAATTATGGAAATGATCAGCATAGGCAATAATGACCTTAAAGTTTGCACAAAACTGGCTTTTGCAATTTGATTTGTCATCAATAAACAAATTCCAACGGGAGGGGTTACCAACCCAATACATAAGTTCATGCTCATGATAATACCAAACTGCATAGTATCAATTCCAAACGCTGAGAGCAGTGGCAGTAAAATTGGTGTCATCATAATAATTGCGGCATTCGCTTCCATTAACATACCAATGATAAAAAACATTAGGTTTAACAGTAATAGTATGATGATTTTGCTTGACGTGATAGAACTAAACCCTTCTAAAACCTGCTGGGGCAAACCAGAGGTTGTTACAACATAGCTTGACGCTTTGGATAAACCAACTAACATCAAAATTGTTGCTGTCCCAATAGCTCCTTCTACAAAAACCCCAAAAATGTCTTTCATTTTCATATCCTTATAGATAAAAAGACTAATAGCCAAGGCATATACCACTGCCACCGCAGCCGATTCTGTAGGAGTAAAAATACCGCCGAAAATACCCCCAAGAATAATAACCGGCATCAATAAAGCCCAAATGCCATCTTTAAATGTCAGCGCAATTTCTTTTGGTTTCTTCCTGGGGTGTGCAGGCAAATCATTTTTTTTCCCATAGAATAAAGCGTATAGTATTAATCCCCCCGCCATCAAAACTCCGGGAAGTACAGAACCCATAAAAAGCTTTGAAACAGAAAGGTCTGTAATACTTGCATATACAATTAAGGTAATAGACGGCGGAATAATGGGACCTAAGATAGAAGCTATTCCTGAAATTGCTGCCGCAAAATGAGGAGGATATCCTTCTTCTTTCATTGCCGGAATGGTAGTTCCTCCCACCGCTGAAGCAGTGGCAACACCTGAGCCGGATATGGCACCAAACAACGCAGAAGCCAATACCGTAACAACGGCTAATGAACCTTTAATCCATCCAATTAATGCATTGGAAACATCAATCAACTTTCCGGTAATGCTACGAGACATAATGTTCCCTGCCAGCATAAAAAATGGAATGGCTAACAAAGAACTGGAATTCATCCCCGCAAATAATTTTTGGGGCAATACAATTAAGGGCATGTCTGCCACATTTAGGGCAATGAGCGTTCCAATCCCTAATGCCAAATAGATAGGAATGCCTAAAAAAGACAAACCGAGCAATGCAAGTATAACAATAAAACCGGCATTCATTAGCAGTTCACCTCCTTACCCAATTCTCTGATCTTCCATGCATTTTTCAAAATTACTTCTATTGAGGTTAAAATCATAAGTACTACACCAATTGGCATACACGCATATGGTATAGACATGGAAATTTTTAATCCTGCAGAGATATTACTGGATGCCGTTTGGCAAAGTGTCAGAGAATAAGTAAATAAGAATACTAGAAAAACAATACCCACAACTGTTGCCCCTATGGTAAATATACACTTTATCTTTGGTTTAAATAAGTTAATAATAAAGTCAACCTGTAAATGACTATTTTTTCTTGTAGCAATTGCCGCCGCAATCATTACATCATAGATAAATAGATATCGAGCCAGCTCTTCACTCCATGAATTTGCGGAGGCAAAACAATATCTTAAAATTACTTGGTATACCATAACAATTATCATAATTGCAACGGTAATCCCTAAAAAAACCTTTTCTACCGTTTCTAATTTATCTAGAAACTTAGAGTAAGCCTTTAACAATGAAATCACCTCATTTTTCTTCGTGCAATTTATTTCCCCTCATCCATAGCCTTAATTCTGTCTGTCCAATCTTTTAAATCGGGGAAATTCTCATCTGCAAAGCCATCAAAGTGCGCTTTAAATGCGTCATTATCAACATCAATCACTGTACAACCCTCTTCGACAAGCTTTGCCTCTGCTGCTGCTTCCTTTTCCAGTTGTTTTGCACTAATTTCTTTTCCCGCATATTCTGCCGCCTCTGTTACCGCATGCTGAATATCTTCAGGTAGGCTCTTGAAATAATCTGCATCCATAATAAATAAATTACAGCTATAAACATGGTTCGTTTTAATCCAATACTTACATACCTCATCAAAGGCATAGTTCATGGAATCTGCCATTGGGTTCTCCTGTCCGGAAACAGTTCCCTGCTGTAATGCAGTATAAGTCTCATTCATTGCCATAGGCGTAGGTGCAGCACCCATCCATTGCCACGTTTTTAAATACATTTCCAAATTTGGTGCTCTAAGCTTAAATCCTTTAAAGTCTTCCACATTATGCATTTCTTTTGTAGATGTTACAATTCTTGGTCCTCTAAACGTTGCACCCATCAGCTTAAAACCAGAGGCTTCCCCAATGGTATCCTTCATCTCCTGTCCCAAATCGCTGTACCATACCTTCATAAAATGGTCATAACCGCTGTAAACATAGGGCATCGCATCAATATTTGCCAGAGGTGTAAACGTCGCTAAAGTGCCAACAGACTCACAAATAATATCAGCTACCCCATAACTCAAACCTTCCAGAACTTCAGATGTTGAACCAAGGCTCGCTCCTCCATAAAGCTCAACTTTTACTCTTCCGTTGGTTAATTCATCTACCTTTTCTGCAAAGACCGCAGCGGTATCATATGCATTGTCTCCCGCTGTTGAGTTTAATGCCATTTTCCAAGAATATGTATCCCCTTCAGCTCCGGTCTGCTCGTTCCCTCCGCCATTACTACTGCTGTCGCTACTGCCTCCACATCCGGATAAACTCCCGACAGCCAGTGCCAATGCCATTAAACTTGCAAATAAACGTTTCTTCATACTTTTTCCTCCTCATTGTTTTCTTATCATAGAATGGCTTCAACCATCCATAGTTACCCCACCATCTACATCGCTCACTTCTCCGGTTACAAAGCTTGCTAAATCAGAAATATAGAACAAAACTACATTTGCGATTTCCTTGGGATCGGCACCTCTGCCCATAGGAATAGTTGCAAGGATTTTTTCTTTTTTTTCAGCCGACATCCCTGCTGTCATAGGAGTTAGTGTAAGGCTTGGGCATACGCCATTACATGCAATACCGTAAGATGCCCCTTCCCTTGCAACAGCCTTTGTCAATCCAATTACACCTGCCTTAGAAGCTGCATAAGCACTGGTGCCCAACAATCCCCCACCTCTTTTTGCCGCAACAGAAGCAACATTTACGATCCTTCCGTAGCCTTTTTCCTTCATAGACGGGAACAAAGTGCTAATTGCTGTATAAACGCCGGTAAGATTAACTGCAACAACCCGGTCCCATTCCGTTTGGGTCACTTCTTCGAAAGGCACCGTACTTACGATACCAGCGTTATTTATCAACCCATGAATTTGGCCAAAATCCTCAAGAATTTTCGAAAACACCGTACGAATTTCCTGATTGTCCGCCAAATTTACTTTGTAGCAAGAAACGTTTTCATTGCCTAATTTTTCTCGAACCTTTTCGGATGTTTCCATGTTTAAATCAACAATAATTGCATGGCCATTTCCAGCAACAATACCTTCTGTTATCGCTTTGCCGATTCCGCTGGCACCGCCTGTAACAATAATTTTTTTTCCTGCGAAATCCATTTTCCTACCTCCACTTCTTAAAAAAATCGTCAACTTTGAATATGTATTCATTTATTTTGAATACATTAATATTAAATTTTGAATTCAATTTTTAATCTTGATTTTAAAGTAGCACTTAAAATACAGAATGTCAATTAAATTTTTTCATGTTTTTTACTTTTGTCAATTTGACAATTTTAATTTTTATTGCTATCTACTATATTTTTTTAAAAACCATTGTATTTTTTATGCAATTAATATAATTTTGAATTCAAAATTATATAGTAAATAACAAATTCCTTATAAGTCAACCTCAGTGGTGTTTTTGTCTATTTCATATAACATAACAAAAAAATAAGCACATTGTTTATAATAAACAACGTGCTCGACTTTATATATACGCTTGGTGAAGCCAATGGAAAAATAGCTGGTTTCTTTTTGAAAAGCTCCTTTAATAGACTCTATTTCTGCCTGGCTTAACAAAATTATATTAACGACGTTTATCCGAGGAAGGATAAAGTTCCAAAGAAAAAACATTAAACCAATGATTGAAATTCTAGATGTGTTGAAAAACGCTTCCCAGTATAGTACTGTTTTATGCAGGCGAAAAAATCGTTTTCTGATTTATGATGAACAGGGTATTTCTAGAATATTTGAAATTTAACAAAAAAGAATGAGCGTACAGGTATTTTCTTCCTATATTTAGGTGCAAAAACTATGTGATATTTTCAATTCCACTTTGAATGGGATAAACTATTTATGTCGTTAAGACCCATATTAAAACTCCCTTCGT
>NZ_DAOUQB010000028.1 GCF_030625865.1 Anaerotignum sp. | reverse complement strand
CTTAGAGGGGATTTTAAAGAAATTTATAAGGATGCCCCTAGAATTAGTGAAAAAAGATACGAAAGATTTCGTAGACTTGGTAGCTGGAACGAAAATAAATAAGGATAGTGCCGCTTTTCATCTTTTGAAAAGCGGTTTTTTATGGAATTTAGAAAGCATCCAAACCCTTTTTATCATTTTTGTTAATACCCTTAGAATAGGTATATGGATTTGAAATTATTTTTTTAAAAGGATCTCAAATTTTAGGAAACCATACTTAGTTTTGCCTATATATTGTAATAAGGGGTTGCTTTATAAATGAGCTAAAAGGAAAAGGGGTGTAAAAGTGAAAATTAATTGGAAGGTTCGTTTAAAAAATCCTTATTTTTGGATTGGCTTATTTGGTGTCATCATGGCGACATTAGGGGTAAAGCCGGAGGATTTTACCAGCTGGTCTTTGGTAATAGAGGAACTAAAGAATGTGGCAGGTAATCCGTTTTTACTAATCAGTGTGATATTGGCTGTGGTAGGGGTAGTGGCTGATCCTACAACAAAAGGCATTTGCGACAGCAGGCAAGCATTAAGCTATACTGAACCTAGGGATGATACAACAAATTGCCATGATTCGGATTTTATGCAATAAAAAATTTATCTGTCTTTTGGGCGGCAGGTCGTTACATGAGAAAGCCTCCTATGGCGTTTATTACCATGGGAGACTTTCGTTGGATATTCAATTCATTGGGTACAGAGGGAAATCATACTCGGAAAAATAGTTTTTAACTGTACTTACTGATATCTTCCATGGTAATTCCCGGATGCAAAGCAATGTTAATGCCGTTGGCAATAATATTAGACAGGCGGTCTATAACTGCATCCACTTCTTTGGGGGTAACAAACATGTTTTCTGTATAAGGGTCTAGAATTTCTGTAATCATGGTATATTTTTCTTCTTCTTCTAAATCTTGCAGCATTTGATAGAAGGACGAGCCTTCCTCTGTTTGGTCTATCATACTTGCTAAAATGCGATCCATGGTATCGTTTACCAATGTGGCGGCATCTACTACAGTAGGTACCCCAATGGCAATCACGGGAATTCCCAAAGTTTCTTTGCTTAACATCATCCTTTTATTACCGACGCCTGCACCGGGAGCAACGCCGGTATCAGACATTTGGATTGTCGCATTAATACGGCTGGAGCGCCTTGCCGCCAGAGCATCAATTGCTATTAATAAGGAAGGATTTATTTTTTCAACCAATCCTTTAATGATTTCCCCTGTCTCAACGCCGGTAAGACCCATGACGCCGGGACTGATGGCGGCAACGGGGCGAACGGTCTTATCGATTTCCTCGGGCAGTGTTCCTTTTAAATGGCGGGTTACCAAAATCCGGGAAATCACTTTTGGTCCTAAGGCATCAGGGGTAATATTCCAGTTTCCAAGGCCTGCCACAAGAATGCATTCGTGTTCTTTGGTTTGGGCCAATTTACGCAATTGTTCCGCTAAAAGTTTAATAATTACTTCATGGCACTCAACGGCATTTTCTTTTAGCTTTTGGGATTCAATGGTGATATATTCTCCCTTTGGTTTTCCCATGGATTGACTGCCCTCATCATTTAGGATGCTTACCTTTGTTAATGTGTAGAAGTCTCCCTCTTCCGTTTCAACTTGAACACCGTTTGGTTCGACTCCAACTTTTTCCTGTTTTTCTTCAATCATTTCTCTGGCTTCAATGGCTAAGTCAGTTCTGATTTGAAACGTAGTTTTTTCATCCTCTTCCTTCATTTTTCTCACCGTCTTTCACGCTTTTGCCTTATTTTTTCCCTCCTTTTGAAATATATTCATTGACTTATTTTCATTCATCGGGTAGAATATATGGTGTTGAATTAACCAAGGGGTTTTTAAATGAGAATTGCCCCAAGCCGTGTCGTAGGAGATCAAGCTCCTGAGGGTGGTTAATGTAGAAGTAATAAAAAGCGATATTCCCCAATATCGAAACCACGGAAAATGAATGATTTTACTAGGAGGAAAACACAGTGGCAAATATTAAATCCGCTAAGAAAAGAATTAAAGTAATTAACAAAAAAACTCTGAGAAATAAGATGATTAAATCTCAGGTTAAAACAGCTATGAAGAAGGTTATCGTAGCAGTAAATGCTGGTGACAAGGAAGTGGCTTCCGTAGCTTTGAAAAGTGCTGTATCCGCAATTGACAGTGCATATATCAAAGGCATCTATCACAAAAATGCTGTAGCTAGAAAAAAATCTTCTTTAACAAAATTGGTTAACAGCTTGTAATTTTTTATGTTACCAAGGGATACCCTGTTTACGTCTGGGTATCCTTTATTTTATTTCCAAATCACACTATTTTATGAAGCAAAAAAATATATTTCAGCTGTAATGTAAATTTAACCTAAGGCGTTAGTCATGTATGAATAACTAGCATTTTAATATTTTGTGTTTGTGCCGCATAATTATGTGATCAGGATATAATTTAGAATGGGTTATGATTTTCGGAGGTGTCTCATGAATAGTAGAATTGAAAAAGTAATGGAAAATCATCATAGGGGGTATAATTGCTCTCAAGCCGTGGCGTGTGCCTATTGTGATTTGTTTGGCGTCGAAGAAAAAGAAGCTTTTCGTGCTGTGGAATGTTTTGGTCGTGGTATGGGAATCATGGGGCCTTGTGGTGCTGTTTCTGCTATGGCATATTTGGTAGGTTTGAAAGTTTCCGATGTGAATTTGGAGAATCCACGCAGCAAGGTTACTTGTTATAACACCTTAAAACCGATGACACAGGCTTTTATTGATAAAAACCAAACTTTGGATTGTAGAACCCTAAAAGGATTGGATTCAGGCGTTATTTTACGCAGTTGTGCAGGCTGTATGCAAGACGCGGCTGAAATTGTGGAATCTTACTTATTAAAGGAAAGTTAATTTAAAGAAAACCAAATAAATCATCCGCCTTGGGTTTGAGAAAAATACCACAGGGCGGTTTTTTCATTTAATGATTTTTTAAAAGACTTGTGGTATAATACATCCATGGTTAATTATGGATTTTTGATGAAGTTTAGGGTTTGATGTACAAAAATTTTTATTCTTTTAAGTAAGCTTTATTATACGATTAGTTGCTTGTTTTATGACTGAGAGACAAGCCATGGTAGTATAATATAAGTTATGATTGTTTTAACTTCCCGCTTATTATGAAATTTTAGAAAATAGAAACATGATTAAGAGGAGGGTTTTTTATGAATATTGTGGATATCATCATAAAAAAAAGAGAAGGAAATAAATTATCCCCTGAGGAAATTGCATATTTTGTAAAGGGTGTGACAGATGGCAGTTTGCCGGATTATCAAATATCAGCTTTTCTTATGGCTGCATTTTTAAAGAAGATGGATGCTGAAGAAACGGCTTCCTTGACTATGGAAATGGCAAAATCAGGAAGTATGTTTGATTTTAGTGAGATAGAGGGTTTTAAAGCCGATAAACACAGCACAGGCGGCGTAGCTGATACTACCACATTAATATTGGCACCTTTGGTTGCCTCAGTGTGTGTTCCTGTCATAAAAATGAGCGGGCGGGGGCTTGGGTTTTCCGGCGGAACCATAGACAAGCTGGAATCTATCCCTGGTTTTCATGTAAATGTCAGCGAAAAGGAAGCAATAGAATTTGCGAAAAACAGCAATATTGTTTTAATGAGCCAAACAGATAACTTGACACCTGCGGATAAAAAGCTGTATGCCCTTCGAGATGTAACAGGTACTGTAGATAGTATCCCTTTGATTGCCGCAAGCATTATGTCTAAAAAAATAGCTGCGGGAGCCGATGGCATCGTTTTGGATGTAAAATGCGGAAGTGGCGCTTTTATGCAAGATTTGGAGTCTGCAGAGACCCTTGCCTCTATCATGGTTGAGATGGGACGTCATGTAGGTAGAAAGGTAACGGCTGTGATTAGCGGCATGGATCAACCTTTGGGCATGAATATCGGGAATAGCTTGGAGGTAATCGAAGCAATTGAAGTTTTAAAGGGCAATGTGGAGGGAGACCTTTTGGAGGTATCTCTTACCTTAGGGGCTCATATGCTTCTTATGGCTCAGCGTGTAGAAAGCGTGGAAAAGGGTAGGTATTTATTGCAGCACCATATCAAAAACGGTATGGGGCTTGAAAAATTTCGTGAGCTTTTGATACAGCAGGGAGGAAACCCTGCAATCATTGACGATTATTCTCTGTTGCCTGTATCACCATGTAAAAAAACAGTTTTTGCCCAAACAGAGGGCTATTTAAATAAAATGAATACAGCATTAATTGGCCGTGCCTCTTTAGAGACCGGGGCAGGCCGAGCTTACAAAGAGCAGCCTTTGGATTTTGGAGCGGGAATTATTATGAAAAAACGCTTAGGTGATTTTGTTAAAGTAGGGGAACCCCTGGCAGAAATATTTGCTTCCACCGATGATAAATGTACAAATGCGGCAAGTTATTTACAACAGGCGATGACAATGAATGAAGAAAAACAGCCATTGCCTCCGTTGATTTTGAAGGTTATCTGAGTTTAGAAAGGATGATGTTTATGAAAAGAGCAATTATTGTTGTTTTGGACAGCGTGGGAATCGGCGAATTGCCTGATGCAAAGGATTTTGGAGATGAAGGCAGCAATACCCTGGTAAATATCAAAAAGGTTCGTCCGAAAACGGATTTAAAAAATATGTGTGCACTGGGCCTTGGAAATATTCAGGGAGAGGAGATTCATCTTTTGGGTAAAACCGATGCACCCCAAGGAGCATTTGGCAAAATGGCAGAAAAATCTATTGGGAAGGATACAACCACAGGACATTGGGAAATGGCGGGTATCATTACGGCAAAGCCTTTTCCTACTTTCACCAAAACAGGTTTTCCCAAAGAAGTCATGGATGCTTTTGAAGAGGCTATTGGGACAAAGTCATTGGGGAATATTGCCGCATCAGGTACTGAAATCATCCAAGTTTTGGGGCCTAAGCATGTGAAGACAGGTTATCCCATTGTGTATACTTCTGCGGATAGTGTGTTCCAGATTGCAGCTCATGAGGATGTAATTCCCGTTGAAAAGCTCTATGAGATGTGTCAAAAAGCAAGAAAAATCTTATCCGGAGACTATGGTGTTGCCCGTGTGATTGCTCGACCATTTATTGGGGAAGAGGGCAATTATACAAGAACAAAAAATAGAAGAGATTTTTCCTTGCCACCAACGGGACCTACAATTCTTGATTTGGCAAAAGAAAAAGGGTTAAACGTTACGGCAATCGGTAAAATCGAAGATATTTTTGAGCATAGAGGGATAACCCGTGCCGACCATACAACAAATAATAATGATGGGATTGAAAAGACTATTTTTTATACCAAAGAAGAGTTTGAAGGAATCCTCTTTACAAATTTAGTGGATACGGATATGATTTATGGTCATCGTAATGATGTTGAGGGTTATGCCGCTGCGTTGGAATATTTTGATCAGAAGCTTCCGGAAATCATGGTGCAGATGAAAGAAGAGGATATACTCTTTATTACTGCGGATCATGGTTGTGACCCCACAACCCCCAGTACAGATCACTCCAGAGAATATGTTCCGCTGTTGGTTTACGGCAAAAATGTGAAAGCCGGCGTAGACTTAGGTGTGCGCAAAACCTTTGCAGATTTGGGACAGACGATTTCTGATTATTTGGGCTTAAATGCAAAGTTTGAGGCGGAAAGCTTCTTGGATGAAATTTTAAAATAAATGAAAATATGGTTTTTAAAAGCGGTAATCACCAAACAATGTGACTATCGCTTTTTTGAGGGTTTGTTTTATCTTAATCATGACCCAAAAAGGTTGTTAGGGGGGCGTTATGAAGAAAAAAGGCAAAGGATGATCTTGACCTTAGGTTACAATTGCTTTTTTGTCTAACAATCGTTCTTATTATAGCCAATGGTAGCAAGCACTTAGAGGTATATTTGAACGATTTTGCGGTAACGGATAATATGAAAACCATTGAGTTGGATGTGGACGAGGCAAATAGATTTGGACATATTCGTACCCTAAAGGCAAAACAGGAGGAGGATAGTTTATATATAACCTTCTATTCAACATATGTCGACAATGCTCTTAATGCAAACAAAATGTTCTCTATCAACGTTGAGAGCGACTGTGATAAGATTTTATTTCTATCGAAGGGGAAAGGAAAAATGGGAATTGGTTTTGCAAAAAGATAATACCGGTGCATGGGAAAGAGTGGAATAAAAATGGTTGTTTATTTGTTGCAAATCCATTGAAAAAAACTTTCTAAATCATTCTTTTTATAGAAATTGAGTGATTTTTTTTACTAGGTAGTGTACAATAAAAGAAACCATGAAAGGATGGAAACTATGGACAAAAAAATCTCTCTTCGCCTTGCAACTGTGGCAGATGCAAAACAGCTTTTGGCTATTTATGCTCCCTACGTCACCGATACAACAGTTACTTTTGAATATGAAGTTCCAACGGTAGAAGAATTTACTTACCGTATTTCCAATACGCTGCAAAAATTTCCTTATTATGTGGCCTTGGCAGACGGAGAAATTGTGGGCTATACTTATGCTTCGGCCTTTCGTATGCGTGCTGCCTATAATTGGGTGGTAGAAACAACAGTATATATCAGACAGGATTTTCGTGGCTATGGTATAGGGTCTATGCTTTATTCAGTTCTAGAGGAAACATTAAAAAACCAAGGAATATTGACGATGATTGCGTGTATTGCCTTTCCCAATCCTCCGAGCATTGCTTTCCATGAGACTGTAGGTTTTCATAAAGTTGGTCATTTTTCCAACAGTGGTTATAAGCTTGGACAGTGGGTTGATGTTGTTTGGATGGAAAAACATATTGGACTGCATCATGAAAATCCGTCTTTGGTAATTCCATTTTCCAAAATGGAAGAGTCATAACAGATGTTTTATTACGAGGAGGGGTGGTTTCTCTTTGTAATTTATATTTGTTCCACAAAAAAAAGTCCTAGCCCAATGAAGGGGAGGACTTTTTGTTATCTAGCTAAAACTCAGTTCATCAATTAAGCGATTCTTTAATTGAGTTAATTTATCTGATAAATCAACGGGTACAATATGTGGATTTTTCAAACGCAAATGCTCGTCCCAAAGGGAGTTTTTCTCGCTGTTGCAGAATTCTTGGATTTCCATGGTCTTTGGTGATTCATATACCAGTTCGCCATTAATAAAGATAGGAACCAAAAGTTCTTTTACAAAGTAAGTGCCGGCAGCTAAATGCATTTTCCGCCATTTTGCATTATTGTCACAAAGTGTAAAGCATTGATTTTCGTCAATGGTTTCATCATTTAAAGCAATTAAATCTGCTTTGATTTTTTTTGTCTTTTTATCATAAATACGAAAAACCTTTTTAATGCCGGGGTTTGTTACTTTTTCCGGGTTATTGGATAGTTTAATTTTAGGAATAAACGCTCCGTTTTCGTCTTCTTCGGATGCAAGCTTATACACGCCGCCGAAAGCAGGGCAATCATCACTGGTAATCAATTTTGTTCCCACACCCCAAAGATTGATTTTAGCACCTTGGGATTTTAAGCTGGCAATCAGGTTTTCATCCAAATCACTGGAGGCACTGATTGTTGCGTCGCCAAATCCTGCTTCTTCCAGCATAATTTTTGCGCACTTGGAAAGATATGCCAAGTCACCGCTGTCTAAACGGATGCCATACTTTCCTGTCAGTTTTCCCGCTGCCTTCATTTCCTGAAATACTTTAATTGCATTGGGAACACCGCTTTCCAAAGTATTGTAGGTGTCCACCAATAACAAGCAGTTTTCGGGGAATAATCTTGCATATTCTCTAAATGCTGTTATTTCGTTGGAGAAGCTCATAACCCAGCTATGTGCATGGGTTCCCTTTACGGGAACATCAAACAGCTTACCTGTTAATACGTTGCTTGTACCACAACAACCGCCAATTACCGCTGCTCTTGCGCCTAAAGTTCCGGCGTCAGGGCCTTGGGCTCGTCTTAGACCAAATTCCATAACAGGATCACCCTGGGCTGCCCATACAACACGAGAAGCTTTTGTTGCAATCAAACTTTGATGATTTATAATGTTCAAAAGTGCCGTTTCCAGTAATTGTGCCTCAATAATAGGGGCGGTTACCCTTAATAATGGTTCTTGAGGGAAGACAACTGTTCCTTCCGGAATAGCATAAATTTCTCCGGTAAACCGAAAATCTTTTAAAAACTCGATAAAGTCTTCCGTAAACATATTTAAACTTTTTAAATATTCAATATCATCTTTGGTAAACCGCAATTCGTTGACGTATTCAATGGCCTGTTCCAATCCTGCGGTAACTGCATAACCATTTCCGCTGGGGTTTTTTCTGTAAAAAAGATCAAATACTACTTTCTTTTTGTAGGCACCTGCCGTGAAATAGCCCTGCATCATTGTCAGTTCATACAGGTCAGTTAACAGTGCCAATTTTCGTCCTTTCATCTTTGACTATCTCCTTTATTTTTATCCTAAAAACAGGAACTTTTAACGAAACAATTTTATTATACACAATTTAAAATAATAAAGCAAATATTTCCACAATTCTTGTTTTTTTATGAATTTACTAGATATGTTTCATTCTGGCTTTTTTTGGGGGGTTTCATTCTAAAAACAAAGAAAAAATATTCACGATTTATGAACTGAATATCATGTTTTTAAAAAATATTCTTAAAGTATGCTGCTAGATTGCTTTTTGTCCAAGTTTTGGTTCAAAAATTGTATACTGTGACCTTGTATACAACATACTTGAAAAAAACAGAGAAAAAACTGCAAAAAACTCTTTACATCTTTTTATGCAGAATGTATAATGCTAACGTATAAAGAGGAAAACACAATGAAGGAGACAGTATATATTTTCATTATGACTGCAGAGAGATGGGGCTTGGTGAAATCCCGTTATCATAGAAAATATGGAAAATCACTCCGGAGTGGCAGACCAAACGGCATTTTGCCCAGTAGACTCTGCCGTTAGCCCGCGTTAAGGGTCGGCGTCATTATAGTGATGCTTAGAGTGGATGGCAATTTTGCTATCAAATCAGGTGGTACCGCGAGCCCTTTCGTCCTGTGTTGGATGAAAGGGCCTTTTTTCATACAAAAGATAAAGAATTTATAACGGTTTTCCTAAATTTGTATGGAAAGTGAATGGAGCTTTTAAAACTTGTTATAATTTAAAGGTATCCGTGTGACTGTCTAGGGATCACATTCATATTGAAAATTAGTGATTATAAATAAAAACAAGGAGGAATTCATATGTACGACAAAGTGCCCACCAATTTAAACTTCGTCGAAAGAGAAGTTCAAGTAGAAAAATTTTGGAAAGACAATGATATTTTTGGCAAGAGTATCAAAGCAAGAGAAGGTGCTCCCGTTTTTACATTTTACGACGGCCCTCCAACTGCAAATGGTAAGCCCCATATCGGTCATATCATCACAAGAGCTGTAAAAGACCTGATCCCTCGTTATAAAACCATGAAGGGGTATAAGGTTTTGAGAAAAGCCGGATGGGATACCCATGGTCTGCCTGTTGAATTGGAAGTAGAAAAGGTTTTGGGCTTGGATGGTAAACCGCAAATTGAAGAATATGGTGTAGAGCCTTTTATCGCAAAGTGCAAGGAAAGCGTTTGGACATATGAGAAGGAATGGCGCTCCATGAGTGACCGTGTTGGTTTCTGGGCGGACATGGATCATCCTTATGTAACCTATCATAATGAATATATCGAATCCGAATGGTGGGCATTAAAGAAAATCTGGGATAAAGGCCTCCTTTATAAAGGCCATAAGGT
Organism: Anaerotignum sp.; assembly: GCF_030625865.1. Lineage (GTDB taxonomy): Bacteria > Bacillota > Clostridia > Lachnospirales > Anaerotignaceae > Chakrabartyella. The sequence goes on along the minus strand of NZ_DAOUQB010000028.1, from coordinate 27,312 downwards.
TGTTCCTTACTGCCCTAGATGTGGAACTGCTCTTTCCTCCCATGAGGTAGCTCAGGGCTATAAAGATGTAAAGGAAACATCAGCTATCGCGAAATTTAAGGTAGAAGGCAAGGAGAATGAATATTTCTTGGCTTGGACAACAACCCCCTGGACATTGCCCTCTAACGTTGCATTGACAGTAAATGCAAAGGAAACCTACGCAAGAGTAAAGTATCAGGACTATATCGCAATTATGGCAGAAGCCCTTTTGGATACTGTTTTGGGTGAAGGCAATTATGAAGTTTTGGAGACCATGAAAGGTCAGGCATTGGAATATATGCGCTATGAGCCTTTATTCAGCTTTTTGGAAAATGATCCTAAGGCATTTATCGTAACTTGCGATCCTTATGTAACTTTAACAGACGGTACCGGTGTTGTTCACTCAGCAGGCGCTTTCGGTGAGGACGATGCCCGTGTTTGCCAGAAATATGGAGTACCCCTTCGTCAGTATGTAGATAATCAGGGTAACATGACTGCAGAAACAGGTCCTTTTGCAGGTCTGTTTGTGAAGGATGCAGATGCGAAAGTAATTGAGCAAATGGAAAAAGATGGTTCCTTGTTTGCCGCTGTTCCTTTTGAACATAATTATCCTTTCTGCTGGAGATGTGATACACCACTCATCTACTATGCTAGAAGTACATGGTTTATCAAAATGACAGCATTAAAAGACCAATTGGTGGCAAACAACCGTACAATCAATTGGTATCCGGATAATATCAAAGAAGGCCGTTTCGGCAACTTCTTGGAAAACGTAATCGACTGGGGTCTGTCCCGTGAACGTTACTGGGGGACACCGTTGCCTATCTGGGAGTGTGAATGTGGTCATAGACATACCATCGGCAGCATTGCGGAATTGAAGGAAATGTCTCCCGATTGCCCGGAAAATATCGAACTGCATAAACCGTTTATTGATGCAGTGCACATCACCTGTCCCGAATGCGGCAAGCTGATGACCCGTGTTTCTGAAGTAATTGACTGTTGGTTTGATAGTGGTGCAATGCCTTTTGCCCAGTGGCATTATCCCTTTGAAAATAAAGAGGTTTTCGAGGAAAACTTCCCTGCTGATTTTATTAGCGAGGCTGTTGACCAAACCCGTGGCTGGTTCTATACCTTGCTGGCGGTAAGTACATTGCTTTTTGACTGCGCATCTTTCAAAAACTGTATCGTACTTGGTCATGTTCAGGATAAAAATGGTCAAAAAATGAGCAAGCACAAAGGGAATGTTGTTAATCCTTGGGATGCTTTGAATAAGCAGGGTGCTGACGCTGTTCGTTGGTACTTTTATGCAAATAGTGCACCTTGGTTGCCAAGCCGTTATTATGATGAGGCAGTAAGTGAAATGCAGAGAAAATTTATGGGTACCCTTTGGAACACCTATGCATTCTATATTCTCTACGCAAATATTGATGAATTTAATCCTGCAAATTATCAGCTTGAATATGACAAGCTTCCTCCTATGGACAAGTGGATTTTGTCTAAATTGCAGACTTTGAATAAATTTGTTGACGAATGCTTGGACGGTTATAAGCTGACAGAGCCGGCAAGAGCGATGGCAGAATTCGTAGATAATCTCTCCAATTGGTATGTAAGAAGAAGCCGAGAGCGTTTCTGGGCAGAAGGTATGGAACAGGATAAAATCAATGCTTACATGACCCTTTACACTGTGCTGGAAACCATGTGTAAGCTTGCTGCACCTTTTACACCTTTTATTACCGAGGAAATTTATAGTAACCTTGTAAGAAAAGCAGATTCTACTGCTCCGGAAAGTGTTCATCTTTGCAACTGGCCTGAATATCACAGTGAATGGGTTGACGCTGAATTGGAAGCAAATATGGATTCTGTATTAAAGGTTGTTGTAGAAGGCCGTGCTGCCAGAAATGCGGCGAACATGAAAAACCGTCAGCCTCTGGCTATGATGTATGTGAAGGCTGAAAAAGCTTTACCTGAGCTTTACCGCAATATCATTACCGAAGAGTTAAATGTAAAAGAATTGACATTTACTGATAATGTTGAAGGGTTTACAGCATATACCTTCAAGCCTCAGTTAAGAACTTTGGGTAAGAAATATGGTAAGCTTGTGCCTGCAATCGGCGTGGCTTTGAAAGAAGTAGACGGCGTATCTTTTATGGATACACTGCGTGCAGACGGAAAGGCTACCCTTTTGATTGAAGGGGAAGAGGTTGTTCTGGAGATGGATGATGTTTTGGTAGACACTTCCGAAAAAGATGGCTTTGTTTCCAGCGGTGACAATAATTTGACGGTTGTTTTGGATACGAACTTAACACCTGAATTGGTAGAAGAAGGCTTTGTTCGTGAAGTTGTAAGTAAGGTTCAAACAATGCGTAAGGAAGCAAACTTTAACGTAACAGACCGTATTCGTGTGTTCCATAGCGGAAATGAGAAAATTGCTGAAATCCTGAAAAACAATGATATTTCTTCTGATGTTTTAGCGGAAGAAATTGTAGGAGGAGAAGGCGGCGAACTTTCAAAAGAATGGAATATTAACGGAGAAACTGTAACGTTGGGGGTAAGTAGAGTCTAAAATTTTAATTTATGATGAAAGATGTTTTGTTAGAGGTATCCACGTTTTGTGGATACCTCTTTTTTTGCTATCAATTTTCCAAGGAACTTTTTATTTGTTTAGCAAAGGAAAACAAATAAAATAGGGACAGCATAGGAATCCCTTCAAATGGGTATTTATGTATTAAGATATGAATGCATCCTTAAAATAACAAAAGGGTGATTAAATCACTTTACAAAGAATTCTATGTGGGTTATATTAAGTTATCATAAACTAATTAGAAAGGAGCTGCCTTATGGGTTTTTCCGCAGAAACAAGCATTCCCATTCTTACAGTATTTTTACAAGGAATGATTAGCTTTTTTTCTCCTTGTATTTTGCCCTTGGTTCCCCTTTATATCAGTTATTTATCAGGAGGTACAAAATCGGTTTCCACTGATGGAACAATTGAGTATCCAAGAAGACAGGTTATGGTAAATACTATTTTCTTTGCGATAGGCATAAGTTTTGCCTTTTTTGCCTTGGGTTTTGGAGTGACATCTTTTGGTCAATTTTTTAATAATAACCGCTTAATGTTTGCGAAAATCAGCGGCATTATTATGGTGTTTTTCGGGCTTTATCAATTTGGTGTTTTCGGACATTCGGATACATTCGAAAAGGAGCATCGCCTCTCTTTACGTCTTGATCAGTGGGCAATGGGTCCTTTTCCTGCTTTGCTTTTGGGGTTCACTTTTAGCTTTGCTTGGACGCCCTGCGTGGGACCGGTTTTAGGCAGTGTTTTACTTATGGCTGGGTCAACAGGCTCCTCCGGAGCAGGTTTTGCCCTTATTGGTGTCTTTACCCTTGGGTTTGTTTTACCCTTTTTAGTGGTGGGATTATTTACGCGTAGTGTTCTAAGCTTTTTCAAGAAATATCAATCTGTCGTGCGTTATACTGTAAAAATTGGTGCAGTATTAATGATTATTATGGGTATTATGACTTTTACCGGTAAGATGAATGGATTTACAAACTATTTGTCCCGTAGTGATAATACAGTAGCTGTTGAGGAAAATCAGCCTACGGAACCTGCACCAGAAGAACCTGCACCACAAGAACCTGAGGTCATACCAGCACCCGACTTTGAACTGACAGATCAGTTTGGGAATAGCCACACCCTTTCGGAATATAAAGGTAAAACGGTTTTTCTAAATTTCTGGGCAACTTGGTGCCCACCTTGCCGGGGGGAAATGCCTCATATTCAGGAAATTTATCAGGAATATGGTTTAAATAAGGAAGATGTTATTATACTTGGTGTAGCAGCGCCTAATCTCGGAAGAGAGGGTAACAAAGATGAAGTGATTGAATTTCTGGAGGAGAATAACTATACCTTCCCTGTTGTTATGGACGAAAATCATGATATTTTCCAACAATATGGTATCAGTGCTTTTCCTACCACGTTTATGATTGATGAGAATGGAGCAATCTATGGCTATGTAGTGAGTGCCCTTGATAAGGAAACAATGAAAAGCATTATTGAGGAAACAAGAGATAGCTTACAAACTCAGACCGAAATGGATGTAGAATAAAATTTATTTTTATGGGAGCCAACATTAGAATGAAGATGTTCGGGTTCGTTTACGAACTAACTTTTATCGAAAAATAATCCCCTGCTTTTATTTCATAATATTAAAATGCGCCACCCATTAGGGATGGCGCTCAGGGTGTCGATAAAGTCGACGTCCTTTGAAAAAAGCTCAGTTCCTTCAAGCTTTTTTCAAGTCAGCAGAGGACAAATAGATGTGTTCCTGCAACCAAAAGGTCTTGAAACGCCCTATTTTCCTCGGATGGGCAAAGCTTATCCTGCGGGTTCTAGTTGGGAAATTCTTCGTTTCCCAAGCCCTTCCGTTTTTTAAATAGGTTTTTCGAAAGTCTGGGCGCCATCCATTAGGGATGGCGCTTTTTAAATGATTAGAAATTAATTATGAGGGGCTAATTTAAATGATGAGATTATATTTTTCCATCATCTTTCATTTTTGCGTATAAAATTTGTTCTACAGAAACACCTTTCCATTTACCATAAATATAACGTTGTCTAATGGAGAAGTAGAAAATAATTCCCAGAGCTGTCCAGACACCTAAGATAATAAAGGATGGTTTGGATAAGAAACCAGGCATACCGGGGACGAAAGTGATTATTAAAAAGATGGAGGCAACTGCAACACCTAAAGCACTAATCCACATTTGCGTTTTGTCACCATCTCTTTTTGCAACTTTTGTGGCAGATGCGCATGTATAGGTGAAGCCCATAGCGGCACCAACACAAGTCATATCAACAATCCAAGCTAATACCTGACGACCGAACCAAGGGGCAATCAACGCCAGAATCATCATGAAGAAGATGCCGTTTTTCGGTGTGCCCTGTGGTGTTAAGTGAGCAAATTTTTGGGGTAAGGCATCTGCGTAAGCCATAGAGTACAGAAGACGGCTGGAAGCAATATAGAAACCGTTCATACTTGCAACAACTGCACAAAGCATTGCGATACCAATAAAGATAACACCGATGTACCCGATGGACTTCATAACCATTTCGCCCGTTGCCCAGTCGGGGTTGGATGCCAGCATAGGCTGCCAAGGATTGATAACTGATGTAATAAATACAACTACGCAATAGATAGCACCACCAACCAAAATTGCAGCGACCATGAGGCCTAATGCTGCTTTATGTGAGAAGCTGTATTCTTCGGCCGCCTGCGGGATACAGTCAAAACCCACAAAACAATAAGGGGCAAAAGCCAATACTGCAAGAATGGAGGTAAACTTTGATTGTCCTCCTAAAAATAGGGGCTTTAAGTTGCCCAAATCAGGTTTTGTCATTAATACGCCAATTAAAGCAAATAATACAGAAGCAAATAAGGAAACGGCGACGAGAGTTTGGAACCAACCAGCACTTTTAATACCACGCATATTTACAATGCCTAAACCAATAATGAATGCGTAAGCCAGAAGAATTTCCCCAAGGTATACATCCCACCCAGCAATGGTGTAGAGGTAACCAAATTGCAAAGGGGAACCTGGTAAGATATAACGAGAAATCATAGCCAATGCGGTAGAGTTCAAAGGAATCAGCGACCAATATGCCAGTACAATGAACCAGCCGCAGACAAAAGCATGTTTTTTACCAAAAGCAGTGTCGGCGTAGACAAATTCACCGCCGGAAAGAGGAAATTTTCGAATCATATAACCATAACTAATACAGATAATGCACATAATAATTGCGCCAAGCATCAAGCCTAAAATGGAACCCAAAGGGCCGGCTTTTGGCAGGAAGGATGTACCGGGCATTACGAAACAGCCCCATCCTATGATTGCTCCTAACGCCAATGACCAAATATCAATTTTTCGTAAGTCCTTTTTAAACGTACCTTCTTGCTGTTGGTTTTTCGACATAAGCATTACCTCCCTAGATTCATTCATACTTTACAATCATAGAAAACATAACTTATTATTGCGATTTAAAGAATTTTTGAAAATATTTTCATCACCTAGAGAACCTTGATCAATTCTCAAGGCTTTGTAACTTAAAGAGACGAAGGAATTTAGATTAGGAAAACAGATCCATACCCTTTCGCTAAAACAATCCCCGATGTAGGTCTGCTTTTTATAGAATTTCACCTTGATTCATCCGCGGATAATGAATTTTTTAATAAAACCAATAAAACTAAATAAATTTATTTGGTAAATAAAAATATTTTTGGTGGTATTCTATAACTCCCTTTCAATATAGTGCATCCACTTAAGGTATAGTCAATAGAAATATTTTTTTCTTTTTTTTAAACAAAAGTTTTTTAAAGACAAAAGTCTCCTCCTAGAGGATTGTTTTGAATATTACAAGTTATTGTTTAATTATACTAAATTTATTTACAATTGTAAAAAAAATATTAAAATTAATCCGAAATAACGTAATTTCTATCATTTTTTTGTATTTTTGGCATTGTATCAACAAAAAAAATTAGCAAAAATATAGTCTGAAAATCTCCCAAATTTTCATAGAGGACAAGAATTTTTCTAATGGAAAAGTTTTCATGAGGAATTTTTTTATGGATTTACTGCAATAAAAAAAGGGGACTAGGTGCAAAAAAAATTCCACGTTAGTCCCCTCTGGTAATACAAAACAATTAGCCAATAGGTATAATGATTTTGGTAATATGATTTTCTTCATTATTAATATCAACCGGAGAAATAATATATTCTTCTGAGATTGGACCGGCTACCCTATGGCCTTGTTGGTTTAGCCATTTAATTGCTTTGATATGGGTTTGTATTATCTCATCGTTTCGACCGATATGTAAAGCAGTTACAGCCTTAAAGCCGCCATATTGCTTGAATTCTTTTAAATCTTCTCGGGTTTCATCAATGGGGATACAAATTTCTAAGTCACAATCTGTTTTGAAAAATTGCTCCAGCGGATTGTTATGGTAAGTTAAAATAACAGAACCTACCATGCGCAAATTATGCTGCGATACCATTTCAAATAATTCAAACCATCGATCCACAGAAACGTCACTATTTTTATAATTCATTTTAATGCGCCTTGTGAATAATACATTGCGATTCGGAATTTCCTCAACGCGTATACCCTCTGTGGCCCAGTTAGATTGCTCAGTTTCAAGGATATTATGCCCTTTTTCCAGACGGTCAAGCAAAAGCTGTCCCGCAGCATACTGGTTGTTAAGAGATTCTATCATCTTGCTAATCTCAAACAATCTTTCTTTTATGCATGTACCCATAGATGTTGCGTTTTTTTGGCAAACAATTTGGCTTATTTCTTTCAGAGGAATGCCAAGATGTTTTAACTTGCGAATGATGAATAAAGTTAAGATTTGGTCCTGGGTGTAATAGCGATAGTTGCTGTCACATTTCCTGTATTCCGGAACGAGAAGACCAATTTTATCATAATAACGCAATGTTTTAATAGGTACGTTACAGAGTGTAGAGACTTTTCCGATCGAATAGTAGTTTTTCCCATCGGACATGTGATCGCCCCTCCTTGCATCTGTGTCATGATATAAGCTATCCTGTTCAGTATACCACAACGGCAAAAATGGCTCAACAGAAAAAGGTGGTTCGCTACTCTGTTTTTTTGTCGAATCAGATGACATTTTTATCTTCCAATTCTTTGATTTCTTGGTCAGAAAGACCTAAAACTTCTTTGAATATAGCAGCATTATCTTCACCAAGGATAGGGGAGCCTTTCTGAGCGACATCTTCTTCGCCATGAATCTTAATGGGAGAACCGGGGATGCGAATTGTTTTGTTCATTCCTGGCTGATATACATCCCAAAGCATATTTCTTTCCTTTATTAAAGAATGGTCTGAAATTTCTGGGATGGTAAGAATAGGGCCAAAGGGAATGGACAGGCCGCAGATGATCTCTTCTAATTCCGCAACAGTTTTTGTTTGGGTCCACTCTTCAATAATCGGTTTCAAGTCTTTCAAATAGTTATCACAGCGATCTAAATTTGTTAGAAAGCGAGGGTCATTAATCAAATCTTCTCTGTTCATCGCGTTACAAAGACCTGCAAACATTTTGTCTGTGCCGCAACCCATAACAAAATCACAATCTTTTGCGTGGAAAGAATCAAAGGGTGCGATACTTGGATCCTGATTACCTGCACGATGAGGGTGTTTTCCGGCAATGGTATATTCAACTACAAAGTTTTCCATGGTTGAGTATAATGTGTCGACCATAGCAACATCAATACGACGGCCAACACCTGTTTTTTCTCTTTCATACAGTGCCATTAAAACACCCATGCACAAATAAGCACCGGTATAACTGTCGCCTACGGAAGGGCCGATTTTGCAAGGGGGACCGTCTGCAAAGCCTGTTACACTCATCATACCGCTCATAGCTTGTGCAACAATGTCATAGCAAGGACGAGAAGCCAAATCACCTGTTAAGCCGAACCCACTAATGGAACCGTAAATAATACGAGGGTTAATTTCCTTCAAAACGTCATAGGAAAATCCCAATTTTTCCAGTACGCCAACTTTATAATTTTCACAAATTACATCAGCAGTTTTAACCAGCTCTGTAAAAATTTTTTTGCCTTCTTCAGAAGCAAGGTTTAATGTAATGCCTTTTTTATTACGGTTAATATAAGCATAGTAGCCACTAAAATCGTTTTCCATAGGTCCCCAGGCTCTTGTTTGATCTCCGGAACCAGGACGCTCAATTTTGATTACTTCCGCGCCATGATCAGCAAGATTCATAGTACAAAAAGGGCCACTGTAAGCTTGTGTTAAATCAAGTACACGAATACCTTCCAACGGTCTCTTCATGGTTTTCATCCTCTCTGTTTACATAACTATAGATAATATGCATAAAAATTTTTAATTTAGGTGAAAAAGAAAGAGCGGATAGATATCCGCCCCTTCCAAAAAGTCGTCAAAAACTTACTGAGGGTGCTTAGCATCCTTGAAAGAAGATTCCTGAGGACCTCTCTGATCTTTTTTCGCAATGTAAAGGCTGCCTGTTGCAGTACCACACAATACAGGAGGTTCACAAGCTGTTGCGCGTGTATCCTGAGGATTTGTGATATCAACCATTTTAGCAACTTTCCATGCTTCAAATTTACATGTATAGGACTGGTTACCAACTTTTTCAATCCAACCGTGGTATTCCATGAAGTCACCAACGTATACAGGAGCTGTAAATTCGATATCTTTGTAGCCTAAGAACAAGCTGATATCGCCATCTACATAAACCATCAATTCTGTACCAACATCGCCCCACTGGTTAACGATTCTGGCGCCGTTTACTAAGTTGCCAGTATAGTGACCATCTTTTGCGCTCATCATTAAGTGATGTACAACCTTTTTACCTACCATTGAAAATTCCTCCTTTAAATTTTATGTATAATGTTTATTGGGTTCGTTAAGTATGTTCCTTAACTATGGCTTAAGTATATCTGGTACAGCCAATGGAAAGTCAACAGTTTATTAAAGTTTTTTTTGGAGAATAAAAAAGCAAAACAGCTGAACAATCCACTAAGGGGATGGTTTTAAACATTTCTGTCAAACCTTTGAAAATGGCTATTTTTAAGGGATATGGCTGATATTAAAATGGAGCAGAGTCTTTTTTTCTTATAATAGATAAAAATTAAGTGGAGAGTTTTTATGAAAAAAAGAAGAAAAAAGCCAACTTAGAGAATCCATTTTTTATAATGAAAGCAAGTGTAATTTTATGCACATAATTTCATTCAAAATTATGTGCAAATTTTAACAGAAAGCAACTTTCTTTGCAATAGCTTATGGAGAAAAAATAAGAGAAAATGCATTTTATAAGGGGAGCGGCCTCGTTTATATACTCAAAAATTTAGGTTTAGATAAAGAGAAAGGTAAAATGAAAAAGAGAGGGGAGAGTTTTCGCCAAGCGACAAGGGTGTCTTATAAAAAAACAGCTTTGGCACAAGGGAAAACGCTCCCTGAGAAGCCCATTGGGATGTTGGGGAATAATCTGCTACTGTAATACTACAAATGAAATGCTTGAAAAAATTTGTTTTTTGAGCTGAGTTTCACTTCTATTTTTAAAGAAAAACCATGTTTACTGCCCTGATTCAAGGGCTTCCTCGGGAATTTCAAAATCTTCAACACTGTTAAAGTTACTGTAACTCATGGAAAAGCTTGCGTGTTGAACAGAAAAGTTAGAATTATTTTCTGCGTTGTCATCAGTAAATAAATCAATGGTTTTGTCTATAATCATTTGGATTAAATTGGAAATATCTGTTTCACACTGATATACCAATCCGTCTTCTCCAATCCAAAGGGTAACAGGTAACTCACCGATTTCCTTGTACATTGCCTGCAACTCTTCCTGAGAAATTCCTAGGTTAAATGCCGAGGTTAAGATTCCGGAATCTTCAATGATTTTCCCCATAGTTTCTCCTTTGAGGACACCATCTATGCGAACCACAGAGGTATCACCGATTTTTTCAGCACCTTTATTTTCAGGGTTTTCAATTGAGGAAAGGTAACCAATGATATTGTCATAGACTTGGTATTGTCCCAAGGAATTTTTTTCTAGTTGTGTGCGAACCCAGCCTGTACCGGCATTTATGAAAGCAGTGATTCCGTCTCCCTGTTCTTGCACATACATTTGCATAATGGTTTTTTGTTCTACATTGTTTTCCATAAAAGAAGAAACATCCAGTTTCATTTTTAACGGCTGTACAAAAGTAGAAATATCGGCTGTTGCGATAGTCGAAATTTCTTCTGAATCTAGATTCATTTTAACATTCATATTCATTTTTGCCTGTAGGCTTGTTACTTCAGCCATTTTTTGCCTGGCATTTTCAATCAAAGTGGCGGCATCATTTTCCTTGGTGCTACATCCGGAAAAAATAAGGATAGCGGTGATGGTCAATAAGAAATAGCGAATTCTTTGTTTCATCCAGTAGTCCTCCAATCAAATTTGCATTCTTTAAAGCAGTGTTTCCACTTATAGAGGATATTATTAATTGTTCTCTGGTTTGCAGCCGCCATCACAATATGCAAGTAAAAAGCATTCGTTGCATTTTGGCCGCCTGGCGATGCAAATTTTTCTGCCATGGGCGATCAGCTGGGTATTAATGTCGATCCAATTTTCTTCAGGGATAATCTCCATCAAGTCAAACTCAATTTTTACAGGATCTTGATTTTTTGTAAGTCCCAGCAAATTGGAAATGCGTTTCACATGGGTATCCACCACGATGCTTGGGATACCGTACCAGTTGCCCCGAACCACGTTTGCGGTTTTCCGACCAACCCCGGCTAGGGATGTTAAAGCAACCATATCTGAAGGAACTTCGCCGTTGTACTCCGTTAGTAGCTTTTGACAACAGGCAATAATGTTTTTTGCTTTGTTATGGTAGAAACCCGTAGAGTGGATATCTTTTTCCAGCTCTGTTAAATTTCCTTCAGCAAAATCTTTTATGGATTTATATTTTTGAAACAAATCCTTTGTAACGATGTTAACCCTTTCATCAGTGCATTGGGCTGATAAAATGGTGGCTATAAGCAACTGCCAGGGATTCTCATGATTCAGATAGCACTTTGTGGGGCCATAATGTTCTCGTAATAATGTTAAAATGTGTTCAACTTTCTCGTTCATTGTCATTTTCTCATACTCCTTCCCGAAGGATGAATATTTCCCGAAAAAACAGAAGATTTCCCAAGAAATATTTCCCTTTTTCTTTTTTACTGTAAAACAAGCAGATTTCCCGCTACATTTTTGGTTTTGCCGCAGTTTTCTGTATAAGCTTTTCATTGATGATGTTTAATGATAGTTTTTTGGATCAATATACTGTATTTTAAAGGTTTATTATATTATGATTTTATAACTATAACATAGAATTTACTTCATTTAAATAAGAATTCCTTTATGAAAGTCTTTCATAAATATTGGTTAATATTGCTTTGCATCTTGGATAATAAATCTATATTGGAAAATCCTTCCGCTAAAATAAGATTTTCCAAAATCTATGTTTTTTTATTTCGTAAAATATAGGAACAAATTCTTACAATTTACGTCATATTCAAAAAAGCCCATAAATATGGGATTTTAGCCATAGATTGGATAGGGCTGAAACCTGCACTTTTGTTGCATCCTCCTACAAAGTGTAGTATAATTTAATCATAATAGACTAGTTGCGCATTAAAAAGGAGAACGATATGGAAGATACCGTTATTGTAGTCATGCTGAAAGATAAAGAGACGGGGTTTTTGGAAAAAGAGTTAGGGAGTTACTCTCTTACGCAAGATGTGAGGACAGTTTATAATATATATGCCGAAGAAGCGGAAGAGGGTAAAAAAGTAATTTTGCGCTTATCTTGTGAGAAAGAAATCGAAGACTGGGAATACGATGCCATTTTCGATTATTATGATACGGAACCTTTGGCTGCAATGGTAGAGTGTGTAGATGAGGAAGATGGTCATTATAATCCAGTGTGGGTTGTTCGGTTTCCCTTTTCTGATGCATATGGGGAGATGGAGGATAAAATATCTCATATACTAGAAATTCATAAGAAAGAACTGCTTTCGGTTTACGATGCTATAGCGGACAAAAAGGATGATTATTTTGAAGAATAAAAAGTGGAGACATGTCTTTATTTTGATAGGTATTTTACTTTTTTTATGTTGCGCATGTGCATTGGGTAGAACTGACGTGGACAATCCCCCTTCGACTGTGGATCAGAATGGAGTTGATTCGGAAGATCAAAAAGACCATTCAGAAACACCTTCATCGAATGATAATGATGAGAGTAATGAGAACAGTACAGATGCTTCTTCCCAGCAGGATGTTCCAACGATGAACAATGCAACAACAAGTAAAATTGAACCCGAAAAGACTCAACCCGTAGCTACAAAGCCTTTTTGGCAAAGTGAGACGACAAGATTAACAAATAACTTAGTGTCTATTGCTTCTGCCGGCCAGAAGGATTATAAAGAAAACGGTGCTAAAAAAGGCTGGATGAGCAAAAACGGGGTGCTTTACAGCTATTATGAAGATAAATACATAACTACCGATATTTTGGTATCGGATGGATATTTAGAAAGTGGACTGAAATCGTCGGATTATAAAATTTTATTGATTAATGGAAGTGATTTGGCGGCGGTGGAAGGAGCTACGGTTTCAGCAGACAGTATGGATTTTGGTGTGTTTGCTGCTACAAAGCAATCCAATCGATATTTGATTGCATCACCCAGCGGTAAGATAGGAACGATAAGTGAAGAGAGTTTTGATAATTTATTGGCAAAATATAGTCAAAACAATGGGAATATCGTAAGGCTTTCTTCCGCTTCCGCAGAGTACGAGCGAATCCTAAATTATATTAGCCTTTTTGAGGGGCGTTTCGATGAATATTATGTAAGAGAAATTCGCATGGACAATAAGCATGCGGTTGTTGTTTTTTCTAACCGAAAAAATACTTCAAATATTAAAGAATATATCTTGGAGAATGAGAATAATTTCTGGGAGGTTGTTTTTCCAAATGCCCAAAGTGAATATTATCCCATTACTACAATAAATCGATATATACCCAATTTAAATTTAAAGTTATTGCCGTCCTATACTTTAGCTTCATGGCGGGGCAACATCTTTCAAGAGCAAGGGGGAACTGTTGCTGCACTTTTCAGTGCAAAAGCTATTTCCAGTGCAAGCGAAGTTTCATATCAGTGTGCAACGGCGGCTTGCGCATATGCAGTTTTAACCAATGGTGATCGTTATGTATGTTATAGCGAAAACGGGATTTGGAAAGCAAAATATGTAACATCCGATTATCAGGCACGGAAATTTTTATTAGAAAAAACAGGGATAGATTACGGCTTCCTGATATTAGATGATTAAGTTGAAAAAGGTAGGTTTTGCGAATGGAAAAAGTCTATTGGGATTGCCCAGACTTTTCTCTGTCACAAACCTTAGAATGTGGACAATGCTTTCGCTATCAAAAAGAAGATAATAATTGCTATACTGTCATCTCGGGTCAAAGGGTAGCTACCATTGGCCAAGTGGGTGGCAGTATCGTTTTTTATGGCGGAGAAGATATCCCGTTTTGGAAAGGGTATTTTGATGGAGATAGAAACTATGAAGAAATCAAAAAACGGTTATGCAAAGATGATCCCATCATGGGCCAGGCAATTTCTTTTGCACCGGGAATTCGCATATTAAGGCAGGAGTTTTTCGAAACCTTAATGTCGTTTATATTATCACAAAACAACCATATTCCAAGAATAAAAGGACTGATACGAAGGCTTTCGCAGGAATTTGGAACGCACATTGATAAAGAATTATACAGCTTTCCTACGCCGGAGCAGCTAGCAGGGGTCTCGGAGGAAAACTATCGTGGTCTTGGCTGTGGATTTCGGGGCAGATATTTAGCGGATGCGGTGGAAAAGGTATTGGGAGGGAGCTTCAAGCAAGAAGAATTGGAGAAACTATCTACCCGGGAGTTGCGTCAACGTTTGATGGTAATTTGTGGTGTTGGACAAAAGGTTGCTGATTGCATATTACTATTTTCTTTTGGAAGACATGAAGTTTTTCCAATGGATGTATGGATCAACCGTGTTTACAGCCATGCATATTGTAGTGGTGCAAAGCTTTCTCCTGTGGATCTGCAAAAATCGGCAGCGGAAAAGTTTGGAGAAGATGCAGGCTTTGCCCAACAATATTTGTTTTATTATGGAAGAGAAATGAAAATAGGAAAGGGGTAAGATGAAATGGTTAAAACCAATGTAATGCGACTTTTAGAAGCGGCAGGGATTTCTTACCGTGTATCTGAATATGAATATGATGAAAATAATCTTTCGGGGATGAATGCAGCCGAGAAAATAGGTATCCCCCCGGAACAGGTTTTTAAGACGCTTGTAACCAGAGGAGATAAAACGGGAATTTTGGTATTTTGTATTCCCGTAAATATGGAACTCGATTTAAAAAAAGCCGCAACGGTATCAGGTAATAAAAAGCTGGAAATGACCCATGTAAAAGACCTTTTGTCGTTAACCGGCTATATAAGAGGGGGGTGTTCTCCCATTGGCATGAAAAAGAAATATCCTACTTATATAGATGAAACGGTCATATTGTTTGATGAGATTGCTGTGAGTGCCGGAATGAGAGGGGAGCAGGTACTTCTTTCTCCTGATGACTTGATCCCATATATTGAGGCAGCGGAGGCCGATATTACAAAGGAACATGGTTGATTTGAATTATTAAAAAGAGATATCTAAAATTAGATATCTCTTTTTTTGTTGATTTTTCTATTTTATTGAAATTTCCATGATATCGGTTGTAGCAGTTTCAATGCCGTCTCTTACGGCGGAAATTTTAATATATATGGGGCGGTTGTTAATGGTGGAAATACCAAAGCATTGTGGGAAGCCCCAATACCAAACTTCACCTCCCAATGCCTTATTATGTAGTTTGTTAAATTTTCCGTCTTTTGTGTAGGCCATATATACATAATAATATTCAGCATCATATACAGGTGTCCAAGTAACATATGCATAGTCATCCTCAACCCAATAACGTAGGTTTTTTGGTGTACTTGGAGCATAAGAATACTCTTTCATTTGTTGAATGGGAATAGAAAGATCCAGTGGAACTTCCATAATCCCACGAATAGGGATGGAAAAGTATTGTTCATCGCTATAAGAGGAAGTCATACCGATTAGTTTTCCTTGGCTGTTAAACAACCCGCCGCCGCTACTACCATGGTCGATGGGAGCACTGGTAGCTATAATGTCTTGATTAAAGTCATCTATTTTTCCTTGAGACAGGACATTACGATTGCCGTTTGGTGCGCCCACAGCTGTTACAGCCTCCCCTTTTGTAAGAGAAGTTTCCGTGCTTGCAGCAATCAGATTTTCTTTATCAATATATAATAGCGCAATATCTCTTTGGGGATCTAAGCCAACAATGGTGGCTTTTCCTTGATAAATGGAATCATCTGCAAAAACCATTTGTACCAAAGAAGCGTTTTCAATTACATGGAAATTTGTTGCAATCAGGCCATCGGAGGAGAGGATGATGCCACTGCCTTGCATTTTATTTGTTTGAATATAAACCACCGAATCCGTTAAATCATTCTGAGAAACTTGGCTGGTTGCGATCACTACTGTGTATGTTTCCCCATCCCATGTAACAGTTGCACCGCCGTATTCTGCTATAAAACGCAAGGGAACCATGGTGGTGTTCTTTGATAGGGTTGCAGCCGCATCTAAAGTCACAGGCTCCTGATTTACCAGAGCAACGGGATTATCAATGGTAAGAAAAAGTTGTGTTGATTCCTTGCTGGCCTCAACGGTATGGCTATCAGGGTGCCATATAACGGTATAGCCCAATGCTTCCATAATACTACGCATAGGAACCAAGACACGGTTATTTTCTATCATGGCAGGAGCGGAAAGGGGCAACGGGTATCCATTAAAGGTTACTGCAATATTCTTTGCAGAGGCAGGTGTTATTACAGAAAAACAGAGTATGAAAAAGAGGATAAAACCTCTTACTGTTCGTTTCATTATTTCACTTCCTTTTCGGCTTGAGTATAGCACAGTTTTTCATAAATAGCTACCAAAATTTATTTGTCGTTCTATGGAATAAAATAGTAAATCTGCATGAGGGATATGAATTTTGCATAGATATAGAAGGGTTAGATGATGCAGACAAGTTTAAACTTTTTAAAAAAAGGAGAATGGGGAAGGGTGGTAAGGCTTGATTGTGACAAAGAGATATCTCGCAGGCTATTGGAGTTAGGAGTAACGCCCAATACACTTTTGTATTGTATTCGCTGGGCGCCTATGGGAGGGGCTGTAGAAGTGAGGCTTCGTGGTTTTTCCTTGGCTTTGGGCTACAATGAAGCCGCATCTGTTTTGATAGAGAAAGAAGGGGGATAACGTGAAAAAATTGGGTTTGATTGGCAACCCCAATTCAGGAAAAAGCGCACTTTTCAATACATTAACCGGCAGTGATGCCAGAGTTGGAAATTGGCCGGGGGTGACGGTGGAGCGAAAAGAAGGAATATGGGAAAAGGGGGCGTTTCTTTGCATAGATTTGCCGGGAGTATACTCCCTTTCTCCTTATACTCCCGAGGAAAGGGCAACGGCTGGGTTTATTCTTGATGAAAAACCGGATATCCTTTTGCAAGTGATAGACACCACAGCCTTGGAAAGAAGCCTTTTTTTAACAACTCAGCTATTGGAGTTGGACATCCCCCTGGTGATTGGGTTAAATATGGTGGATGTGGCAAAAAAACAGGGTATCTTTGTTGATGCTACAAGGCTTTCGGAAATATTGGAGATACCTGTTGTAGAAATATCTTCCATTACAGGAGAAGGGAGTGGGAACCTAGCCAAAAGTCTACATAAAACATTGGAGAAGGGGCGTAGAGGGGAAACCGTGATTTCCCAAGATAAAATTTGGGCAAGGATTCAGCCATTGATGCAACCGTTTTTTCAAGGGACACAGGGGTTGTTTTGTGGAATGCGGTGGCTGGAGCAGCAGGAAAAGTTTGATTGGGAGGGGGAAATCGCTGCAGCAAGATATGAATTTTCTGTTTTTTGCTGTCAGGAAGTCGTTCTCCAAAGATTTAAAAAAGAGACCCCTACAGAAAAACTGGACAAGCTTTTTTTGCATCCTTTGCTTGGTATTCCCATTTTTTTTATTTGCATGGCACTCATTTTTCATATGACTTTTTCCTTGTCATTTTTAGGGACAGGGATTCCTTCTCCGGGCGTTTTTTTTAGAGATGGTGCAGAGTATGGGGTAAAACTTCTTGGGGATGTGACAATGAGTTTTTTTCCGCAAATGCCCTATTGGGGAAGAATTTTTTTCATGGATGGAATCTTTGGTGGAATGGGCAAGGCGATATCCTATTTGCCTCAAATTTTGTGCTTGTTTTTCTGGCTTGTTTTTTTAGAAGATAGTGGGTATATGGCAAGGGTTGCTTTTTTATTAGATAGGCCCATGCGAAAGCTTGGCATTTCGGGAAGGGCTTTTTTACCCCTTCTTACCGGTTTTGGGTGTTCTGTGCCTGCAATGATGAGTGTTAGAACGTTAGAGAGAGAAAGCAGCAGAAAAATTACGAGGCTGATTATTCCCTTTTTCTCATGTGGTGCAAAGCTTCCGTTATATGCCCTTCTGGTTGGATTGCTGTTTCCTGAAAATGGTGGATTGATTATGTTTTGCTTGTATTGCAGCGGCATTTTTATTGCTGTTTTTTGGGCGATTTTTTTAAGAAAAAGGTGCTTTTCTGGGCAAGAAGCTTCCTTTATTATGGAGATGCCGCCGTATCATCTGCCTAGGTGGAATAATATTATGCGAACGCTTGGCAGAAGGGGCAAAGAGTATCTTTCAAAGGCAGCAACAGTCATTCTTGGTGCAAGCGTTATTATTTGGCTGGTATCTCATATTACTTTGGATTTTCAAATGACAAATGATTCCTCATTAAGCATATTAGCTTGGATTGGACAAGGACTTACCCCTTTTTTCATCCCTCTTGGATTTGGGAGTGGTGCCTGTGGCTGGAAAGCATCGGCGGCAATTTTAACGGGATTGGCGGCCAAGGAAGCGGTTGTCTCTGCAATAACCGTTTTAGGGGGGCCGGAAGAAATGTTTACCCGAGCATCAGCAATTTCTTTTATGGTTTTTCACCTTTTGAGTATACCTTGTGTGGCCGCGGTATCTGCTTTCTGGTGTGAAGAAAAAAAGGGGAAGACTTTATTTTTTGCCCTATGCCTTTGGCTGTCAACGGCTTGGATCGTTTCATTTTTGGTATATCAAATTGGTAGATTGATTGAGATTGCTTTTTGATACCTTTTATAGTATTCTTTGGAGCAAGGAGGAAGAATACTATGTTTGAAAAAATATCAAAGGATACGTTTGAATTAGTCTATCCAATTTTAGAAGAAGCCTTTCCTGTGGAGGAGTTGCGGGAAAAACAGCGTCAAAAGGCGCTTTTGGATAAACCGCAGTATGGTTTGTATGGAATCAAGGAAGAAAGCGGAATACTACAAGGGGTGGTTGCCCTTTGGGATTTTGATGATTTTTTATATATAGAACACTTTGCCATAAAGCCACTTTTTCGAAACGAAGGGATTGGCGGAAGAATGTTGGATAAAATGATAAATTGGGCAGGGAAGCCTATTGTTTTGGAAGTAGAAGTACCAAATGATGAAATAACAGAAAAGCGGGTGGGTTTTTATGAGAGACACGGTTTTCTTTTTCATGATTATCCCTACTTACAGCCGCCAATGAGGGCGGGGCAGGAAATGCTGCCCCTTCGGTTAATGACATTGCCGGAAAGAATATCTCCCGATGAATATGAGAGGTACAAAAGCTTAATTCACAAGGTTGTTTACAACTATGAGGAGGCATAAAATGGAATACTGCTTTGGGGTGGACATTGGCGGAACCACCATAAAAATTGGACTTTTCTCTCAAAAGAATAGGTTTTTAGAAAAGTGGGAAATACCAACAAAAAAAGGCAAAGATCCCAAGCCGGTCATAAACGATATTGCAGAAGCCATAGAAGAATGTTTGAAACGAAACAAACTGAAAAAAGAAGAAGTCATGGGGATTGGTATGGCGGCACCCGGGCCTGTAACTGAGGATGGGTTATTGCGAGGAGCGGTAAACATTGGATGGGGTGATGTGTTGCTTGGGGAGGAAGCCCGGAAAATCATAGGAATTTCACCTGTATTGATTGGAAATGATGCACGCTTAGCGGCATTGGGGGAATATACCTTTGGTGCAGGCAAAGATGAAGGCAGTCTTCTTATGATTACTTTGGGCACAGGAGTTGGCGGCGGTGTGGTTTTCGACGGAAAAATACTCACTGGAAAGACAGGAACCGCCGGAGAAATTGGTCATATGACCATGAACCCTTTTGAAACAAGGTCTTGTAATTGTGGCAAAAAGGGATGTTTGGAGCAATATGCCTCGGCAACAGGGATGGTTCGTGTAGCAAAAGAATTTTTAAAAAAATCCAATGAACCTTCCACCCTTAGACGGTTAGATACCATTACGTCAAAGCACCTTTGGGATGAAGCAAAAAAAGGTGACAAGATGGCGTTGAATATTGCAGAATATGTTTCTCGTCTTTTGGGCATAGCAATTGCCAATGCTTGTTATATTGTTGATCCTGAAATGGTTGTAATTGGCGGCGGCGTTTCTCAAGCGGGGCAGTTTCTTTTGGATATGGTTCAGGGAGCATATGCTGAAAATGTTTTCCCCCATTGCAGAGATAAGAAATTTGCTTTGGCAAAGCTTCGTAACGATGCAGGAATTTACGGAGGAGTTGCATTGGTGCTTCAGAGAGATGAATTGGTCAATAAGCACAAGCAAACTATGAAAAAAATGTTAAATAGGTAAAATATTTGTGAAAAACAAACAATTATGTTTTTTTATTTGAAAAGAATTGAAAATCAAAAGGATTTTTTTTAATTTTGGAGAATACTAATTACAAACAGATAGGTAATACTATTTGTAAAACAACTTTATAATATAAATCCAGAGGTATTTCACCAGTATAAAGGGGGAGATTGCAATGGTACAGATTCTTGCAGGCGAAAAAGGTGTAGGTAAAACAAAACGACTGATCACTATGGCAAATGAGGCAAGCAAGGAAACAAACGGTTGTGTTGTATTTATTGATGACGACAATAGTCACATGTATGATCTTCATTACAGTGTGCGGTTTGTGGATACTCCAAGATTTATTATGGAAAGCCCTCAGGTTTTTAAGGGCTTTGTATGTGGAATACTCTCTCAAAATAACGATATTGAAAAGGTTTACATTGATGGGCTAAATCATATTATTGAAAAGATTAACTACGAAGAATTTACTGATTTTATCAATCAGTTGGGTGCTATTTCGAAAGAAACAGAAACGGATTTTACCATGATAATCAGCTGCAAGGGAGAAGAACTCCCTAACGAGGTTCAACCATATATTGTAAAATAAGAATAAGAAAATAGAGCGGTCAGCCATTTCTGCGGGAAAAGGTTGGCCGCTTTTTGTATGGAGTTTGCATAGTTTAAAAAAAGGTTGTTGTATGACAAATGTTTTGATTTTATTTACTTTGAAAAAAATGGATAATACCTTGAAAATAAAGGGTTTCTGGCTGTTTTGATGAAAAGATACAAATAAAATTTTAGGTTTTAATTTATATAATTTTGGATTTTTGTAGATACAATCGGGTTAAAAGAGCGGGTTTTTGTACAATTTGAGAAACATAAGGTGTTTTGCCTTTACGAATATCCTCTCTTTATGCTAAAATACGGAGGAAAGAAAGTATTTTGTATTCAAATATAGACAATTTTATCCTTGCTATTGTGCAAATTGCCAAGTGAAATATGAAAACAAAGAGGAAAGGTGAGATAAATGAGTAAGTTTCAAGAAATGTATCTTGCAAAGAAAATGACGCCTGATGAAGTTGCAATGTTCGTAAAATCCGGGGATGTATGCGCTTGCCCCACAGGCTTGGAAGAGCCTACCGCTATCTGCGAGGCAGTGGCGAAAAGGGCAAAGAATGGGGAGTTAGTGGGTGTGATTCATCATCAAACCTTATCTGTAAAAGGTGGTCCATTTTTAAACTATGAAGAGTTAAAGGGAAAATACGACTATGTTTCATGGTTTACCGGAGGGGCAGGCAGAAAAGGCATTCAGGAAGGGTATTATACTTACATTCCTAACAATTACAGTACAATTCCAGGTTATTGGAGAGATGTACAGCCTAGACTAGATGTTTTTTATGCTGAAGTTTCCCCTATGGATAGCCATGGGTATTTTAGCTGTGCTATGGCAGGTGCTGAAGTTGTTGCTATGCGTGAGAAAGCAAAAATTATTCTTTTGGATGTAAACGATAAGATGCCTCGCGCTTTGGGTAATAACCAGATTCACATTTCTCAGGTTACGGCTCTTTGCGAATCTTCCAGACCTCTCTCTATTTTGCCCAATGCACCTTTGACTGATGTTGATAAGAAAATCGGTCAGATGATTGCAGATGAAGTATCCAATGGTGCAACATTACAGCTGGGTATTGGTGGGATTCCCAACGCTGTTGGTGTTCTTTTAAAGGATAAAAAAGATTTGGGTATTCACACAGAAATGCTTACAGATAGTATGGTGGATTTGATTGAATGCGGTGCTGTTACCAATATGAAGAAACCTATCAATGTTGGAAAAACGGTTGCTACATTGGCATGGGGCACGCAGAAAATGTATGATTATATGAATGACAACCCAGCGTTTGAAATGCACCCTGTTGATTATACGAACAACCCTTATATTATAGGGCAGCATGATAACTTTGTTTCTGTAAACGCATGTGTTGAAATTGACTTGTTTGGTCAGGTTTGTGCAGAAAGTCTTGGAACAAAACATTACAGCGGTTCCGGTGGACAGGTTGATTTTGTTCGTGGTGCAAACTTATCTAAGGGTGGTAAAGGTTTTATTGCGATGACTTCTACAACAAAAGGTGGGACAATCTCCAAGATTAAGCCTACATTGACACCTGGATCTATTGTAACAACAACCAAAAACGAAGTAGACTTCTTGGTAACAGAAAATAACATTGTTCGTTTGAAAGGTCAGACTGCAAGTGACAGAGCGAAAATGATTATTTCCCTTGCGGCGCCTGCGTTTAGAGAGGAACTGGAGTTTGAAGCAAAGAAAATGAATTTGATTATCTAGTCTGTTATTTTGAGTAATTGATAGATTGATACACTTAAAAGAATAACTGAGAGCCAGCAAATGAATTTTTTGCTTAGGTTTTCATAGAAAAGCCTTTTTATCTGAAAATAGAAGCCAATTTTGCCTTGGTGATAAAATATTTTCAGGGAAAGGCTTTTTTTTGGACAATGTTTTTTTGACAAATATTCAAAGTTATGATATTTTTGAAAAAATAACAGTAGGAGGAATGAATTCAGTGAGAGCCAGTTGGGATGAGTATTTTATGCAGATCGCAGAAATTGTAAAGACCAGATCTACCTGTTTGCGTAGGCAGGTGGGTGCGGTGATTGTCAAGGACAACCGCATTATAACAACAGGGTACAATGGTGCACCTTCGGGGTTGAAACACTGTACTGAACTGGGAGGATGTGAAAGGGAGCGTTTGGGAATTCCTTCGGGGCAGCGTCATGAGCTTTGTCGTGCGTTGCATGCTGAGCAAAATGCCATTATTCAGGCGGCAAAATTAGGTATTTCAACAGATGGAGGAACTATCTACATCACCCTGCAACCCTGTGTCATTTGTGCAAAAATGTTGGTAAATGCGGGAATCAAGCGTATCGTTCATAAAGGAGAATATCCGGATGAGCTTTCTCAAAAAATCTTGGATGAAGCAGAGATTGAAATTACAATTATGCCGGATTAAACATTGAAAAGTATTTGAAAATTTTTATATGATTTTTTATTTATGGAAAGTAGTACATAATACAAGCGTTGGTTTCAACACTTTTTTTGGTGAAACCAACGCTTATTTATTGTTAAAATTTGTATCAATATAAGAATTTATTTTGAATAAAAAGTGGATTTTCAGAGCGTTTCTTTTCAAAAAATGAATGATTATCGATACTGCCCATGACAGCTAGAATCCCGTCCAGATGGTCATATTCGTGTTAAAATAATTCAGATAAATCTTCTTCCAATTCCATTTTGCAGGTCTGATGCTCCATATTGGCATAGTGAATGATACAGCATTTATAGCGCATTACTTGAACCAATAGATTTGGAAAGGACATACAGTCATCCGGAACTTCCATTTGCGCCCCATCGGGAAATTCCAAGCGGGGGTTGAGGAATATCACGGGATGGTTGATATACATATATAGAATTTGCTTTTGAACTCCAATTTGGGGTGCAGCAATGGCTTATCCTGCCCTGTTTTCTTTAGTTATACCCTTTTTCAAGAGGGAACAATGGCGAACATAGTTTCCTTTTTTACATACTTTGGGTTGCTCTTTGGAAATTTGTCCAGTATAATAAAACAATGGAGAAAGAGAGGAGAAGAAATATGATCTCTTATATTAAGGGTACCTTGTCACATCGGGGAGACAGCTATATCATATTGGAAACGGGCGGAATCGGGTATCAGATTTTTGTTTCCACAGGAGTGCTTGCTCAAATGCCCGAATTAGGGAAGGAAATAAAGGTTTTTACTTATATGAGTGTGAAAGAGGACGGAATCTCCCTCTTTGGTTTTTCCTCAAAAGAGGAACAGGAAATGTTTTTGAAACTTTTGACAGTTGGTGGCGTAGGGCCAAAGGGTGCCTTGGGTTTTTTATCCCAGTTAACGCCACAGGAAATTATTATGGCAATTTTATCGGGGGATGCAAAAACCCTTTCAAAAGCCCCCGGGGTAGGCCGAAAAACCGCCCAAAGGGTAATACTGGAATTAAAGGATAAATGCAGTACGGAGGATGCCATTGCTGTTCCCTTTGCTTCTGAGGAAGAAGTGGGTGCTGTGGGGGGCGCAAAATTCGAGGCCATTGACGCCATGACAGCTTTAGGCTACAGCCGCAGTGAGGCAGCTAAGGCGGTAGGGCAGGTTGCTGCTGAAGGTATGACAACAGAAGAAATTTTAAAAGCAGCATTAAAGAAAATGATTACATTTTAGATAGAAGCGGGTGTTACCATTGGAAAATCGGCGGATATTAACAGCGGGATTTCGGGAGGAGGATAAGGACTTTGAACCGAAGCTCAGACCGCAGCAGTTGGATAGCTATATTGGGCAGGACGGGGTTAAGGAAAATTTAAAGGTTTTTATACAGGCGGCTCAGCAAAGAGGGGAAGCCTTGGATCATGTGTTGCTGTATGGACCTCCCGGTTTGGGGAAGACAACCCTTTCCAATATTATTGCCAATGAAATGGGGGTTCATATCAAAACCACTTCAGGCCCTGCCATTGAACGGGCGGGGGATATGGCGGCTGTTTTAAATAGCTTAAGCGAGGGAGATATTCTTTTTATTGATGAGATTCATCGTCTTAACCGTATGATAGAGGAAATTTTATATCCTGCAATGGAGGATTTTGTAATTGATATTATGATAGGCAAAGGTCCGGGCGCTAGGTCTGTCAGGTTGGATTTGCCAAAGTTTACGTTGATTGGCGCAACAACCAGAATTGGACTTCTTACGGCACCCTTGCGGGATAGATTTGGCGTTGTACAGAGATTAGAGCCTTATGACATTGAAAATTTAAAAACCATTATTTGCCGTTCGGCAGAGGTATTACAGATTGAAATCGACGAGTCTGGTGCGGAAGAAATTGCCCGAAGGGCAAGGGGAACACCGAGAATTGCAAATCGTCTATTGAAAAGAGTGCGGGACTTTGCCCAAGTGCGTTATGATGGGGAAATTACCGGTGAAGTGTCTCAGTTTGCGTTGGACTTATTGGAAGTGGATCGCATGGGGCTGGATTTTATCGACCGAAAAATGCTTATGATGATGATCGATAAGTTTGACGGAAAGCCCGTTGGGCTGGATACCCTTGCCGCCTCCATTGGGGAAGAATCGGAAACCATAGAGGACGTTTATGAGCCTTATTTGTTACAATTGGGCTATATTCAACGTACGCCAAGGGGCAGAATTGTCACGGGAGCAGGCTATGCACATTTCGGCATGCGACCGAAAGAAGAATAAGAAGAGTATTTTTTTGGAAAAATAATGAAAGAATTTTAGACAAGAAGATCATTATAAATTTTTAAGGAGCGGTTTATGAAATTAGCCATTGAAGAATTAATTGAGAATGTAAAAGATGAATTGCTTTGTTATGAGGATATGGAACAGGCCAGTCAGCGATGGGAAAATGAGTTTCTCCGTTGGGTGGAAAGCAATAAAGGAAAAAATAAAGACATTGTGGTGGAATCAGGTGGAACTTTCTTTAAAATAAAGGATGAAGAAGAAGTATTTGAAATTGCAAATTCATATGTGGATGCCATAGATGAGGGTAGTATAAAGCAATATTGGGGAAAATTTTAACGGGCTTTTAAAGGCTGTATTTGATTTTAAACTTAGGTTGGAAAGGCCTGCAAAGCAGGCTTTATAACCGTCCGCTCTGCCAGTGAGATTAAAGCTTTTATACTGAAATAAAGACGCAACGCAATTCTTTTATGAATGGACAAAGCAGACACCATGTGGTAAGGTTATTAAATATATCTATGTGGGGGTGCTCTGTATAGAGCATTGGCGTTTCTAGATCCAAACCTGTAATACGCCCCAATACAAAAGGAGTGCATTGGCATGAAAAAGAATATCTCAGACGTCCTCAGCGCAGTCACCTGCGTGTTGATAATTATTTGCCTGTTCCAAATTTCTGCGCTGAAATCGCAGGTACGTAACTTGCAAAACGACCTCATTAGTCATATGTCTACTGTCGACAACAGTATTAGCAACGTTTATTCAAGTGTTTACTCCGCCATGGAGGAGCAGACCAGCCTCCTTTCTGTAGGCTCATGGAAGTTTGGCAAGGTGGATTTTGACGCTATGACAGTGATACTTAACTGTGCCATTTCACCAAAGGAGTATGCAACGAATACCGAGGCGGCTATCATCATAGATGGTGCTGAGCACGCAATGACACTGGGCAATGGTGGGAAATTTATTGCAAACATTGAGATTCCTCTTTTTTCCGAAACCCACGTCTCTACAGTGATTTTCCGCGAAGACGAATCCATACGAACCGAGGCGCTGGATTGGCATGTCTCACCGCAATACGACTATTTCCCCGAAATTTATGCAGATTTAGATGGTAGTGCAACTGGTAGCTCGCAAGATGGCTTATATGTTTATCACCGCAAGGGAGTTGTCAATGTGGATGCCTACTGTAAGGACGAAGGCGAGATTAAGAGCGCCACCCTTGTTGAGATGCTGGATGGCAAGAAGTTGAGCACGACAGACATTCCCCTTGATAACAAGGAATTTTTTGAAAATTATCAAAGTGAGAGCGGTGCAAGACCGGAGAATGTGGCAGCTGCTCAGTCTACAACACAGGTGGAGGGTCACATCACCCAAGGACCATTCTACTATGCGTTGGACAAGGACTATGAGATTCCCTATGGTAGTATGCTTACCTTATATGTAGAGGTCGAGGACGGTAATGGGTTTCTTTACCGCTGTGTGATTGACCACATGGAGGTCAGCGACAGCGGGGAGCCCATAGACGATGACTATTTGTGGGCAGGTATGGACGCCAGCATTTATGACACAAACGGACAAGTGCTTTATGAGGGAAGTCAATAGTT
>NZ_DAOUQB010000017.1 GCF_030625865.1 Anaerotignum sp. | reverse complement strand
AAAGCATTTGTTTTCGACAGACTTGATACAATTGAAGCTCTGTTTTATTCATGGTATACTAGAGTAAATAAACAAAAAGTCAAGGCTACGTGTTTTCCTAGCGAAACGAGTGATTGCTTTTTAGCAAAAATGTAAATTTTTTTATGTAAAGTTTCGGTCAAGCCTTTACAAAACTGCACCGCCCGAGACAGGGCGGCTACAAACTTGCTAGCTTTTGCGGAGCAAAAGTGCTTGACCCGCTTGTAGGGTTTGGGACAGAGTTCCAAGAACTTGCATTAAAAAAGGAGGGAACTGCTTGAGAACAATTTTTCATATTGATGTAAACAGTGCTTTTTTGAGTTGGAGTGCTGTGCAGTTGCTCAAAGAAGGCAGTATGCTGGATTTGCGTACCGTTCCCTCGGCTGTTGCGGGGGACAGTGAAAGCCGTCGAGGGATTATCCTTGCAAAAAGTATCCCTGCCAAAAAATATGGGATTGTAACGGGAGAGCCGAAAGGGTTTGCTTTGCAAAAGTGCCCGGAGTTAATTTGTGTTTCCCCGGATTTTTCTTTGTACACAAGAAATTCAGAAGAAATGTTTCGCATTCTTTCCCAATACTCTGATCGCATTGAGCCTTTTAGTATTGATGAGGCTTTTCTTGACTATACTGGAATGGAACAACTTTTTGGCTCTCCCTTGGAAGGTGCAAAAAGACTAAAGGCGCATATCAAGAAGGAATTGGGCTTCGCTGTAAATATCGGCATCAGTTCCAACAAGCTTTTGGCAAAAATGGCGGGAGAGTTGGAAAAGCCGGATAAAATCATAACCCTTTACCCTAATGAACTAGAAAAGAAGCTGTGGCCGTTGCCTGTAGAGGAAATGTTTATGGTGGGCAGAAGAACTGCGCCACGCCTAAAAAAGATGGGGATACGCACCGTTGGGGAATTGGCCAGGTATCCTGTGGCTCTTTTGGAAAAGGAGTTTAAAAGTTATGGCAGAATGCTCAACGCTTATGCTAACGGAATAGATGATACCCAGGTTGCCTACGCAGAGGCAGTGCAGGAGGTTAAGAGTATCGGCAACAGCACAACCATCCCTTATGATGTTGAAGAACGGGAAGAAGCATACAAAATACTCCTTTCTTTGGCGGAGACCGTTTCCATGCGCCTGCGTGGGGGGAAGGTTTCTGCAAGGGAAATCGGTGTGGTAATTAAAACAACGGATTTTCAAGTATATTCCCATCAAACAAAACTGCTGAATGCCGTTGATTGTACGAATGCGGTATATGAGACGGCGAAAAAAATCTTTGATGAGGCTTGGAAAAAAGAACCCATCCGTCATTTGGGCATCCGTGCAGGTCATCTTTGCAGTGACGATTGTATTCAGCTTTCTTTTTTAGAGGAGGACTGGAGCAAACAAAAACAGGCAGATGAGGCTATGGATCATCTTCGTAGGAAATATGGAAGGGAAACGGTGATGCGATCCACCTTTATTGGGGGCGTAGAGCCTGCTTATGGTGGAGGAAGCTTGAAAATCAATCATTTAAGGAAAAAATAGCAGAATTAAAGAATGTTACGGTATGGGGAATGCACAATAGGAAAATCATGAAGAAGGTTTTTTTAATGCAGGAAAAAAGCAGAATACCGGATGATAAAAATAGGAGGAAGGAAAATGACAGAGTTAGAAGAAAAATTTTCTGAAGAGTGGATGAAAAAAGAAAAAGAAGCCCAAGGAATGGAGGGCTATAATCCTGTAAGAAATTTGAAAAATCTTCAAGAAAGAGGTGGTGTTTCCGTTGCACGCAGAGCCTTAGATAGAAATGGTTGTTCTGATAATTTTGAAATTCTCAAAAAGAACAATAGATTGGATTTATCTATGGAAGTATTGATTGTGAAAGGGGAATATGCAGTTTTGTTTGAAGATAACGAGGTGAATCAATGTTTGGCTTTACTTTGTGAGTGTGACTATTTCGGTTAAGAGGTGAAGATTATGACAGAGGTCGTTGCGGCTTTGATTTGCCAAGAGGATCGTTTTTTAATTTGTCAGCGGCCGGCTCATAAAAAAAGAGGACTTTTATGGGAATTTGTTGGCGGTAAAAGAGAGGATGGGGAGAGCAAAGAGGAGGCTCTTATTCGAGAATGTCAAGAGGAGTTAGGCATTCAGATAAATGTGGGAGAGGTTTTTATGGAAGTAACCCATGGTTATCCCGATATTACCATAGCCCTTACCTTATTTTGGTCCACAATTTCTCAAGGAATTCCTCAATTGTTAGAGCATGAGGATTTACGTTGGATTAAGGTTGAGGAAATTCCGAAGTTTGCCTTTTGCCCTGCTGATGAAGAAATATTATGCCGTTTGGCGGAATTTGGGCTGCCGTATAGGTGAAGGATGAAAACATGACATTTTATTTATAAATATAAGAAAGCCACTACATCAGTCAATGTTAATAAAGAATTATAAAATAATTTGTTTGATTTTAAGCTCCGTTCTTGTATTTTATGGTATAATTTCATATAATAAAATCAAATAATTATAATTACAAAGGACTGAGGGCATGATTGTTTTAATTGCAAAAAGTGTTGTAGCAGAAAAGAACAGAGCTGAATTTTTACAGGTTGCCAAAAAGATGGTTACAGAAACAAGAAAAGAGCCGGGATGTATTTTTTACGATTTGGTTCAGGATAAAATGGAGGAAAACGTATATTTTTTTGTGGAAAAATATAGGGATCAAGAGGCTGTGGAAGCCCACAAAAATTCAGACTATTTTAAAACTTATGTACCCCAGATGCAGGGATTAAGGGAAGATTCCCACTTGATTCAAAGCGATGTTGTGACATTTGAATAAGCTTTTTAGATGAGGATAGGTGAGAATTTGAGTGATTTAAAGCTCTATCGTAAGCGTTTTATTCCAAATGAAACAATCTGCTTAAAGGATGATGAAATTCTTTATCAAGATGACGAAAAGATTATTACAAAATGGTATGCTTTTCGCCCAAAGGATAACTTTAACCATGGGTTCTCCTGCTATTATTTGAAACAGGGATATAAAGTAAGCAAATTTTTAACTAAAAAAAATGAACTGGCTTATTACTATTGCGATATTATTGATACAGTGTATAATGAAGAGGAAAATTCGTATGTTTTCAGTGACTTATTGGCAGATGTCATTGTTTTTGAAAACGGTTTTGTGAAGGTAGTTGATTTGGCAGAGCTGGCTGATTGCCTTGAAAACGGGACTATTTCCGAAAAAAATGTTAAGGATGCCTTAAGACGCCTAGATGCCCTTTTACAAATCATCTATAATAATGGCTTTGCTGCGTTAATACGATTTTTGGAAATTGAGGGGTAGTTTATGGAAGCGGATATCCATGTGGGACATCGGGAACGAATGAGACAGCGCTTTTTACAAGAGGGCGGCGAAGGCTTTCAGGATCATGAGCTTTTAGAAATGCTTCTCTATTATGCTGTGCCCAGAGGAGATACCAACCCCCTTGCCCATAAAATGATTCAAGAATTTGGGTCTTTACCCACTTTGGTGGAGGCAGAGCCTATTGATATTTCCCGCCTTTGCGGCGTAGGCAAGAATACAGCAATATTGATTTCTTTGCAAAAGGAATTGAGCAGACGCTGCATTCAAGCCCGGTGGCGTGATCGGCCTATGCTAAATTCATTAAGCCTTGCGGTTGAATACTGCAAATCCCTAATGGCATACAAAAACAGGGAGTTTTTCTATGTAGTTTGCCTAGATAACAAGCGTCGGGTAATCAATACGGTGCAAATTGCAGAGGGTACGGTAAATTCTGCGGCAATCCACCCGAGGGTTGTGATTGAGGCTGCTTTAAAATTACAAGCTTCGGCGGTGATTTTTACCCATAACCACCCCGGGGGTAGCAGCAAACCTACCTTTGAGGATATAGAAACTACCACAAAGCTGGGCAAGCTTTTGTATGCAATAGAGGTTCAACTGATTGACCATATTATTGTAGCAGACAGCACAACTTTTAGCTTTTTGGAGAATAAATTATTAAACAGAGAAATTATGGAGGGAAAGTTATGACAAAAAGATTATATCGTTCCAGTACAAATGTAAAAATTTCCGGTGTATGTGGCGGGATTGGAGAGTATTTTGATATTGATCCTACACTGGTTCGTTTGCTTTGGGTGTTGGCAAGTTTATTTACGGTGGTTTTCTTTGGTGTTTTGGCATATGTCATTTGTGTATGTATTATCCCTGTGGATACAGGCTATATTGATGGTGAATATAAAGAAAAAGAGTAAAATAAAGGTGGCACTGGGGAGTTTCCACAGGCCACCTTTTTCATTGTAATGCAGAGAGGAGAAAAATACATGGCAGATGTGAAAAAAAGAATTTTTAGCGGTATGCAGCCTTCTGGGCTGATTACTTTAGGGAATTATTTGGGGGCACTCAATAACTGGACAAAGCTCCAGGACGACTATGATTGCTTATATTGCATTGTAGATATGCATGCAATTACAGTACGTCAGGATCCCGCAAAGTTACGCAAACAAGCAAGGGATCTTTTGACTCAATACCTCGCAGTTGGATTAGATCCCGAAAAAAATATTATTTACTATCAGTCTCATGTGTCTCAACATGCAGAATTAGGCTGGATTTTGAATTGCTATACCTATATGGGTGAATTAAGCAGAATGACTCAGTTTAAAGATAAGTCTGCTAAGCATGCCGATAATATTAATTCGGGGCTATTTACTTACCCTGTTTTGATGGCGGCAGATATTTTGTTGTATCAGACGGACTTGGTGCCTGTTGGTGAGGATCAGCGTCAACATTTGGAAATCACCAGAGATATTGCCACACGTTTTAATGGTATATATGGTGATGTTTTTAAAGTTCCAGAGGCGTACATCGGGAAGGTTGGGGCAAGAATTATGGCATTACAGGAGCCAACCAAGAAAATGTCCAAATCCGATGAAAACAAGAATAATACCATTGCACTGCTGGACGAACCTGCAGTTATTATGAATAAATTCAAACGTGCAATGACAGATTCAGACAATCAGGTGCGTTTTGGTGAAGACAAGCCTGGCATTTCCAATCTTTTGGGTATTTACTGTGCAGTAACAGGGAATTCTCCTGAGGCAGCAGAGAGAGAATTTGCCAATGCCGGCTACGGCTCCTTTAAAATGGCGGTAGGTGAAGCAGTGGTGGCAAAGCTGGAGCCGATACAAAAGCGTGTGAAAGAATTGGAGGCAAACAAGGATTATCTGGATGGTGTGATTAAAAACGGTGCAGAAAAGGCAGGTCGTATTGCCGAAAGAACCTTAACAAAGGTACAAAAAAAGGTTGGTTTTCCCGCTAAAATCCGTTAACCTATGGTTAGAGTGTGACCTTTTCAGGTATACTTTCCGGAAAATAACCATAAAAACATCTATAAAATTATAATATTCGGTTTTCATATTAACGGGGAAGAGGCCTGTTTATCAGTAAAATGCAAAGCCGTTTAGAAATATCCTTTTCTTGATGGCAAAAATTTCTTTCTATAATTCGTTAAATTAACCAATTATTTATTTCTCGTTCATATTTTGTTCAAAAGGATGCGTTATACTCATATCTATAAAAAATGAACGGAGGTTTTTGATATGTTTGAAAATGAAGAAGAGAATTTATACAATAAAAATAAAGAAGTTGAATATTCCAATATGGAAGATGAACAAAGGGAAAGGGAAACAGCGCCTGAAATAATAGATGGTTCTGCAGAGGAGACAACATTTGCAGAAGAAGAACCGGTTATGGCAAACGAGACAGTTGGACAGGAAAGTTCTTTTGAGAATGAGAAGGAAACGGAAGGAACGGGGGATGGCCCCTCTGTTCGGGAGTACCGCTACGAGGAGCAGGTGAAAAAAACACCGAAAAAGAAGAAATACAATTGGAGCAAATTTATTGCTGCTTGTCTAGTTGTCAGTGTTGCAGGTGGTGCAAGTATAGGTGCAGGCTATGGGGCGGCAAAGTATTATTTTGATGATGAACCTACGGTAACGAAAACGCCGGTTGTGGCGCAAACGGTTTCTTCCAGTGTTGCGGGATCATCTGCAGTGGATATTATAAAAAGCGTGAAACCATCTGTAGTCAGCATTTCCACGAAAGTTTCAGGTACAGCAGAATATTTTGGCTCCTTTAGCGTACCCTATGAGTCCAACGGTATGGGTAGCGGCGTTATTTTTTATTCTGATGATGAAAAGATTGCCATTGCTACAAATAACCATGTAGTTGATGGGGCAACGTCCATTTATGTCACCTTTGAAGACGGTGCAAACGTTCCTGCAAAAGTAGTGGGAACAAAGAGCGAGTCTGACTTGGCGGTTATCACCGTTTCTTGGGATGATTTGAAAAGTGCAGGCGTGAAGGACGTCAGCGTTGCTTCTTTTGGTGATTCTGATAGCCTTGAAGTGGGAGATAGCGTAATTGCCATTGGAAATGCAATGGGCATGGGGCTTTCTGCAACGGATGGTATGATTAGTATGACAGAGCAAACCATTACTGTTGAGGGAAATGAACTTACCGTTTTACAGACCAGTGCTGCAATTAACGGTGGCAACAGTGGTGGTCCTTTAGTAAATAGTACAGGCGAAGTAATTGGTATTAATACGGCAAAGTATAACTCTTCCATGGCAGAGGGCATGGGCTATGCCATTCCCAGCAACGTCATTGCACCTATTGTAGAGGATCTATTGGAAAACGGAACCCAGCCGAAACCTTATATCGGTATTAAAGGCACAAGCATTACTACTGACAATGCTGACCTATATAAACTGCCTGTAGGTGCTTTGATTATGGAGGTTACGGAAGGTGGACCTGCTGAAACAGCCGGAATTATGGTAGGCGATATTATTACCAGCTTCAACGGAAATACTGTTATGGATATGGATTCCTTGGTGAAAGTTGTTGGCGAAACGAAGGTAGGGGATACCGTAGATGTCCATGTTGTTAGAGATGGTAAAACGGGTCATGATTTAAAGCTGACGATTGCAGATAAAAATGGTGTAAACTGATAGAGATTTTAGGTATTTGTTTCATTAGTACTTTTTGAGAAAAACCTTATTGCAATGATTTTTTGGAAAACTTGCAATAAGGCTTTTTTTTCATTTCAATTTTTTTGCAAGTCAAAAAAATAGGTTGTTTTAAAAAATTACATTTTGTGTAAAAATAGTGTGATATGATCTTTATTTTTTAACCTTAAGAGAATTTATTTTGTTATAGCACTTTGTAAAAATATCTCGCCTATTGAAAGGAGGGGGACGTAGTGTTAAAATTGAAAAAAGAGGGAAAAAGGGAGGCTGCTTATGAAGAAAAAACGAGGTGCAGCAATATATAAAGGGCTTTTCACAGCCCTAACCAATAAAGATTTTCTTAGAAAGACATTAATTAAAAAAAAGACAATGATTTCATTTTTGGATAAGGAATATTGGCTTGAGGCAATTGGTGAAATTATAAAGGACGAGGAAATTTCCTGTCAGAAAGTCCTTTCCTATTGTGAAAAAGCACTGACCGCTTTGGCTAGAGAAGTGCCCAAAGAGGGGTGGTTGACGTATTGTTTCCGTTTTTTAATCAAAGAGATTTATCCCCATCGAAATGATATTGTCCTTGAAACAAACGAGCGACGGGCAGTGCTTTTTTATTTAGAGGTTTTACGTGTTTTTTTGGTATGTGAAAGAGAAAATTTACCTTTTGGCATTCATAGGGATTTTGCTTTTGCAACAGCGGAGGAAATGGAAAACAGTCCCTACGAAACCCAATATGAAAGGTTTATTCGTTGTTTCCAAGAACAGTATGTTTATGAAATTATGCGAATCGGCCGTGAGGCGACGCCTTTTGATACCCTTGCCCATGTTGCAGGGGTGCATTATATTTCTATGCACATTGGGCGGCAGCTGGCAAAGGCGAAGATTCCTGTTGATTTGGGCTTGATTTCCGGTGCCGCGGCAGGTCACGATATAGGAAAGTACGGCTGCAAGGATAATGAAGTTAAGCGGATTCCTTATTTACATTATTATTATACGGATGTTTGGTTTAAGGACAACAATCTTTCGGATATTGGACATATTGCCGCAAACCATTCCACATGGGATTTAGAGCTGGAAAATCTACCGGTGGAATCTTTGATTTTAATCTATGCCGATTTTCGTGTAAAGAGCAAAGGCTTTGAAAACGGGAAAGAAATTATGGGGATGTATTCCCTGGAAGAGTCCTTTCGTGTTATTTTGGACAAGCTGGATAATGTGGATCAAGCAAAGGAAAATCGTTATCGACATGTGTACTCCCGTTTGATGGACTTTGAACAATACATGCATTCCATTGGTGTGAATACCGATTTAACCCAAGATACGTTAAGTGAAGTTTGCCATAAGGAATTAGCGCTATTGGATATTAATGAAATGGTAGATGTATTTAAAAATATTGCTGTAGATCATAATATTCGCCTGATGCATAAATTAAGCCGAGAGGCATCCTTCGGAGTAATTTTGGAGACGGCAAGAAGTGCCAGAGATTGGAAAAATTCCAGGGCATATTTGAACATTTTCTCTGAATACTTTACTTATATGAATCAAAAACAGAAGCAGATGTCCATTAGTTTTCTTTATGAATTGATGGT
Organism: Anaerotignum sp.; assembly: GCF_030625865.1. Classification (GTDB taxonomy): domain Bacteria; phylum Bacillota; class Clostridia; order Lachnospirales; family Anaerotignaceae; genus Chakrabartyella. The sequence continues at coordinate 51,928 of NZ_DAOUQB010000017.1, read as the reverse complement.
GCATAGAGAGGGAGACATTCGTCGTCAAGCGGGAGATTTATTGGGAAATATGATTGCCCGTTACGATATTGAGTATGGCAAGGAGCTGCCTGCGGATGTAGATATTGTTCTTGACGAGGTTTCCAGCTTCGATATGTGGGAAAAATATTTGCATATGATTATTATACCTGATCATAAAATGATTGACAGGCATCGCCGCTGGCTGGGCTATGGTTTGAAAAGGGTAGTTACTTCTTTGTTGGAAAATTGTAAGGAAGAGGCAAGAGACAAATATATTGCCTCTGTTTTAGATTATTATAGAACCACTGATTGGACTGATGATACGGCGTTTATCCTCATTGACACTTTGCCTTCTGTGCCCCAGAGCCTATTGGGGGAGGAGGAACAGGAAATTTTGCTTTCCTTTATGCTAAAATATGCGCATAATGATTCTTTGGAAATTCGTGCAGCGATTCTTCAAAATTTAAAGGATATGTCTGGGGATTTTTCTAAAAATTCCACGCAGATTGACTGTGTAATGCAAATTGTAGAGCGGGTAACAATCAAAGGCAACGTAAGCCTTGAGTTTTTGCTGTATATGATTGGAGAGGCATACGGAATTAAGGATAGTATCAGAGGGGTTTCCTTCCACCGTATTTTTGAGGACGAACGAGTGGTTTCCGATATTTTCTTGGAAAATTTGAAATCTGCAACGCCATGGAAAATAAAGATCGTTAACATGGAACTTTTATATGAGCGCATTCGTTTGGGTATCACTATGCCAAAGCTACATGTGGCAACACATCTTTCCAATCTTTTAAAGGTGAGTGAACAGGTGACCGTTCGCCATTTTGCAGGGGAAACCTTAGTAAAGCTTGCACCGTTACTCTCTTGGGATCAACGAAATGAGGTGGCCATAGAGTTGACAAAGGGCCTTGAAGTTGGTGAGTTTGAATTTTCAAAATATATTCCTCAATATTTGGGGGAATATGTGATGTATTTACACCCTAAGGAATTAAATGAATTTTTGTTGGATATTCACCGTTTGCAATGCAGTACCAACGAGCGCATTGCCAGTGTTGCCTTGGACACTTTAGGCGTTATGGTTCGCCATTATGAAAAATACAGTGCAAGGTTTCCTGAGTATATTTCTATTTATGAAGAAAGAAAGAAGAAGATATTGGGGATGATATTAAGCGGGTTTGCCAGCTATCATACCAACGTAAACCGAGAAGCTTTTTGGGTGGTGGGCCATGAATTGTTCGGCAATAATGAGCTTACCTTGCGAGAAAAGAAAAATATTTTTGCTTTTATCAGTAAGAAGTTGGTTACTTTAACGGAAAAGGTTGAAAACTCGGAACTGGGATTTTTTAATGATACGGCAGGATGGAATGCTATTTATCGTTTTATTAGCCATTATTTGTTTATAAAAGGTAGTTTTTCCTTCAAAGAACCCAATAAGGTTGCTTTTTTTCCAGGCAGTTTTGATCCTTTTTCTTTAGGGCATAAGGAAATTGCTAAGGAAATTCGGGACTTGGGCTTTATCGTTTATTTGGCGATTGATGAATTTTCTTGGTCCAAAAAAACACAGCCCCATATGGTTAGACGGCGGATTATCAATATGTCTGTAGCCAACGAGGAAAATATATATCTTTTCCCCGAAAATGTGCCTGTAAATATTGCAAATCCTGAGGATTTGAAGCGTTTGCGAGATCTGTTTCCCGGGAAAGAGGTGTATATGGTTGCAGGCAGTGATGTGGTACAAAATGCATCTTCCTACAAAATTGAGCCTGCGGAAGACTCCATACAAACATTCCCCCATATCCTTTTCTTAAGGGAAACAGATGATGAAGTTGAAGAAAAGGGGAAAAATTCCTATGATTCTATTCAAAATGAGGTTTTGGAGTTGAAGCTACCTACCCATTTTGAAGATGTCAGTTCCACCAGGATCCGAGAAAATATTGACCATAACCGTGATATTTCTAACCTCATTGATACAGTGGCACAGAATTATATTTATGAAAACAGCCTTTATCTAAGAGAACCTCAATACAAACAGCTTTTGGAAACAAAGGCGGTGGAAATTTCCCATTATTCTCAGGTGGAGGAAGCTGAGGGTGTGATTTTTGGAAGCAGCATTCACCCTGAAGCGGTAACTGCCCTTTTGGATGCACTGCATAGACCGGGAAGTGGCATGACCGTTGTTTTCGACAAATTTGGCTGGGGAAAACCCGATGGAATTATGGTTTACCGCCATATTGCCACCTCCGAACTTTACAGTGAATTTGAAAATATTGACACGGCAAGCTATGTTCGGGAAAATACTTCGGGGAAAATTATTTTGTTTGAGGCTTGCTATACCAGAGATAACTCTAAAATCACGGATTTGGAACAGATTCTAATTACTGAATCCATAGCCAAGGCCTTAAAAGAGGACTATACCTATGGTGTTTTCAGTCTAAGATCGGGTGTTATCACAGAAAAGGTTCGGGATGTATTAGAGCGGCAGGGATTTTTAAAGCTTTTGAAAAATACAGGCAGAGATATTTATGTCGTGGATATGAAAAGCCCCATTACTCTTTATCATAATATTCAAACCGCAATCAAAGAACCCTTTAACAGCAACGAGAGAGTTTTAAAAACCATTCAGGAAACCCATTACCGTTTCCAAAGGGCACTTACAAAGCTGAGACCGGGAGAATTGGTGATTTCCTTTGATGCAGGTATGATGCACAATCGTCTGATTGAGTTAATTACTAAGGCAAACGGCGTGCCCAAGGAGCCTACTTATAAACGTAGCCTGGGGCCTAATATGTGCGTTCCTTTTGGTAAGATTTTAAAGGGAATTATTATTCCTAATACAGTGACAAAAGTTTTGCATACGGAAAAAGAGTTTGACAGAGAGATAAAATCTTTTAAAATCAAAGAGTTTCCTCAATATCTGCCTCTGGATTGTCAGGTGCGTATGATTAAATCTTTCCGCCGTCCTGTTATTTTGGTAGATGACCTTTTGCACAAGGGCTATCGTATTCGTGAGCTAAACCCTCTATTTGAAGAGGAAGCTGTGAGTATTGATCGCATTGTTGTGGGGGTACTTTCAGGGAGAGGAAGAGATTTAATGGAAATCCAAGGTAGGCAGGTGGAAAGTGCCTATTTTATCCCTTGCCTAAAAGCATGGTTCGTGGAGACTTCCATGTATCCATTTATTGGCGGAGACGGCGTGGAAAAGTTAAGAGGTAAAGTCAGCAATATGATAGATTCGGTAAACTTAATTTTACCATATGTGATGCCTGGATTTATTGCAGGTGCATCCAAGGAGGCAATTTACGATTTATCTATGACTTGTCTGCAAAACTCTAGGGACATTCTTCAGGCTTTAGAGATGGAATATCAAAGGGCATTCGAGCGCAGTTTAACCTTAGATAGATTAAATGAAGTAGTCATTTCACCAAGATGCCCTGATCACGGAAGCAGTATCAAATATGATTATCATTTGCCGGCATCGGTTTATGTGGAAAACGATATCGAGCGATTGGTACGACTGAAACATTTGGTGAAGTAAAGAAGGGGTGAAGAAGATGGAAAGATATGAGTTACAACAAGGCGTGATGATTCCGGTGTTATTCCCCGGGGAGAAAAATAAAGGCTGTTTTAAATTTACCCATATGGGTCAGCTTGCCTGCGGAGAGGGTTTGTTTTGCCTTGATCGCAACGCTTTGGAGGAGAAAAGCCAAACCCTTTCCAAAGAAATAAAAGAAAAATTTTCCGCGGATTTGGAAAAAGGAAATGCAACCATTGTAAACTTAAATTGGGGAACGGTATCACAGTGGAAGGATCGTCTGGAAAAAGCTGCTAAAAAGAAAAAAAGGGTACACCTTTTAGCCCTTGGGGATGTGGGGAGTACAGTTTTAACAGCACTAAAGCTATTAGGCGGTGACTGTATTCATACCTTGGGTATTTATGATGTGAATGAGAATGTATGCAAAAGATGGGAAAGTGAGCTGAATCAGGCAGCGTTTCCTTGGGACTATGCTAGACTGCCTGAGGTAGTTATTTTAAAAGAGGAAGAACTTTTTGATTGCGATATGTTCGTTTTTTGTGCCTCAAAAGGGATTCCTCCTGTGGGTTCCCAGGTAAAGGATGTCCGTATGGTACAATTTGAAGCAAACAAAGGGATTGTTTCTATTTTTGCAAAAAAAGCCAGAGAAAGTCGATTTGAAGGATTGTTTGCTGTGGTTTCAGATCCGGTGGACCCATTATGCAAGGCTGCATTTTTGGCAAGCAATACCGATGAGAAAGGCGAGTTTGATGGGAAAGGGTTGCGCCCTGAACAGATCCAAGGTTATGGTTTGGGCGTTATGAATGCCCGTGCTGCCTATTATGCAAAAAAAGAGGAACGTTTTTCTTCCTTTTTAAAAGAGGGCAGAGCCTATGGCCCCCATGGACAGGATTTGGTTATTGCCAATAGCATAGAGGATTATGATGATGTTCTTTCAAGGGAATTAACTCAATTAGCCATTGATGCGAATTTGCGTACCAGAGAGCTGGGGTTTAAACCGTATGTGGCTCCGGCAATTTCTTCGGCGGCAATTTCCTTAATTTTAACCCTGAGGGGGGAATGGCATTACAGCTCAAACTATCTGGGCGGGGTATATATGGGATGTAAAAACCGCACAACACCTTGGGGATTGGAAATGGAAAGTCTGCCGTTACCCAAAGAATTGTATGCTCGGCTGGAAAAAGCCTTCCACGGACTGGAGGGGATTAAATGAAACAAAGGTTGACCTTGGTCTATCCCCGTTGTGAGGATGCCATCAGAACGAAACGTCTTTTTGCCTTGCTGAAAGAAGTTTTGGAGCCCTATGAAGTAGAGGTTATTCAAACAGTAGATGACTTTGGTTCGTTGCAAAACCGTCGTATTATTTTCGCAATCCCTTTGGGTATTTCCGGAATCAACTTGGAATATTATCGTTTTCTAAAGAAAATGCGAACAGACCCTACTTTTTTTGAAGGAAGTGTGGGGGGAATTATTGTTGATGGAGAAAGCGAGTTATATACAAAATCCGTTGCCAGAGTGCTTATGTTTACGGCAAACAAAGGTGGTTGCTCTTTTCCTGGGCGAGCCATGGTGGAGGGAACAAAAGACTTGCTTAACTATAATATTCAGGCCATGAGATTAGAAACGGATAATCTCTCGGCATACCATATTTCCGCAAAAGAAATGGTGAATCGGGTGATGGAGTATGGGTCTTTGCCGAAAAAACAGGCCAAAATCCTTGTACTGCATGCCAGCAATTACAGCACCTCCAATACAGCAGGCCTTTGGAATATGATAAAAGGGCGTTTGGAGCACTGTGAAATTACGGAGATTTCGCTTAGAAACGGGACAATACAGGATTGCAGTGGTTGTCCCTATCGTATGTGTATGCACTTTAGCGAGAAGTCCAGCTGTTATTATGGTGGAGTAATAGCCAAAGAGGTTTATCCTGCAATTCTGGCTTGCGATGGGCTGATGATTCTTGCACCAAATTATAATGATGCTCTGAGTGCTAACATTACGGCGTTTATCAACCGTCTGACGGCATTGTTCCGTAAAAACCAATTTTACCAAAAGTATTTGTTTGCTATTGTGGTTTCCGGCTATAGCGGCGGTGATATTGTAGCGGAACAGCTCATTAGTGCATTAAGCATGAATAAAACATTCCGCTTACCTCCTAGATTTTCTATGGTAGAAACGGCCAACGACCCTGCAAGCATTTTGAAAGTACAGGGGATTGAAGAAAGAGCCGCTATCTTTGCTGAAGAAATGATGGCGGCTTTGGTGACAAAGGATAGGTAAAGGAGAAAATTCATTTCCTGTTCTTTCCTTATTTTATAATCACTCTCCCCCTTGGAAATTAAGGAAACGGGAGAGTGATTCGTTATTTTTATTTTCCGCTTGCCCCATAGTTAGAAAGGACACGAGCGGAGGGATCGTTTACATTGCAGCCCTCCCATTCCTTGTTGGGCATCCAGAAATCTTTTACCATCTTTCCTTGACCGGGATAGTATTTTTCAAAAATTTCACGATACAACAGGCTTTCTTTTGTAAAAGGTGTTGCAAAATCGTATATTTTTCTTCTTTCTTCAAACTCATCATCGGAGCAAATACATTCTGCGTATTCCTTGAGATCATCTACCATGGAGTGTCCAACGGCATCGCTGAATGCTGCTTTTTCACGATATAAAATGGAATGGGGCAGCCAATCTCCTTCGAAAGCATGGCGCAGAAGGTATTTTCCCATACCAAAGGTGTTTTGCTTCATGGCAGGGTCAATAGACATGACATAACGAACAAAGTCTAAATCACCGAAGGGAACCCTTGCTTCCAAAGAGTTCACAGAAATACAGCGGTCTGCACGCAAAACATCATACATATAAAGTTCTTCCACACGTTTTTTTGCCTCTTCTTGAAAGGCTTTTGGAGAGGGGGCAAAGTCTGTATATTTGTAGCCGAAAAGTTCGTCGGAAATTTCCCCTGTGAGTAAAACCCTTACATCTGTTTTCTCATGAATTGCTTTGCAGATAAGGTACATGCCCATACTTGCACGAATGGTGGTAATGTCATAGGTGCCAAGGGTATAAATAACATAATCCAATGCCGCCAAAACATCCTCTCTGGAAATGATGACTTCTGTATGCTCAGAATGGAGATAGTCTGCAACCTCTTTTGCATAGCGCAGGTCGATGGCATCTTTTGCCATGCCGATGGCAAAGGTACGGATAGGTTTCTTCAATACTTTTGCTGCAACGGAGCAAACCAAGCTGCTGTCTAAACCACCGCTTAACAAAAAGCCTAAGGGTGCATCGGCATCCAATCTTTTTTCAATGCCCTTTACCAATAATTCACGAATTTTTGTGCAAGTACCCTCCAAGTCATCTGTGGCATAAGTTTCCACTGTTGTTAAATCGCAGTAGCGAACAAATTCGCCATCGGCATAATAGTGGGCGGGAGGAAAAGGTGTGATTTCTTCGCACAAACCTACCAAGTTTTTAGCTTCACTGGCAAACACAATAGAGCTATCTTTTAAATAACCGTAGAACAAAGGACGAATACCAATGGGATCTCTTGCGGCAATCAAAGAATCCTTTTTGCCATCATAAAGGATCATGGCAAATTCTGCATCCAGCATTTTAAACATATCCAAACCAAACTCACGATACATAGGCAGGATGATTTCGCAATCAGATTCACTGACAAAGGTATATTTTTCAGCCAGCTTTTCTTTCATGGTACGAAAGCCATATAATTCTCCGTTGCAAACCACAGCATCACCGTCATAGGTGAAGGGTTGCATGCCTCTTTCTGTCAATCCCATAATGGCAAGGCGGTGAAAGCAAAGCATTCCACTTCCAACCTTAAGGGTGCGAGACATATCCGGCCCTCTTGATATGGTACGTTCAAAGCATTCCATCACTTTTTCTAAATCTTGTAATTTTTCTAAACCCATAATTGAACACATAAAAAAACACCTCCGAATGTATTATGCAGCTAGTTATCCTAATAAAAAATTAGGACGAATAGCTGCCATCCGCGGTGCCACCTAAATTACTGTAATAAACAGTCTCTTTCTGGGTTCCAATAAACCCGTGTTCCGTAACGAGGAACAAATCGTCTCACCTACTGCTCCCGAAGGAGGTTCAGATTGAGGCTAAGAAGTGTTATTCATATAAAACCCTACACAAAGTTTCCACTATCCTTTGCTCACTGGGGCGGATTTTTTATATTACTTGTCTTCCTCAACGCCGTTTTCGATTTGTGTGTATTTTACACTGCCTTGTTTTTGCTGTCAATAGTTAAATTTTTGGAAGTTAATTTATAAATATTACATGCAATTATCTATTTTTACAAAATAATTTCATCTGGATTGCCTTTTCCACAACAGAAATGGAGACAAAAAAGACAAATGTGCATGTCCAATGGCTGAAAATTGCACAGTGGTTTTTTAAAAATGAAGGGAATCCTTATTCATTCCTGTGAATTTCGTTACGTTTTTTATTTTTTGCAGTTTAATATTTTTGTTGACAGTTACCAAAGCAAAACATATAATGACGTGGTACACAGCGAGGGGGCTGCGGGTGGACGCATTGCCATAAGAGATTTTTTAATATTCTTATGACTGAGCGTTTGTCTGCAGCCCCCTCCAAATAGATGAGGGTTAACAAGACGATAAAGGAGGCTGGAAAGTATGGAAAATAAAGTTCCCGAATTATTTGGCTCAATGGTTTTTCATGAAGGCGTGATGAAGGAAAGATTGCCAAAAAGCACCTATAAAACAATGTGTAAGGTAATGCAAGAAGGAAAGCGGTTAGACAAGGAAGTAGCAGATATTGTAGCAAATGCTATGAAAGATTGGGCCGTTGAAAAGGGCACAACTCACTTTACACACTGGTTCCAGCCTATGACAGGAATTACGGCGGAAAAACACGACAGTTTTATTGCTCCTGTGGGTAATGGTCAGGTTATTATGGAGTTTTCCGGAAAAGAATTGATTCAAGGTGAGCCAGATGCATCCAGTTTCCCTAACGGCGGACTGCGTGCTACCTTTGAAGCAAGAGGCTATACTGCTTGGGATCCAACCTCTTTTGCGTTTATTAAAGATAATACATTATGTATTCCCACGGCATTTTATTCCTATGGCGGCCAGGCTTTGGATAAGAAAACGCCATTGCTGCGTTCCATGGAAGCGTTTAACAAGCAAGCAATGCGTATGATCAGATTGTTTGGTGATACAGAAACAAGCCGTGTGAATACAACGGTTGGTTCCGAACAGGAGTATTTTTTGATTGATAAGGGCGTTTACTTAAAGCGTAAGGATTTGGTTTACTGCGGCAGAACCCTTTTTGGCGCAAAGCCCCCTAAAGGACAGGAATTAGATGATCATTATTTTGGTATCATCAAACCCAGAGTAAAGGCATTTATGGCAGATTTAAACGAAGAACTTTGGAAACTGGGTATTTTGGCAAAAACGGAGCATAACGAGGTTGCACCTGCACAACATGAGTTGGCGCCTATTTTTACAACAGTAAATATCGCCTGTGATCACAATCAGGTTACTATGGAATTGATGAAAAAGGTTGCTGATAAGCATAATCTGGTTTGTCTTTTGCATGAAAAGCCCTTTGATGGCGTAAATGGCAGCGGGAAGCATAACAACTGGTCTATTTCTACAGACAGAGGTGCAAACTTACTGGAACCCGGTGATTCTCCTGCGGAAAATACAAGATTTTTGCTGTTTTTAGTAGCTTTGATTAAGGCGGTGGACGAATATCAGGATATGCTGCGTGTTGCTGTTGCTTCCGCTGGCAATGATCATCGTTTGGGTGCCAATGAAGCACCTCCTGCCATCGTTTCCATGTTTGTGGGCGAGGATTTGCAGGCAGTATTGGATAGCATTGAAAGCGGTGCGGAATATGCAGGTAAGGACAGAGAAATGATGAAAGTTGGTGTTCATGTTCTGCCTAGATTCTTCAAGGATACTACAGATAGAAATAGAACTTCACCCTTTGCTTTTACCGGAAATAAATTTGAGTTCCGTATGTTAGGCAGTTCTGTTTCCATTGCTTGCCCTAACTTTATATTAAATACCATTGTTGCGGAGGAGTTGTCTCAGTTTGCGGATCAACTTGAGGTTGCCAAAGATTTTGCCACTGCTGCCAATGAATTAATCCGTAAGACTGTCATTGAACACAATCGTATTATTTTCAATGGCAACAACTATTCTGATGAATGGGTTGTGGAGGCAGAAAAAAGAGGTCTTTTGAACTTGAAAACAACGGTTGATGCTTTACCTTACTACTTGAAAGAGAAAAATGTTACTGCTTTTACAAAGCATGGTGTTTTAACAAAAGAGGAAATTCATTCCCGCTATGAAATTTTGGTAGAAGGTTATGTGAAAGTAGTGCATATCGAAGCTTTGACTATGTTAGACCTTGCAAAGAAGAGTATTTTACCTGCTGTCAGTGCTTATGTAAAGGAATTGGCAGAGACTGTTGCTTTGAAAAGACAGGTTTCTACTGCAATGAATTGCCAAAGTGAAGAAGGTTTGGTTATGGAGCTTTCTGATTTAAGTGCTGAATTTGTTGAGAAAATCAAGAAACTTCAGGATACTTTGACAAAAGCAAAAGAAATCGGAGACGGTCAGGCAGAGGCAGAACATTACAAGAATGCAGTGATTCCTGCTATGGAGGAGTTGCGTAGGGTTGCAGATCAGATGGAGGAAGAGGTTGGCGAAAAATATTGGCCTTTCCCTACTTATGGTGAATTGTTATTCAGCGTATTATAATAGACGTTTGGGAGGTATAGATTTCTTGTTAGAAACCAGATCCTTTCGAAAGATATAAAAGATACTTAAGGGAGTTCCCTATAGTCAGTACTTTTTGAAATAGCCCGATTACTTCTTGTAAGATTTGCTTTGCAAGGTTTTGGTGATTGGGGCTTTTTCTTTATGCAGAAGGCAATATTTCTAAAAAAGAGATGGGGATTAAACCCTTTTGATTAGAGATACGACATTTTTTGAAAAAAATCCATACTCCAAATTAGTATTTTTTATAAATAGATACTTAGGTTTCCCTTGTTTTATGGTATACTGTATAAATAGGGAGGGGTACAATGTGAATGAAAAACAGAAAGAGATTTTAAAAATTGTGCAAGATCACTGTATCAATGGTAAAGAGTTGGATTTAACGGATATCATGAAGCTGAGTGATTCCTTAACTATGCCAGAATTGTTGGAAGCCATTCCGATTTTAGGAAACCAAGGTTATATTGAAGTAATTGAAATTGATTTATGTTGTGGTGCCGATTACATTGTTACGGGTATTACAGAAAAAGCAATGTTTCTTTTAAATTCCCGATGATGGTATTGTTTTTGAATAATATATTTTTGTACGGATTTTCTTAGAGAAAGTCCTGGAAAATTAAAAGCTGTAAATGTTTTCATTTTGTGGAGTTTTGTTAGACTATTTCTTAAGAATTTTTGAATAAAAAAAGACAAGAGATTGTTCTGACAGCAAAATAGAAGACCGAGTTTATGTAAAACATCCTATTTTTTTGTTAAGAATAGGATGTTTTTTTAAAAATATTTATATTTTATAAAGAAAAATATGATAAAATAGATAATATTTTTTATTTTAGCTTACGAATTATTTTTTGCTTCACCTGATTGGGGAGATGGTTTATGAGAAGGATAATGATTGGGGTTTTATCTGTAGCATTGGCAGTAAGCTTCTTAATTTGTGGAGTTTCTCTTTTGTTTGATAAAAGAAAATTAAACTTAAATCAAGAGAAAATTACTTTTATGAATGATGGATGGTCTTTTGAAGCAGCGGATGGACAAGATGGAGAATTTACCCTGCCCGGCAAAATTCCATATGCTTCGGGAAAGCCTTTTACAATATATAGAACTTTCCAAGAAGAGGTACCGGCAGGTACTTGTTTAGGATTTCGATCTTCCCATCAAGAAGTTTTTGTTTCTTTGGATGATAAAGTTATCTATTCTTTTGAAAAAGCGGAAGATATTCCAACCTTTCCCCAAACCCCTGGCAACGCATGGAATATTGTTACACTGCCACAAATTCAAGCTGGGCAGGTGGTGAAGTTTACAACAGTGTCAGTTTACAAGCAAAATAGTGAGAAGCTGAGTGAAGTAATGATGGGAAGTAAAAGTGCTATATTGTTTCATATAGCAGAAACTTATGTAATGGCAGCGTTTATGAGTGTTTTGGTGTTATTGTTTGCGTTGGTTTTGATTTTTTATGGGATGTATATCTATAAAATTCGCCGTTCTGCAAATTTAATATATCTAGGTCTGTTTGCCCTTTTATTGGGGATTTGGTTTTTGGGTGAAGCTAGGTTTCTTCAATTTTTTTGTGGCAATGTATTAATGAATTATCAAATGGTTTTTCTGTCTGTTGCGCTGATGCCTATTCCGTCTCTATTATTTTTAAGTAATGCCTTGCAACCAAAAAGACAATGGCTTTATAATTTATTGTGTGTGGTAGCCGGAGTTAACTTTTTTGTAATGGTGCTTGTCCAAACTCTTGGTTTAGTTGATTTTTATGAATGGATCCCTGTTTCACATTGTATTCTTTTGTTGGAGATGCTTTTACTTGTGTATACCATGGTGCAATGTATTTGCAACCATTCTTGTAATAAATCCAAATTTTTATTTCTAGGCTTTGGTGTATTTCTTTTTTTTGGAATGCTTAATATTGTTTACTTTTATGTGTCTGATCAGTACGACAGTGCATTATTACTTCGTATTGGAACATTACTGGCTTTGGTGATTATTCTAAAAGGGGAAATGGACAAAAATATGGTGTTGATTCAAATGGGAATGGAAGCGGCGGCATATAAGAAGGCCGCTTACACCGATGCGTTGACACAGCTTGGAAACCGATATGCCTTTGATATGAGGCTTAAGGAATTGGAGCAAATGGAGCCTGATGAAAGAATAGAAAATGCAATCTGTGTTTTGGATGTGGATGGATTGAAATTTGCCAATGATTCCTATGGCCATTGGATGGGGGACCAATTGATTTGTGGTATGGCCGAATGCATCCAAAAGGTTTTTTCAGAAATCGGGAATTGCTTTCGTATTGGCGGTGATGAGTTTGCAGTTGTTCTTAGGGGGGAGCGGGAAGAGCTGGAAAGTTATTTGCAAAGGCTGAATAAGGAAATCACCCATAATAATATGAAAGGGAACTGTAATTTAAGTGCATCTTGGGGAATGGCTTTCCAGGGGGATACACAGGGAAACGATGTTTATGAAGCATTCCAAATGGCAGATGCTTTTATGTATCAAAACAAGGAAGGAAAAAAAGCTGCAAGGGAAGCCAAAATGTATGTTAGTAAAAGAAATTGTGATACATAAGTTTTTGTAAGTGTTACCAAGGTTACCAAGGAATTATAAAGTGATAGCCAAAATGGCATGAATTTGCAATTAAAGCTCTGGTTGTAAGACTTTTTTAACATTCACAGATAACAAAAAGTGCCTATAGACTTGTCTATAGGCACTTTTTATATTACAAAAGCTTTGGATTCTGTGAATATTTTGGTCAAAGAGTTAAATAATACAATTGAATTTTTATTCATTATAACAAGAATGCTTTGTAATAAAAAAGGTTTTTTGCCGAAAAATGAAATAAAATGAATAAAAATAGAAATTTAAAGGGCATAGGTAAAAATATAGGTGCTTTTTTGTATAAAAACTGACTAAAATTTAATAACATTTGTAAAAAAAGGTTGAGTTATGAAGGGTTTGGTGGTATTCTTGTCAGCGGGTGGTATTGAAAAAACTGCACCAGGGCTTTTTGTTTTATCAACGCTGTTTCATGAGGTCACCTTATCTATTCTAGAGAGGCAAGATTTCAAAAAAGAACAGTTCGTTGGAAAAATAGTTTTGATTTTACGGCAACTCATATCTATCGGGAATGAGATTGACACGGATGTTGTACCATGAATTTGGAGGTGGTATGATATCAAAATTGGATTTATTGGGCCCGGAAAAGTAGGGGTAAACCTTGCTCGTTACTTTTTATATCATGGGCTTACGGTAAGCGGCTTTTTCGGCAGAACGTTAGAGCATACCCAAGAGGCTTGCCGATTGACAAATACGAATATTTATACAAGCATAGAAGAAATTGTTCAAGATAACGAAATAATATGGATTACAACTCCCGATGACACAATCTTAGCGATAGATCATGAAATTTCTAAGTTGAACGTAAAAGGCAAATCAATTTGCCATGCCAGTGGATCACTTCCTTCTACGGTATTGCAGCTTTCTAAAAAGGCAGGTGCAACCGTTTATTCAATCCATCCAATCTACGCATTTTCCCATAAAACCGTGGATTTCAAGGAATTGCAGACTGTGAAATTTTCCTTGGAAGGAGATTTTTCACACGGTGATGAAGATGCCATTTTGCAGATGATGAAGAAAATAGGAAATTTCTATTTTATTCGAAGTGCAGAAACTGCGGCGATATATCACCTTGCCAATGTCTTTGTATCTAACCTCACGCTCTCTCTTTTGGATATAGGGGTTTCCTATTTTCTGGATATGGGCCTTTCAAAAGAAGAAGCAATTTCCGTCGTTATGCCTTTGGTAAAGGGCAATATCAGAAATATTGAAGAAAAAGGGTTTCTTTCTTCTCTCACAGGGCCGGTGCTCAGAGGAGATTGGAAAACACTTCAGCGGCATCTTTCTGTGATTAAAAAAGAAGATGAGGAGATTTATAAAAAGCTCTCTCTCCATCTATTAGAACTTGCACGGAAAAAGGAAACTGGGGAAAAAGCGGAAAACTACAATAAGATTGAATTTTGTTTGAAAGGGTTGGAAAAATGAAAAATACTGTTTTGACATTTAAAGAAGCAAAGGTTCAAGGTAAAAAGTTAACGATGCTCACAGCTTATGATTATTCTATGGCGAAGATTATCGACGAAAGTGGGATTAACGCAATTTTAATTGGCGATTCCCTCGGTATGGTAATTAAAGGCGAGGAGGACACTTTATCTGTTACCGTTGATGAAATAATTTATCACACAAAAGCGGTGAAAAAAGGGGCGAAAAGTGCCTTAATTGTCAGCGATATGCCTTTTTTATCCTACCATACGTCAATTGAGGATGCAATTTATCATGCAGGGCGCATGGTAAAAGAAGGGGGCGCTCATGGGGTAAAGCTTGAGGGCGGTGCCAACGTGTTGCCTCAGGTGCGTGCAATTGTGGCGGCGCAAATTCCGGTTATGGGGCATTTGGGATTAACACCTCAGTCAGTGAACGCTTTTGGTGGTTTTAAAGTACAGGGAAAAAGTGAAGAAACGGCAAAGCAGTTAATTGCTGATGCAGTTGCCCTAGAGGAGGCCGGAGCCTTTGCTATTGTTTTGGAGGGGATTCCCGCAAAGGTTGCTGCACTGATTACAAAGGCAGTTTCTATTCCTACCATTGGCATTGGTGCAGGCAAGGAATGTGACGGGCAAATCTTAGTTTATCAAGATATGCTGGGAATGTTTGATGATTTTGTACCGAAGTTTGTAAAGCAATATGCAAATATAGGGAAAACAATGAAAGAAGCAATTGGTATGTATATCGAGGAGGTGGCGGAAGGCCATTTCCCTGAGGAAAAACATACCTTTAAAATAGATGAAGAGCAATTAAAGAAGCTATATTAAAAAACGGGAGATAGAATTATGCTTGTAAAATCAATAAAAGAGATGCAAGGCATTGTGAAAAAATGGAAAAAAGAGGGGCATTCTGTTGGATTTGTGCCAACTATGGGAGCGCTTCACGAGGGGCATCAAAGTCTGATCGAACGAGCTGCTAGGGAGAATGATAGGGTGGTTGTGAGCATTTTCGTGAACCCTACCCAGTTTGGCCCAACGGAGGATTTTGACGCCTATCCAAGAGATTTGGAAAAGGACTGCAGTCTATGCCAAGGTGTTGGCGTTCATGTTGTTTTTTCTCCGGATGCAAAAGAACTGTATTTTCCAGATCAATCCACAATGGTTCATGTTTCCGGTTTAACGGATGTGCTTTGCGGTAGCAAAAGACCGGGGCATTTTGATGGGGTTTGTTTGGTGGTATCTAAGTTTTTCAATATCATTCAGCCAGATAAGGCGTACTTTGGTCAGAAAGATGCCCAGCAGGTGACTGTGATCAAGAGAATGGTGCGGGATTTGAACCTTGATGTGGAGATTGTTGTTTGCCCTATTGTCAGAGAGTCAGATGGCTTAGCAAGAAGTTCAAGGAACGTGTATTTATCTCCAGAGGAGCGGCAAGCAGCCCTTGTTTTAAGCCGGAGTTTAGAAGTGGCGAAAAATGCATTGAATAATGGTGAACGCAATGCTTCTGTTTTGAAAGCAGCTTTGCTCTCTTGCATTGTGCAGGAACCATTGGCAGAAATAGACTACGTTGAAATTGTTGACAGCGAAAGTCTCCAGGTGTTGAAAGGGAAGATTGCAAACTCTATTTTGATTCCTGTAGCGGTGTTTATTGGAAAAACTAGATTGATCGACAATATTGCTTATAAGATATAAGCTATCTTTTGCTAATAAAAGACTTAAAATGATGTCCTTTAAGAAATTGTTTCGTACGTTTCTTTAAAGGGCATCTTTTTATGCAGCAAAATTATTTTGAAGGATTTTTAAATATTCACATTTATTTTTTCAAATAGAGTTACAATCTTCTATTTGCAAGCGTATGTGTTTGGCAGCAATACCTATGGGTCCATTTTATTTAAAAGATCAAAATAATTTTTTTAATGACCATCATTTTAAATGAAAAAAATGAATACAAGGGCGCATCGCTTTATGATGACGCCCTAAAATAATTTATATTAGTTTTTTGCATCAGGCTTTTTTTGCCGTATCTGGATAGAGAGGCTGACCTTGGTACAGAACAAATTTATGGGTGCGACGCTTTGTAGTTTTGTATTTCAGTACAATTTTGGTTATTCCTACTAGGGCATTGTCTATATCATCCATATCAAAAACTTGGGAAACTGAAATGATTTCTCTGGGATTGACATTAAATGCACTTTTGTCACATTTGGGGTTAGCTTCTAGAACCAGACTACTGCCTTTATAAAATGCCAGAGAAAAATCATGAGCCAGCTTGGGGATATTGCCGCAATTATAGATATCCAAATCATAGCCCAGTCGAAAAGGTTGCTTGATGTCTTCATATAAGGAATTGCTAAAACTGCTGTTTAAGCGGTACTTAAATCGTATGTCTCGTAGGAAAAGTTTTACACCACCCATATGACGAATTCCTTCCATAACAAGCAGTGTACTAACAGAACCAGCTACTGCACCGATCATACCTATGTATTCACTAAGCATGGCTACACCTCTTTTCTTTAACGTGAATTTATTAGAAAAAATAATAGGATTATTTCATTGAAAAAGCGCAAGGAATATTTTGAAAAATTTTCGTTTTATGAAAATATTTTACATTTTGTTATTTTTTTAATTATACCATAGAAGAACATAAAAACCAACGGATTTTAGTAAAAACAATAAAAAAACGAATTCTAATAAATCCAAGAAAAGTTTAATATAAATTTTTTTTTGGTTTTATTAAATAATTACAAAGTGCTTTCAATCAATGTAATTTTTGCATGGAAAGTTGATAAAAATGTTGCAAAATGAAAAATACATGTTATAATTTTTGTAAAGTTGTTAAAATTTGTTAAAATTAAAATCTGATTGATGTGCTTTAATACTTTTATTTTTAAATTATAGTTTTTTGGCACGGAGGGTGAATGGAGGGGCTTTGTGAAATCACTAAAAATTAAAACAAAAATGTCAATTTTAATGCTTTTGGTTGTTCTTTCAGGTATTTGTGTGGCGGGGACATCTATTTTTAGAATGGAGACACAGAAAGATCTTTTTTTGCAAACCATGGAACAAGAAATCAGAAGTGAATTTGATGAGAAAATCAAAGAACAGGTGGATTGTGCAGTATCGATGCTGCAAAGTGTATACAATGCCCACGTAGAAGGTGCTTATACAAAGGAAGAGGCGGAAAAAATAGGGTTGGATGCACTCCGTAATATGAGATATGGTGGGGATGGCTATTTCTGGGCTGATAAAACGGACGGAACTTGCGTGGTTTTGTTGGGAAAGGATACAGAGGGTACTAATCGAGCAGATGCCACGGATGTTAACGGATTTCCTTTTATTCAAGCTATTAAGGAACAGGCTTTAAATGGTGGGGGATATACGGATTTTGCTTTTCAAAAACCAGGGGAAACAGAGGCATCCCCCAAAAGAGGGTATTCAGCATATTTTGCTCCTTTTGATTTGGTTTTGGGAACGGGAAACTATACAGATTATATTGATAATTATATTGCGGAGGAAAATGCTGTTGTCCAGGCAGGTATCAGGGATTCTGTCATTGGCCTGCTTATCATTATCCTAATTTGTGTTGCCATTTCATGTTCCTTGGGTTTTTATATTGTTATTAGCATTGTAAAACCCATTAAAAAACTAAATAAAATAACACAAGCCCTTTCTGAAGGGAATTTGGATGCGGAAGTGGATATAAATACAAACGACGAGATAGGTCTTTTGGCAAAATCTATGACCACTTTAATTAATAGGCTGAAAATCTACATAAAATATATTGACGAAATTTCCTATTTGCTTCAAGAAATGGGAGATGGAAACTTGAATTTGGCGTTTCAGAATTCCTATGATGGGGATTTTGCAAAAGTAAGGTTTGCCTTAACAGGAACTGCGGATATGCTGAATGAAACCCTTTGCCGGATTCATATTGCAGCCCAACAGGTGTCTAGTGGTTCGGAACAGGTTGCATCAGGTGCGCAAGCCCTTTCCCAAGGGGCCACGGAACAAGCAAGCTCAATTCAGGAATTATCTGCATCAATAAATGAGGTTTCTAACCATAGTAGTCAAACAGCCAAGAATGCTGAGAAGGCAAAGGCAATTTCCAGTGAGTCTATGGTTGCAATTTCTCGTGGAAATGAGCAGATGAGTCAGATGGTTCGTTCTATGGAGGAAATCAGCAAAACTTCTGAGGAAATAGGAAAAATTATCAATGCTATTGAAGATATTGCTTTTCAAACCAATATTTTGGCGCTAAATGCAGCCGTAGAAGCTGCAAGGGCAGGCGAAGCAGGAAGAGGTTTTGCTGTAGTTGCCGATGAAGTGCGCAATTTAGCAGGAAAATCTGCGGAAAGTGCAAAGAGCACAGCAGTTTTAATTGAGAAGTCTATTTTGGCTGTGGAACAAGGGGTAAATAATGTAAATGAAACAGCCAAAGCTTTAGCAGAGGTTGTAAAAAAAGTGGAAAAAAGTTCTCAGATTATTCAGTATATTGCGGAGGCCAGTGAGGAGCAAGCCGATTCTATTGCGCAGGTAAATATTGGAGTTGAACAAATTGCCGCGGTTGTTCAAACAAACTCTGCAACTGCCGAGGAAAGTGCAGCTGCAAGCGAGGAACTCTCCGGACAATCCTTGATGCTGAAGGAATTGATTGGAAAATTCAGACTGAAAGATGAGGAGAATGAGGAGCATACAGCCCCCCAATCTTTCCCACAGGAGGCTTCAGAATTTGAGTTAGATAGTTTTGATGGTAAATATTAAAAGCTTTGCGTGAAAGGAAGTCTTTGCATCTAGAAAAGATTTTTTTGGAAAAATACCGACAATCAAAATTGATTTTCTAAGAATGGTATAGCTTTTAAAATAAAAAATCCTCTGAAGCATTTGTATGAATTATGCTTCAGGGGGTAATTTATTTTCGCAGATTTCTTTCATTAATATAGACAGAAACTGTTCGGTTACGGTGCGCTCTAAAGGATGCAGTTGAAAGTTATGATATAGAATTTCCATACGTTTTGCCCTGATTTGCGCTGATTGCACGCTGATATTACATAAGGTGGAAATTTTCTCGGGTGTATGTACTTCCAGTGCAGTTAGGATTGCAGAGGGCATCAATAAATCTCTCGCAAAAATATTTGCCTGGGTTTCTTGTTCATTTGTTTCTGAATCAAATTCACTTTTGCGGTAAAAGGGAATTGCGTCAACGTGCCCCAATAAGATGTGACCTATTTCATGTGTTATGTTAAAACGGATTCGTCCCAGATGATGGATGGAGTCGTTAAAAACGATGTAATATTGATTTTCAAATTTTAAAAAAACCATTTCCTTCTTTAGCATGGGGGTCTGCCATATTGTATAAAGTAAATTTGAAATAGGGGCTGGTTTAAATCTTGTAATGTTTACAAAAGCAAGTAAATAATTGAAGATGCCAAAAAAGACTAAGCCTTTATGAAAAATTTTGTTTCCATTGGCTTAATTGCATATTTATGGTAAAAAAAGCCCGATTGTTTTGCTTTTTGCAGCATTACAATACGGGCCTTTTTTAATTTAATTTTCATGAAAATTTCAATTAATATCATAGATTTTAAAAAGTTTCCTCACCGAAAAAAGTTTTGATACCTTTCGCGGAAAACCTTCTGAAAATGAATTTGAATGCTAAAAATCAATATCCTCGGCAGCTTCAGCAAGACGTTTTTTGATTTTTTGAGCAGCCAGGTTGCTTTCTTCGCTCACTATAGTTTCCTGAAATCCCCTGGTGGCAATTTTTCCTTGTAGAGGAACCCCGCTTTTTGCAGAGATACCTAAAATTCTGTCAACCGCAGGTTGCATATTTATCTGATTGCGATATGCTAGTATTACCTCCAGTTCGTGTTCCGTTGGAGTAAAAGTTTCTTTTGTTTCTAAGGCGGGTATCCCATCCTTATCCGTCGTGGGAGAACTGTTTTCTGTCCAACCCATTAAATAGGCGGGAGAGGTGTCTAATGCTTTTGCAATTGGTTCCAATATGGTGATTGGAAGATTCTCGATGGTGCCGTTTTCGTAGCGATAAACGGTTGCACGATTTTTTTCCAATCTTTCCGCTAGCTCATCCACGGTTAATCCCCTTTTTTTTCTACAGGCTCTAATTCTTTGACCAACATCCATTTGATTACCTCCTTTCTAATCTAAAATATAAGTTAAGTATATCAGAAAATCGCATATACGCAATAGTATAGAGTGAAAATGTTGCGTAAAATGCGATAAATAGCAAAAAATTACAAAAAAGGTTGACTTTTCTACTAGAGTTCGCTAGTATTAAATTGTCGCATAATATGCGACAAAAGGAGGTGATTTCATGATTAATTCAAATCAATTTATGGATGAGGTTTTAAAACGGGGTTATACAAAAGAAAAGCTTGCGAAAAAAATAAACATGAATCCCCAAGTATTTAACAAAAAGCTGTATGATTCTTGTAATTGCTTCACGATAAAAGAAGTTCTTATGCTGGTAGATATTTTGAATCTGGAGGGAGGAAAAGCAGAAAAAATTTTTTTTGCATAAATGTCGCATAAAATGCGATTTTACGCAAATGCAAAATTTATATTTTTATTCATGGAAAAGAAGCAGTTATTTTACCCAAAGCCATAAAATAATTAAGACTGTAGTGTTGACTTAAGGTTTGACAAGGGATTATATGCAAAAAAAGGCGTTTTTCCTCTGCAAATGAAAAAAGGGAGGGGTGATCATGTCATTTCAATGTAGGCTTATGGACAAGGAATGTGATGGGTGTGGAAATTGTCAAGGGGATTTTGAATCATGCCCGAATTGCGGAGAGTGCGATTATGAAGTCCAATATTTCATGGAAAATGAATGGATTGGCTGTGATCGATGTATCAAGCGAAGGTTTCCATAACTTTAGCTTAAGGAATAAAAGCAGTGAAAGAATGATAAACTTGCTGAATGATAGTAAAAAGGTTCTCTACATAACTATGTGGATATGCAAAAAAGATTTAAGTTTTATTGCTCGTTTTTTTATGCAAATTGACGGTCGTTGCTTTTGGTTCAATTCAAAGGAATATGGTGCTATGAAGGGGCGTATTTTGCAATAGGGAGGGGTTTATATGAATCATAAAATAACTTGTTGTTATTGTTGCCAAGAGCGTCATCCACTTTGTCATGCCAGCTGCATGCGTTATCAACAGGAACGGGAAAAATTGGATCAGTTGAAAGCGGCACGGATTGCAAATAGCGATGAAGTAGAACTATATAAACGTCAAAAAAGAAATAAAGTTAAGAGGTGACGCCATTGGCAAAGGAGCGCAATTTACAGCTTTCAAACTATGATATTTCCGATAACCGCTATCGTGAGCTGAAATATTTTTGCAGGCAATATAAGGAGAAGCAGAAAAGACTTTATTCTATAACGGAGCTGTCGTCACCCCAATTACAATCGACAAGAGGGAATGGCTTGTCAGATAGAACAGGAAGAATTGCCACAAAAAAGGTGCAGTTGGAGCATGAAATAAAAATGATTGAGCAAGCTGCGATGGAAGCGGACGGAGAATTATATGTTTGCCTTTTAAAGAACGTTACGGAGGGAGTACCCTATGAATATTTAGACATTCCAACCAGCAGAGCTGGATTTTATGCCCTCAGAAGGAGGTTTTTCTACTTATTGGATCAAAGAAGATAATCGTAAACTGTTTAAAAAAGCCCGATTGCTTTGTACAACCGGGCTTTCGAATTTTATAAAGAGAAATCCGCTTTAAAAAATAGAAGAAAGAGAATTGAAACATCAATTTACATAATAACTAATTTTGGGTATAACAAATTTATTGAAAAATTATTTTTATAGAAAATTTCAGGGCGTTTGATAAGAATAATTGTCTAAAATCTTGTCCTGTATTTTTTGAAGGAAGTTAGATATGGTTGTAAATTTACTTGTAACGGCGGTCATAATCATTATGCGTGTGTTGGGGAATAAAATTTCAAACAAACTGGATATGCCTATACTTTTAATATTTAGTTTGTTAGGTATAATTTTTGGCTCTGATAGGATTGTGAAAATCAAATTTGATGATTGTATTTTTGTAGAGCAGGTTTGCTCCATAGCCCTCTTGTTTATTATATTTTTCGGTGGTGTTGATACAAAATGGGGCGAGGCAAAGCCCATTGCTGTAAAAGCAATTTAACGGTTGTGACGGCAGGACTTGTAGGCTTGTTTTGCTTTTTAATTTTGCGGATTTTTGTATTAGAGAGATTTTTAATGGAAACGGCTATCCTAGTGCCGATATCAAAGGGATTATCCTTAGGAACAGCAAAATAGAGGATAAAGCAGAGCTTGTTTATTCTTTTGATGGAGTAAACAGCTTACTTATGTAAATTCCATTACAAATTTGTTTCGTGTGTAGGGTTTTTGGGTTGCGCATAAAATTGAGTTTTGGTTTTATAAAAGGTGCCCAAAAGGATGATTGCCATAATTAAACTTAGCAAACCAAAAATTACGGATAATCCAGGTATCAATACCGGGATAGTTGATAAAGCGGTAAAAACAGCCCACATTTTCCATGTGAAAAAAAGATTTTCTCCAAAAAGATCTATTTTTTTTGAAATCTCAATATCTAAAACTCCACGGACTATCTGGTAGATCGTATATAAGGCCAAGGCCGTAGTAATCATCCCTAAAGGGATGGCCAGGAATCGGGAAGTAGTGGTGATGGATAACACATCCATTGCATAAAGTACTGACATAACCGCTATCATTATTTTTGAAAGGGGCAGGGCTTGTTGAAAATGGGGACTTTCTTGGGTTAATTCCAAAAGACCTTTATATATGAAAATATACCCCACAAAATCGGGAATTAACCCGATGACAGCAGTATTAATATTAATAGAAAAATCGATAAAAATGAATATCATTCCAGTAAATAACAGTTGCATAATATCCCTCCCTGATAACGTGTAGTGTTAGTATAGCAAAATTTAGAAAAAAGAGCAAAAGATTTCATGATTGATTGTGCAAGGAAAAAAGGTGCAACATCAATTGATGTTGCACCCAAATAATATAGTGTTTAAAAATGATATTTAATAGGAAAGAACGGTTCCCTTTTTATATATGAGATAGAACTGCCTGACCCATCTCCTTTGTACCCAAAAGGGTAGCACCCTCCGAGAAAATATCGGGGGTACGCATGCCTTCCTCCAGAACAGCCTTTACCGCATTTTCAATGTCCTCGGCTTCTTTTTCCAAATGGAAAGAGTATTTTAACATCATTCCTGCGGATAAAATGGCAGCAATGGGGTTTGCCTTGTTTTGCCCTGCAATATCAGGGGCAGAGCCATGAATGGGCTCATACATACCAAAGGTTCCTTTTCCTAGGCTTGCCGAGGGGAGTAGACCGATGGAGCCTGTAATCATACTGGCCTCGTCGGACAAAATATCACCAAACATGTTGGAGGTTACAATAACATCAAATTGCTTTGGATTACGCACCAGTTGCATTGCCGCATTATCTACATACATATAGGAAAGAGTAACTTGGGGGTAGCTGGCTTTCATTTCCTCTGCAACTTTTCTCCAAAGGCGGGAAGTTTCCAAAACATTTGCCTTGTCTACGCAGCAAACTTTTTTCTCTCTCTGCATGGCAACGGTAAAGGCGTTTTTCAAAATACGTTGGATTTCTACTTCACTATATGTTTCCACATCATAGGCCTCTACACCATAGTTTCCTTTTCGATAACCACGCTCGCCAAAATAAATACCTCCTGTTAATTCCCGCACAATAAGAATATCCAAGCCCCCTGCAACGATTTCTGCTTTTAAAGGGCAGGCATCTGCCAAGGCGTCATAAATTTTGGCAGGGCGTAAATTGGAGAACAACCCCAATTGTGAGCGCAAGCCCAAAAGAGCCTTTTCGGGTCGTTGTGCATTGGGTACGTTATCCCATTTTGGGCCACCAACGGCACCTAGCATGACGCTGTCTGCGCCTTTACAAATTGCCAAGGTTTCCTTTGGCAGGCATTGTCCGTAAGAGTCAATGGCACAACCTCCTGCAAGGGCATATTCAAAGGTAAAATGGTGCTGATATTTTTTGCCTACTGCTTTTAATATGTTGATGGCCTCCTGTGTGACCTCGGGGCCGATGCCGTCCCCTTGAATGACTGCAATTTTATATTCTCCCATAATCCTCACCCCTTTATCTTTTCCTTTGTCTGTTCCACCAAACCGCCGATTGCCATAATCTCTTTAATAAAAGGAGGAAAAGGCTGTGCTTGATAGGTTCGGTTTTTTGTATGGTTTGTGATGATGCCGCTGTCAAAATCAATGCTTACTTCATCACCGTTATCGATATCCTTTGCTGCCTTATCGCATTCTAAGATAGGCAGGCCGATATTAATAGCATTACGGTAGAAAATACGAGCAAAGGTACTTGCAATGACACAGCTGATTCCGGCGCATTTAATTGCCAGAGGAGCGTGTTCTCTGGAGGAGCCGCAGCCGAAGTTTTTCGTTGCCACAATAATATCACCGCTTTTTGCTTTTTGGGTGAAATCGGGGTCGATATCAATCATGCAATACTTTGCCAATTCCTCCCCGTTGGATACATTTAAGTATCTAGCGGGGATAATTACGTCTGTATCCACGTTATCCCCATATTTCAAAACATGTCCTTTTGCATTCATTATTCATGACCTCCAATCTTTCTGGGATCCGCAATTTTACCTGCAATTGCGGATGCCGCTGCAACGGCAGGGCTTGCCAGATAAACTTCGCTTTCCACATGACCCATACGTCCCACAAAGTTTCTGTTTGTGGTGGATACGCAGCGTTCTCCCGAAGCTAAAATACCCATATGCCCCCCTAAGCAAGGGCCGCAGGTTGGCATGGAGAAAATTGCTCCGGCTTCTATAAAGTCTGATACATATCCACGGCGGATACATTCCAGATAAATTTCCTGAGTAGCAGGGATGATAATGGTACGCACATGTTCCGCAACCTTTTTTCCACGAAGAATATCTGCCGCAATGGCCATATCATCCATTCTTCCGTTGGTACAGGAACCGATTACCACCTGATCGATTTTCACATCTCCAACATGGTCGATGGTTCTTGTGTTATCAGGCAGGTGAGGGAAGGAAACGGTTGGCTGAAGGGAAGAAAGGTCAATGATGATTTCTTCATCGTATTCAGCGTCAACATCAGCTTCATAAATATCGAAAGGCTTTTGGGAATGCTCCTTTGCATAGGCGATACAAGCTTCGTCTATGGGAAAGATACCATTTTTCGCCCCTGCTTCAATTGCCATGTTGGCGATGGTAAAGCGGTCGTCCATGGTAAGTTCTTGAATGCCTTCTCCGGTGAATTCCATGGAGCGATACAATGCGCCGTCCACGCCGATTTTGCCGATGATATGTAAAATAACATCCTTGCCGCTGACATAAGGCGGTTTTTTACCAATGATATTAAACTTAATTGCCGAGGGAACTTTAAACCAGCATTCCCCTGTAGCCATACCAATGGCCATATCTGTTGAACCAATGCCTGTGGAGAATGCACCCAGTGCCCCATAGGTACAGGTATGGCTGTCAGCGCCGATAATCACCTGACCGGGGACAACAATGCCTTGCTCAGGTAATAGGGCGTGTTCGATGCCTGCCTTACCCACGTCGAAGAAGTTTTTGATATTCATATCATAGGCAAAGGTACGACAGCTTTTATATTGTTCTGCCGCCTTAATATCTTTATTTGGTGTAAAGTGATCCAAAACGATGACTACCTTTTCTTTATCGAAGACCTCAGCTGCACCTGTTTTTGCAAATTCCTTTAGCGCAACAGCGGTTGTAATATCATTTCCCATTACAATATCTAATTTTGCTTGGATTAACTGGCCCGGAACCACGTGATCTAATCCAGCATGCTTTGCCAGTATTTTTTGTGTCATTGTCATTCCCATATAAAATACTTCCTTTCATTTTTGTTTTTTATGACTTTAAGACCTTGGGCGTTGCCCAAACCCGTAGACCTTAGGGACGCTGTCCCTAAAACTCTGCAAGGGAGTTTCTCCCTTGACCCTTTATTGGGTACAGACGTTGTCTGTACCCTAGGAATTAAGATGATTGTCGTTAGGCTTTATAGGTGTCCTAGAATGTAGTCCCCTTAGCTAAGAGCCTTAAGCAAGTATTAAAGTTTAGGTCAAGCCTTTTCAAAGGGCTTGTGGGGTATTGGGGCAAAGCCCCAAGGTCCTGTCTTTAAATCAGCATTTTGTTGATCGTGCTTACCACTGCTCTCAGTGAGGATTTGCCAACACTGGAGGATGTACCTGCACCGTAATACCGCTTTCCTGTGGCGTCCTTTGTTTCGATGTAGGAGATGGCTCTTGAGTTTGTTCCCAGTTCCATGGAATGACCACGATAGTTGACAATATCAATGGGCATATTGATAAAATCATTCACTGCATGGCAGAAAGCTGAAACAACGCCGTTTCCTTCACTTTGAATAAAATGTCGTTCTCCACGATATTCAATTTCTGCCTCTATGGCAAGAACATCTCGCTCGGGGTCTACTGTTTCTGTACGGTATTGGATCAACTTTAGAGGGCTGCGAATGTCAACATATTCTTGATTGAATATTTCAAAAATCTTTTCGGGGCTTAACTCACATTGCATCTCGTCGGAGACTCGGGTGATGACTGCACCCACATCCTTCTGGAATGCCTTTGGCATGTGTAAGGAATAATGTTGTTCCAGAATAAAGGTAACGCCGCCTTTGCCCGATTGGCTGTTGATACGAATAATGGGGTCGTAAGTTCTTCCCACATCCATGGGGTCAATAGGCAGATAGGGTACTTCCCAATGTTCGGGATGGTTCTTCATTCCTTCCATGCCTTTGCGGATGGCGTCTTGATGACTTCCGGAGAAAGCGGTGTATACCAACTGCCCTGCATAGGGATGACGTGGATGCACATTCATGTTAGTGGAGCTTTCGTATATCCCCACAACCTCATCAATCTTTTCAAAATCCAGCATAGGGTCAATGCCCTGAGTGAACATGTTCATGGCGATAGTCATAATATCTGCATTGCCTGTGCGTTCCCCATTTCCAAATAAAGTGCCCTCCACACGGTCAGCTCCGGCGAGTATTCCTAATTCTGTTGCTGCAACGGCAGTGCCTCGGTCGTTATGGGCATGAAGGCTTACCAACACGTTTTCCCTGTTTTTTAAATTTCGGCACATATATTCTATTTGGTCTGCGTACAGGTTGGGGGTACTCATTTCCACAGTTGCAGGCAAATTAATGATTACTTTTTTGTCCTCTGTAGGTTGCCAAACGTCAATTACTGCATTGCAAATTACTGCGGCAAAATCCATTTCCGTTCCTGTAAAGCTTTCCGGTGAATACTCAAATCGGTAATTTGTTTCGGGATAATCTTCCGCTATTTCACGAATGAGCTGTGCGCCGTAAACGGCCAAATCAATGGTAGCCTCCTTGGAATTCCCGAAAACAACATCTCTTTGTAACGTAGATGTTGAGTTATACAAATGCACAATGGCATTCTTTACACCTTTTAATGCTTCGAAAGTTTTTTGAATGATATGCCCGCGGGATTGGGTTAAAACCTGAACTGTAACATCATCGGGAATCAAATTATTTTCAATCAAAGTTCTTGTAAATTCATATTCCGTTTCCGATGCGGCAGGAAATCCGATTTCAATTTCTTTAAATCCCATTTTTACAAGAAAACTAAAAAATTCCAATTTTTGTTCTAAACCCATGGGAGTCTCCAGAGACTGATTGCCGTCCCGAAGGTCAACACTGCACCACATAGGTGCTTTGGTTACCCGATTGTTTGGCCAAGTTCTGTCTGACATTTTCACTGTTTCGTAAGCTCTGTACTTTTGATAATTTTTCATTGCTCTCTTCCTCCTTAATTCTTTTCTTTTCCAATTACTCTTACTGCAATAAGAAAAGAGGTTGCTTCGCACTTTTTCCCCACGGAAGTGCTTTGATAAGATTGATGAATACCATTTACGAATATTAAAAAAAGCCTTTCACCTATTTGCAGATTTGCAAAGAGGTGAAAGGCTTAACTTCCACGGTACCACTCTTATTCGTCAAAAAAAGACGCACTTTTAGGATACAAACATATCCTTTTCCGTGTAACGGCGGAAAATTCCGGGAACACCTACCGACTGTAGTCTTTTCAGTGTCCTGCTCCAAGGCGAGTTCGGTTTTTATCCTACTACTGCCTCACACCAAACGGCAGCTCTCTGGAAGTATCAAAAAACCTACTATTCCTTTTCTTTGCATTTATTTTAATACAATTTAATGTGTACTCTAACAGATATTTATATTTCTGTCAATACCTTTTTTGAAAAATATTTTTAAAACAAATTAGTTCTGGAAGCTTTTATGCGTATGGCTTTAGAATATAGCCATTTATAAGTTTTCAAAAAAGTTCTTTTGCAATACAAAAATTTTTCCAGTAATCTAACAACTACGTATTCCGTATCTTTGTTTTTTTAGGAATTGTTTAAGTCACGAATTCCTTTGGAAAGATGATAGTGCATGGCCATGGCCGCACCATCGGCATCGCCCATTTCAACAAATTCGGCAATTTTTGCGTGGTAAGTTAGGGCATTGTCAATGCTTTTTACATCTGTGCCGATTTGCGTTGCGGTAATGATGGAATCCTTAACCGCCGTAGCAAGGGAGGGCATAATCAGCTGAATGATGTCATTATGGGTGGCGGTTGCAATGGCAATATGAAAAATCTGATCTTCCTTGATTACCTCTTCTTTTGGAATTTCCCTGTTGTCTTTTAAAGTAGTCATTCGGTTGGCGGAAGCGATGATGGCTTGTAATTCCTGGGGGGTACCATTTTGAATGGCCAAGCGGATGCAGGAAGGCTCCAAAATTAAACGGAATTCAAACCAACTGTTTACCAATTTCACCTTATCCTTCAAATAGGTCAAGCCAAAAACATCTGCCGCTTGCTCTTCAGGAACGGCTACAAAGGTACCGCTACCACGTTTGATGGTCAAAATACCTTTTCCGGCCAAAAGCTTAATTGCCTCTCTCAGCGTAGCACGACTTACCCCCAGTTGGGCGGAAAGTTCATGCTCGTTTGGAAGTTTTTCATTAGGTTTATAACGCTTTTGTAAAAAAATCATGTCACTCAGCTCATTGGCAGCAACCTGAGAGGCAGGGATAAATTCATTTTTCATGCATTCTCCTCCTTGTCCTAGTTTTTCTGGAAAACTGGCTCTTTATTTTTAAAGTCAGTTATTTTGCTTATTTAAGAGTTTTGAAAATCAAATAGCATTGAAGGTTAAAGTTGGTGATTGGTTTTTAAAATGATTTTTTCATCCGTTCCAACTCTTCCAGTTGTTTTCTTAAAATGGACTCATTTTCTGCTTTTGTTTTTGTGGGATCATATGCTTGGGTGTAAAGGTCGCACGGCAAGTGATCACACTGTCCGCAGTGATGCAGGCCTTTTTTTTCGATACAGCAATGATAGATGCTGCAAATGTGTTCCCCGATAAATTTTAACCAAAAGGGTTTCCCTTCTATTTTGGCACAACCTTGGCATTTCCCTGGAAAATGCTCACATATAGTGCAAACAACTCCGCAACAGCTTGTGTTTTCATTCATTTTTTTCGCTCCTTCTGAAAAAAGAGTTTTTTTCCTAAAATCAGCCATAAATTTAGTGAATAGGCGCAATTTTTTTCATTGAAATCCCGGCTGCATTATATCGAAAGGTTTGCGCATTTTTATAATTAAGTTGTATGACCAATTATAGCATTGTTTTTTTTGCACTGTCTATGACTAATTTCACAAATCAGAAAAATAGATATTTTTTTTATTGACAATCCATAAAAAATGCTTATAATTTTTTGTAACAGAGAAAAGTTGTCTGACCGATTTTGCGGCAGACAAGTATAAGCAACAAGAAAAGCTTGGGTAATTTATGAAAAAAGAAGGAGGATTGTATAATGAGAAGTGACGCAATGAAAACAGGTCCGACCAAAATTCCCCACAGGTCTTTATTTAAGGCCTTAGGGCTGACCGACGAAGAAATCAGAAGACCCATGATTGGTGTGGTTTGTGCGAAGAATGATATCATTCCCGGTCACATTCATTTGGATAAAATTGCAGAGGCAGTCCAGGCGGGAATTCGTATGGCAGGAGGCACACCCTTTGTGTTCCCTGCAATTGGTGTTTGTGATGGTATTGCCATGGGGCATAGCGGCATGAAATATTCCCTCATCAGTAGAGAACATATTGCCGATTCCGTTGAAATTATGGCAATGGCACACCCCTTTGATGCATTGGTTTTTATTCCCAACTGCGATAAAATCGTGCCCGGTATGCTTATGGCGGCATTAAGGCTGAATGTCCCCAGTATTTTTGTAAGCGGCGGACCTATGATGCCCGGTAGAACCGTAGACGGCAACAAAATTACCCTTTCCAATGCTTTTGAAGTGGTTGGTGCTATTGGAAAAGAGGGGATTACTCAGGAAGTTTTGGATGATGTTGAAAACAATGCTTGTCCCGGTTGTGGCTCTTGTGCAGGGATGTTTACTGCAAACTCCATGAACTGTATGACAGAGGTAATCGGCTTAGGTTTGCCTGGAAATGGCACGATCCCTGCAATCAGCGCAGCACGCATTCGTTTGGCGAAGGAAGCAGGCATGAAAATCATGGAACTTTTAGAGAAGAAGATCTGCCCCAGAGATATTGTGACAGAGAAAACTCTTAGAAATGCATTACACGCAGATATGGCATTGGGTTGTTCTACAAATACCATTTTGCATTTGCCTGCCATTGCGCATGCGGCGGGGCTTCAGGTTGATTTTGAAGAAATTAACAAAATCAGTAAAGAAACCCCTCATCTTGTAAAATTGAGCCCTGCGGGTGTAGACTGTCTGGTTGATTTAAATGAAGCTGGCGGCATCAGCGCTGTTATGAAAGAATTGGCGAAGAACGATCTGTTTGATACGAATGCAATTACCTGTACCGGCAAGACGGTTGGGGAAAACATTGCAAACGCAAGAATTTTGGATGCGAATGTGATTCGTTCCAAAGAAACAGCATATTCTCCTGATGGTGGCTTGGCAATTTTATGGGGGAATATCGCCCCGGATGGTGCAGTTGTAAAAAAAGGCGCAGTGTTGCCTGAAATGCTGGTGCATGAAGGCCCTGCAAAGGTATTTAACAGCGAGGAAGAATCTATCGAAGCGATTTTGAACGATAAGGTAGTTGCCGGAGACGTTGTTGTGATTCGTTATGAAGGACCAAAGGGCGGCCCTGGTATGAGAGAGATGCTGGCACCTACAGCTTCACTGGCTGGAAAGGGCTTGGATAACAGCGTTGCGTTGATTACGGATGGTAGATTTTCCGGCGCTTCCAAAGGTGCATCCATTGGTCATGTTTCTCCTGAAGCCGCAGCTGGCGGTGTGATCGGTCTGATCCAAGATGGGGATATTATCAGTATTGATATGCTGAACAATAAGTTGGAGCTTCAGGTGGATGATACTGAAATCGAAAAAAGAAAAGCTGACTTTAAGCCGATTTTGAAGGAAGTACCCGAAGGTTACCTAAGAAGATACAGAGATATGGTAACCAGTGCAAATACGGGAGCTGTATTTAAATAATAGAAAAATGAAAACCTTCGCTCAATAATTTGTTTTTGCGGTTTTTTTAAGGGATTTTAAAATCTTTTTAAAGGACAAAGAAAAACGAAGGGTTCAAAAAAATTTAATTATCTAGGAAGGGGTAATAGTATGAAACGTTTTTTGTCAATGGTTGCCATGACAACCGCACTTGTTGTAGCTTTGACCGCCTGTGGCGGCAGTTCCACCCAACCCGCAGCAGAAGGAGCGGGGGATTCCGCATCTGCGGAACCTGTAATCATTAAGCTGGGTACCACAGTAAATGAGCAGGATAGTTTTCAGATTGCAGCCGAAAAATTTAAAGAACTGGTTGCGGAAAAAACAAATGGGGCGTATGAAATCGAAATTTATCCTAATGGCTCCCTAGGAGATGAAAGAACAATGCTTGAGAGCATGCAGATGGGCACCCTGGATATGGGTATTATCACCAGTGGACCTTTTGTAAACTTTATTCCTGAAATGGGCGTATTGGACATGCCATTCCTTTTCCCGGATAATGCCTCTGCTTATAAGGTGTTGGACGGTGAAATCGGACAAGGTTTGTTGGATGAGTTTGAAGGTGCAAACCTGAAAGGTTTGGCTTATGCAGAAAGAGGTTTCAGAAATTTAACAAACAATGTGAAGCCTGTTACTTCTGCCGCTGATTTGAACGGATTAAAGATTCGTGTAATGGAAAACGAAGTTTATATCTCTACATTTGAGTCTTTAGGGGTAAATGCAGTACCTATGGCTTGGTCTGAGGCTTTAACAGCTTTGCAGCAGCATACAATTGATGGGCAGGAAAACCCTGTAAACGTAATTCATTCCTTCAAATTATGGGAATCTCAGAAATATTTAACCATGACACGTCATGCATATGCATCTGCCATCATCACCATGAGCCTGCAGAAGTTTAATGCGTTGCCTGAAGACGTACAGGTTGCTTTCAAGGAAGCTGCACAGGAAGCAGCAGAATATGAACGCCAGTGGGTTGCAGATAATGAAGCAAGCCAGTTGGAGGATATCAAGGCAAACGGTGTAGAAGTAGTGGAGAACCCTGATATTGAATCCTTTAAAGCTGCTGTACAGCCTACATATGATAAATACGGCGAACAGTATGCAGATTTGATTGCGCAGATTCAGGATGCACTGAGCAAGTAATATATTGCTTGAGCTGAAGGAGGGCTACTTATGTCAGTCATAACATTATTTAGAAAGCTTAGCGATACCATTAACAAAGTTTGCTTGACAATTTGTGTAGCCCTTCTGGGCGCAATGGTAGTGGTTACGTTTGTTCAAATTATTTGCCGTGTGTTTTTTACAGCCCTTTCTTGGAGCGAGGAATTGGCCAGATATTTTTTAATATGGGCATCTTTGCTTGGGGCAGGCTGTGTTTATAAATCCGGCAGCAATATAGCTGTTTTATTTGTGCAGGGTTTACTGCCTGAGAAGCTGAAAACCTTTGCAAGAATTTTAGTGCATGTTCTTTGCGGTATATTTTTTATTCTTGTAATTTATCATGGTTTTCGCTATATGGGAATGATGGGTACGCAAAAATCGGCAGCTTTACATGTGCCCATGAAATATATGTACATGGCAATTCCATTGGGTTGCGGAATTATGGGAATACATGCCCTTGACGCTATTTTAGGTGAAATATTCCAAAAGGGGGATGAAAAACAATGAGCCTTGTATTATTCGGTGTTTTCTTTCTATGCTTAATTATTGGCGTTCCTGTTGCATTTTCCATTGGGATTGCAGCTGTGGCAGTACTTTTTACCGGTGGCGTTGATAGATTGGTGGTTGTACAAAGGATGTTTGCGGCTTCGGATTCCTTTTCATTGATTGCCATTCCCTTTTTCATCTTTGCCGGAGATTTATTGGCAAGCGGTGCTATTAGTAAGCGTCTGGTTGCCTTTGCGGAGTCTTTGGTAGGGGGTATTCGTGGCGGTCTTTCTATAGTTTCTGTGGTTGCGGGTATGTTTTTTGCCGCAATTTCCGGTTCGGGGGCAGCCACCACAGCGGCGGTTGGTGCAACTTTGATTCCTGAATTGAAGGACAGAGGATATCGTGCAGAGTCCTCGGCGGCTCTGATTGCCTCTGCGGGTACGATTGGCGTGGTTATTCCGCCATCGGTTCCCATGGTCTTATATGCTGTTGTTGCAGAACAAAGTGTAACAAAGCTGTTTCAAAACGGTTTTTTGCCAGGCGTCTTAATGGGGGTTGTTCTTATTGTCATTTCTTTATGGCAGGCTTATAAGTTTGACTACCCCAAGG
Source organism: Anaerotignum sp. (assembly GCF_030625865.1). Lineage (GTDB taxonomy): Bacteria > Bacillota > Clostridia > Lachnospirales > Anaerotignaceae > Chakrabartyella. Next base: position 17,660 of record NZ_DAOUQB010000017.1, on the reverse strand, counting down.
GAACTCCATTTTCCTTGAGGAATGTATGGGAAACCCTGAAACGCTCCATTTGGGGATTGTTGATGCCGTTGATTATTTTAGGTGGTATTTTCTCAGGCTACTTCACACCATCGGAAGCTGCGGTTATTGCCGTTGTATATGCGCTAATCGTATCTGCTTTTGTATATAAGGATTTGACTTGGAAATCCTTATATAACATTATGGTGGGGAGCATAAAAACCTCAGCGATTATTATGATAATTATTGGTTGCAGTGGTGTTTTCGGGTGGGTTTTAGCAAATTGGAAGATACCTGAATCTATTGCTATGGCAGTATTGTCCGTATCTGAGAATAAATTTGTAATTATGTTTTTGGTTTCTGTGATTGTTCTAATTGCCGGAGTATTTATGGAAACCTCCTCGGCGGTTATTATTTTAACCCCTGTATTTTTACCACTGATGAAGGCACTGGATGTAAACTTGGTTCATTTTGGTATTCTCTTTACTGTGGGGATTGCCATTGGTATGGTTACGCCACCGGTTGCAATTAATCTTTTTGTGGCATCCAGCATTACGGGCATGCCCATTGAGAGAATTTCAAAGGCTGTTATCCCATATTTGATTGGATTGATTACCATTTTCTTTTTGATTGTTTACATTCCTGTTTTTATACCGAGTATCATTTTCTAAGAAAATATAAAAAACAAAAGAGAAAGCCCCCGATATATATCGGGGGTTTTCGTGTGCAGGGAAAGTTCCCGATAATAAAGGATTTTTTATTGGGATACTTTCTTATTATTTTCTAAGCAATCTTCAACTTTTATGGTAATTGCCTTCCATGTCCCTCCGGGGAATCTACGGTACTGGGCAACCTCAAGATCTGTACCGTTTGTTAGTCTGAAAAAAACGATACAATACTGATAGCCGTCAGTTCCGTCAAATTGGATGCGAATAATATCGTCGGTTTGGGTTTTTTGAACATCTCCCTGAATGAGCTTGCACCAATCGCCGTAGCGAATTTGAACATTCGATTCAGCATCCCATTGCCATCCATGATAGGGTGCACATAAAAAGTTTTCGCCAAAATAATGAATGTTAGTGATTCTATACTGATTTTCTTTCTTTTCCAAATCAACGTATCCGTAATAGTAGGCAAAAACGCCTGTATCCTTCTCTGTTCCTTCAATGGTTTCCAGTTCCACAAAATATCGTTTGCTACCTTCATTGCTTCTTTCCGGTGGTACCTGATGATATTTGATTAAATTGATATGTAATATATTTTTATAGGTTTCCAAATAAGCATCATAGGGTAAATTCCTTTGATATTCCTGGGAAAGAAATTGATATGAAACGGGGTAAGGGATTTTGTCATCCCCTAAAGTACCACAGCCTGCCGATTTTCCTTCCACTGGGTTTGCAGCGTCACGCAAAATACTATAATAATTCAAGATGGTATTTTCGGGGGTATCCAAAAGGGTATCCGGCAAGGAGATTTCCTGGGGTTTTTTCTGGAAATATGGGTCAAAAAAGTCAAAAGAAGAGATTCGGGTATTTAAGGATGGAAGCCGGGAAGGCCGAAAATATGTTTCAAAATCTGTGGTGCAGCTATCCAGAAAGTCTTCGCATACAATTGCTTGCGTTTGTAGAACACCACCCATGACCATTCTGGCAGGCTCTTCATTTCTATTTTGTAATAAAGCACAAGATAGGCCAACGCAGAGGCAAAGAAGAAATAAACCTGCAAGTCGTTTTTTCTTTGTGGCAAAGTGAAAAATTTCTGATTTCCGAAGTATTGGTTTCATAGACATTCTCATTTCAACGATTTATTTTATTATATTCATGAATTTTTACCAAATATGCTCTTTTTTCAGAAGGGGTTGTCGTTGAAGCCAAAAATATGAGTTTATGACAAAGCAAGTATCAAGAACGTAAGAAAATAAGGCACAAGCAAAAAGTCCGTATTAAGGGAACTGAGTTCTCTTGTAATACGGACTTTTGAGTGATTTCTTACTTTGGATCTTTTCGCTATAAACTGGCGTAATGATATGTTGCGATTTTTTTGGTTACCCTAATTCGATGCGGATACCATCGTAAATTGCTTGAGCAAAATCAAATTGATTGTTTCGCAGCTTTTCTGCATCCTGGGGATTGGTAATAAACGCTAATTCTACTAGGAGGGAGGGCATTGCTGTTCTTCTTAAAACGTAAAGTCTTGGATTTATATTAACGCCATTATTTTTCGTTCCTAGTTCTGCTACAATCTGCTGCAATATAGCTTCAGCCAAAGGGAAGGATTGGGATAAATTGCTGTAAATTAATACCTCGCTGCCGTTATAACTGGGATTGGTTGAGGCATTGGCATGAATGCTGATAAAGTAATCTGCGCCCCAATTTGTTGCGTCGGCAACTCTGGCGGCAAGGCTGGTCGTAGCGTTATACCCCAGGACTGTGTCGATGGTTGGTCGGGAAACTTTTGCCTCATACCCAGGGGTATTATTCAAAAGATCTGCCAAATACATGCCTACTTGCCAAACAACATCTTGTTCGTATAAACCAAATCCTTCAGCCCCGGCATTTACGCCACGGTTATGACCTTGATCTATATATATTTTAATTGCCATAGAAGCACCACCTTAATATGGTTTATTAATAATATAATATTATTCAATGGAATGATAGTGAATAAAATGCAAAAAAAGTACAGGTAAGTAGATGTGGGAATGATATAAACTATGATGAGACAAGGTGGGGAAAATCTTGTGTTACGATTGTGGTATTTGAAAATGGGATAGAATAAGTTGATTTTTGCTGGAGAAAAGCATAATATGATTATATTATATGAGTAAATTGTTGCTAATTTAAAACCTTGCGATATCTATTTGGTCGGGAGAAACATTTCAAAATCTTTTCAAAAATCGTTTCCATTTAAAGTAAGTTTTCAACTGATCGTACATGAAATCATGCCTGGATATAAATAGGAAAAGGGTTGGATTTAAACAAAAGAATGGGGGGAGCAAATGAAACTGAAAGGAATTATACCGGTTTTCATTGTTTTTGGCGTTTTCTTTGCTTTATCAAATCCTGTATTTGGGGAGGAAGATCAAAATATTGTTCGGGTTGGATACTATGAATTCCCTTATTTTCAAGATGTTGGGGATGATGGGAGTTATTCGGGGTATAGTTATGATTATTTACAGGCCATTTCTCAGTATACGGGATGGGAATACAAATATGTGTTAGGAAGCACGTTTAGCGAATGCCAAGAGATGCTAAAAAATGGGGAAGTTGACATAGTAGGTCTTTTGCAAAAAACACCGGATAGAGAAAATATATATGATTTTCCGGATGTCCCTTCGGGAATCAGTATGTCTTTGTTAGTTACGGGCATAGAAAATCCAAGCCTTGCTTATGAGGATTTTCCTGCTTTTGATGGGATAACTGTTGGGCTTCAAAAAAACTTTGCAAGAAATAAAGGCTTCCGGGAATTTTGCGAGAAGAATAACTTTACGGTTCATACTGTTACCTATGATACAGTTGAAGATATGTTTGGTGCAATTCATAGAGGAAAAGTTGATGCTGCTCTTATTAGCAGTGATCAGCTTACGCCGTATTTGCGGAGTATTGCAAAATTTGATACAACCAATGTATATTATGCAACTACAAAAGGAAATGAAAAAGTTTTGGACGGGCTAAACGAGGCCTTAGGAAAAATGAAGGCGGCAACCCCTAATTTTGATAATGAATTGTACTATAAATATTATGATTTTTCCAGTGGACAGATGATTGTGCTATCGAAGGCAGAAGAAGCTTTTATTAAAGAACATCCCACTATCCGTGTTTTATATGATGCCGAAAGGCTGCCTTTTGAGGGGGTTGGGGATGATGGAATAGCCCATGGAATCACCATTGATGTTTTGGAAGCGGTTGGTAAAGCCATTGGTGTGAATTTTGAATATACTTTTGCGGAAAATCGTGCAGAAAAAAAAGAAATGTTCCGAAGTGGAGATTATGATTTGCTGTCTGCTATTACCTATAATTATCAATGGGCAAATGCGTATAAAGCTTACCTTACACAACCCTTTTTAGATGTGGATTATTTGGCAGTAACCAAAACCGGTAACACCAAATTAAATTGTCTCGCTTTGCCCGAAGGTTTTTTTATAACGGAAAATATAAAAAAAAGATTTGGTGATATACCACTAATTTTATATTATGATACAGTGGAGGATTGTCTTGAGGCGGTGAACAATCAGGTGGCTGACTGTACCTTTGTCAATACATATGAGGCAGAGTATTATTTAACAATTCCCAAATACCGTGCATTGCAGTTTCGTACGGTGCAGGGGTTTTCTCAGAATATATGTGTCGGGATTTCGAAGGAAGTGGATCCCATATTATTTTCTATTATGAGTAAGGGCTTAGCAAGTATGTCCCAAGAGAATCTTCGTGAGATTATTCGTACACATTTAAATCATCCGAAGCAGAGTGGTTTTTTGGATTTGATGTATACAAATCCTGTTCACTTTGCAATTTTAATGATATTGTTGGGATTTTTGATTACGTCGTATTTTATTGTTTTTGTTCAATATCGAAATAAACGTAGAGAGAATGAGATTTTACAGACGGCAAATAGGGCAAAAGCTGATTTTTTATCTCACATGAGCCATGATATGCGCACACCTATTAATGCAGTTATCGGAATGTCTTCTTTAGGCGTTTCCTGCGCAGATTTAGAAAAATCCAAGGATTATCACGAAAAGGTCAATCAGACGAGTAAGTATTTGTTGACGCTTATCAATGATACCCTGGATATGAGTGTTATTGAAAACAATAAGTTAAAATTGCATCCGAAACCTTATTGTTTCCATGACTTTTTGCAGGCCATTGAGACCATCATTTGTGCAAGGGCAATGGAAAAAGAAGTTATGTTTCATATGCAAATCCTTAGAGATTTTCAGCAGTTGTTAAGATTTGATAAGCTACGACTACAACAGATTTTTATAAATCTTATTAACAACGCTATTAATTTTACGCCGCCGGGGGGGATTGTTGAATTTATTGTTGATGCCGAAAAGGTCGATGAAAAGCGATTAAATTTGATTTTTATTGTTCGGGATACAGGAATCGGCATGAGTGAGGAGTTTCAAAAGAAAATGTTTGAACCTTTTGAACAGGAGGACAGAACTCTCCAGAATGAAGGCGGCACGGGCTTAGGCCTTGCCATTGCAAAGCAGTTAATTGATTTGATGGGAGGACGGATTGGGTGTCATAGCCAGTCGGGAATGGGAACTGAATTTACGGTGGAAATTGAAATAGATATTTGTGAAACTGAAGTTGAAAATAAAAGGGTTGAAGATGTTTTCCATAAAGGGAAAATTTTGGTGGGAAGACGAGTTTTATTGTGCGAGGATCACCCCATTAATGCCCAAATCAGTAAGGCACTTTTGGGGAAAATGGGTTGTATTGTGGATCATGCAGAAAATGGGCAGGCTGGGATAGAATTATTTCTAAAATCCTCTGTGTGGTATTATGATTTGATTTTAATGGATATCCGAATGCCTTTGGTAAACGGGTATGAGGCGGCAAGGCGTATTCGTTCCTTAATGCGAAAGGATGCGAAAAGTGTGCCTATCATTGCCATTAGTGCAAACACATCCTCAGAGGACGTCAGAATGAGCCTTGAGGCAGGAATGGATGCACATATTTCAAAGGCGATAGATTCCGAAGAATTTTATCAGACTTTGGAAAAATTGATTGAAAATAAAAAGGAATAAAACAGAAAACCGTCATTGGTGAAATTAAGTGCCAATGACGGTTTTTAATTGCTTAAATTGCAAATCATTTTATTAGATTTTGCTGGATGATTAGAAAATAGTCAGTTCCCGGTTTTGACAATTTTCATTGAAAAAACTGATTTTATGACAGTTGTTTTTGTCTTATTTTATAAAATAACATGTAACAGTATCTAAAATATAATTTTTTTAATTAAACGAAAATTGTTGATTATCTTTCGCAACAGTGATATAATACCAGGCAGGAAAAGCATGGTAGAAACGGAGATGGTCTTAGAAAACGGAACGAGACTATTTTAGAAAGGATGGGTACCATGAAAGAGGAAAAAATTGATCGAAGGATTAAAAGAACAAAAGCAATGATGCGAGAGGCACTAATGGATTTAATGGATGAAATGCCTTTCGGTAAAATTACAGCGAAGGATATTACGAACCGTGCTGATTTAAACAGGGCTACGTTTTATTTGCATTATAACAACGTATATGAACTTTTAGATGAACTGGAAAACGAAATTGCGGCAGGTTTTTCTCGGATGCTGGAACAAATTGAAATAAAGCGGGGAGCAGAATGGGAGTATCCTGTGGTTGGGCAGATTTACAACTATATTGTAGATAATCAAAGGTTGTGCCGCTGTCTTCTGTTGAACCCAAGAAGTGACCGTTTTGCAAGAAAATTGACAGAAATTATGAAGCGAAGGGGGATGCAGGTTAAGGAGGAAATGGGAAAAGAGTGCGATCCCATGAGGGAGGAGTATATTCACCAATTTATCGCTTGTGGTGCTATGGGCATGGTGAAGCAATGGCTGTTAGAGGGGTTGCCCATGTCTAAGAAGGAAATGACGGATTTTACAATGCTGATTATTCGTCCTATTTTTGATATTTTGTTAATATAATTAAGATTTTGAAAATTGAAAAGGAGTTTGGGAGAATATGCTGAATAAAAAAAGATTTTTACTTGCTTTAATGGTGGCAGGCTGCTGTGCGGTAAGTGGATGTACGACGGATCATGCGGATGCTGCTGAAACAGTAGTTGAACCCAATATGGTAACGGGCACCGTAGAATGCAAAGAGGTTTATATTCGTGCAAAGATTCCTGGTTATTTGACGGATATTCCTGTTGCAGAGGGGCAGGAGATTAGCAAGGGGGACTTGCTTTTTACCTCTGACCAGCGGGACATTTTAGTAAAACAAACGCAGGCTACCGGCACCTTAAATGCGGCAAAGGCGGTTATGGAAAAGGCACAGGCAAATGTGGCGCTTTTGGAAGAGGAATACACCAAGTATCAGGAACTATTCGAAATAGAGGCGGTTGCACAGGATACCATGGATAAACTGACAACACAGTTGGATGCAGCAAAATTAGATGTACAGGCGGCAACATCGCAGTATGAGGCTGCCCAGGGGGTTCTTGCGGAGGTAAATTTGAATTTAAGTCAGACAGCTCAATATGCCCCCTGTAATGGTACAGTTACGTTGGTATCCTCCTCTGTGGGAGAATTGATAGGCAGTGGTACAACCATTGTAACTTTGACAGATTACGGCGATCGTTGGATTAATGCAAACGTTGACGAGTATGAGGTGGGTAAGTTAAAAGTGGGGCAAACCGTTCCTCTAACCAGCAAAGCCTACCCGGATACAACTTTCCACGGAACCATTGTAAATGTAAGCAAAAATCCGGATTTTGCTATTAAAAAATCCACAAACGAGCTGAATGACCAAGACGTTGTTACATATAAAGTGAAAATTGCCCTTTCCGGGGAAGACGATATTATGCTTTACCCTGGTATGCTTGTGAGCGTTAACCTGGATGAAGTGGGTGAGGCAGAATGATAAAAATTTTTCTCAAGGGATTTGGAAGGGAGATCAAAATGCTTTGGCATGATAAGCGTATGCTTTTTATGTTTCTGGTTGCGCCCCTTGCTTTAAGCATTGTGGTTTGCAATGCTTTTGGCGGCCATATTGTAAAAGATATTCCTTTGGCGGCAGTGGATGGAAACTCGTCGGCTCAAACAAGAGCCTTAATTGATGCTTTTGATGAAACCGACCGATTTAATGTTACGTACGTAGTTACGGATCAGGATGAAGCCCTTCAACTTTTGGAGGAAGGCAAGGTGCTTGGAGTTGTGGTGATTCCCGCTGATTATGCACGCTCCCTGCAACTGGGACAGCAGGCTGAGGTTTTGATTGGTGTAAACAGTGCGAATAATATTATTGGGAATAGTGCTGTGGTATCTGCTATGCAGGTGGTGAAAACCGTTTCTGCCCAAATTGCTGTAAAAAGCTTTGTAGCGGCAGGAAGTACTGTGGATGATGCTCTTGCGAAGGCTGCACCCATTTCTACGGTATTGCGCCCTTGGTTTAATTCCCAGTTCAGTTATTTAACTTATTTGGGTTTGGGTTTAACGGGTTTGATTTTTTATCAGCTTTTTTTAATGACGGTTTCCACGGCTTTTGCTGAAGAAAAGAAGGAAGGTATTCTTTCGGGAAAAACGACAGTCAAAGAAAGTGTGATTCATTTCTTTAATAAATATATTTTTTATGGCGTTACGGGCTATTTGAATATTTTAGTAAATTATTATGCAATTATAACGATATTTGATTTTCCTATGCGGGGAAACAAGGAAGATTTGGCAATTCTTTGCGGATGCTATGTTCTTTGTATGCTTGGCGTGGGTGCACTGTTTGGCACACTTTGTAAAAATACCATTCACTGCATTCAGTGGCTTATGGCACTGACGTATCCCCTTTTTATTCTTTCGGGTTTTTCGTGGCCTCTTACGGAGATGTCGGATACACTGGTGAAAGCAGCACAGTTCTTGCCTCCAACCCATTTTCTCTCTCCCATTCGGAATATTGTGTTGATGGGTGTTGGGTTTGAAACCGAAAATATTGCCTATAGCAGAGATATGCTTTTATATCTTGCCTTGGCAACCTTTTTTCTCAGCTTTCTTGCTTTCTTATGGAAAGTTTATCGTGCAGGAAAGAAAGAAAAACCTCAAATGGCAAAAAAGGAGGTCGTTCAGGCATGATAGCAGCTTTTCGTTTGTTTTTTCGAGAATGGTTTTACTTGTTGAAGCGTCCTCGTTCCTTGATTATTTTGATTTTAATTCCCATTTTTGTGACTGGTATTTGCGGAGTCAGCTTTGAGAATGGGAGTTTTACCCATTTAAAGATGGGCATTGTGGATTATAGCTATAGCGCAAAAACAAGGGAAGTAGTTGATGCGTTTCAGCAATCCGAATATTTCGATGTTATAGGTTACTATGAAAATGAAGATCAGGTGGAAACAGCCATGAAAGATGGGGAAATTGTAGGCTGCATCATTTTCCCGGCAGATTTTACAAAAAACGTAATGCAAGGCAGACAAGCACAGGTTCTTCTTGGTTCTTGTGCTGTAAATATGGGTTATGGAAGCACCATAAATTTAAGGGGTGCGGAAATTTTGGGAACATTGTCTACGCAAATGGCGGTAAAAGGCTTGGTGGCAAAAGGCTATACCGTGGATGATGCAGTTGCAAAAATGAACCCTGTGAGTTTTTATATCCGCCAGTGGTATAATCCTACAAACAATTTTGGTTATTTTTTGACCTTCGGTTTTGTGATTGCCACATTACAGCAGGTGTTGGTTTATTTTGCTGCAATTTCTCTGGCCCGTGAAAAGGAAAGCGGTAAGCTTGGGGAGATCAAAGGTGTGAATCCTATTTTCCAAGTAATCATAAAGGCTTTGGTTTATTATATTATTTCCATGGGTGTTTGGATGGTGTGCGCTTGGATGATGGTGAACAAATTTGGTATCCCTATGAAGGGGAGCTTTGATGTTTGGTTTGCTTATAGCTCTTTGTTCATACTATCCATTATAGCCATGGGACAATTTTTTTCCGCTGTTATGCCAAATCCTGTGTTTGCAACCTCTGTATCATTGGCGTTTACTTCGCCTTCTTTGGTATTCAGTGGGTTTACATGGCCAACAATGGCATTTACAGGATTTTATCAAAAGCTGGCACAGGTATTTCCGCTAACTCATTTTGTCATTGGCTATCGGAATGTGGCTTTAATAGGCTGTGGGTTTGATGCAATTCGTGAGGAAATGATTGGATTAGCCGGTATCAGCGGGGGATGTCTGTTTTTAAGCTGTGTGGTATGGTACATAAAGCTGAAACTTATTGAAAAAAAACAACAAGCACTGGAAACACCTGTGGATCAGGAAACAGCACAAGCTGTTGCCCAGTGATTTTGAGAGGAGAGCATAGATATGGGAAAATTCAAGTATCAAAAAGGTAGTGCTTTGCTTTTGGCAGGTGTTCTGACGTTTACCTTGGCAATACCGGCTTATGCCAAAACCACCGTGGCCAAAGATGACACGGCAAAGGATGAAACCGTAAAAGACGAAACATCAAAAGATGAAGTTTCAAAGGACGAAGCATCAAAAGATGAAGCCACCCAAGAAGAAACTGAGGAGCATGAAGTTGAGGCAATGACATTGGAAGAAATTCAAAAAGAAGTACTGGAGAACAACCGTATAAAAACAACGTTGGCGTTAAATTATAAAAAAGTCCTTTCTGGGTTGGATGCCATTGATGATGGCTTAAGCGATCTGAAGGATGCCCAAGATAGTGCTGCCCATGCCAGAAAAGAGGCTGGGGAAGCGGCATCTTCCGGGAAATCTGCAATTAATGGGGCGTTGAGTTATGATGAAGATGCCGGACTATCAGAGAATACCTTAGGTGCTGTAAGCAGTGCACTGCTTTCCGGTAGTGCCAAAATTGCCAGTGCCATGGAAGATATGACTGACAGCATTGCAGACACACAGAGGGACGAATTGGAAGATCAGCAAGAGGAATTGAAAAATACAAAGCAGGATTTAAATAAAACTCAGGAAGATTGGAATAATCAGGCTTTATTGGTTTCCCAGCTTTTGGTTGAAAAAACAGTTCAGGTAGAACAGGGTATCGCTCTGCTTGAAAAAAAACAAGAGTTAATGGAGCGCCTTTACTCTATTGAAGAAAAGAAAAAAGCATTAGGCTTTAGTATAGAAATCGACTTAACCCAGGCAAAGCTTTCTGTAACTCAGAATGAAAAAGACATTCAGGATGCCCAAAACGGTTTAACTTTACTGAAACGTCAACTGAATGACTTGATGGGTAGACCCATTGATGATGCCCTGGAAATTGAAGCACCTGAAAAGACAAGGAAGATTGAGTATGCCCCGGAATACAGCGAGGAATTATTAAAAGAGGCCACTGATAAGAATTATCAACTAAAAACTTTGCGCCGGGATTATCAACAGGCAGAGAAAAAATCTAATGATACCACTCTTTATGATGGGCAAATCAAGGTTCATGAGACAGATATGGATATTGCCAATGTTTCTATGGAAGACCAGAAAATTGCTATTGCCAACGATTTAAAGAAAAAACTGGATAGCATTAATAAAGCGGCAGCAGCTTACCAGATTCAAAAGGATACCTATGATAAGGCAAAAACACAGTGGGAGCAGCAGCAAAAATCCGCGGAATTGGGTCTGGTGTCTGCTGTTGAAATACAGGCGTTAGAGTTGCAGTTTGAGCAGAATGATCTGGCAATTTTGGAGGCGGCATATGATTACGATTTAGCTTGGGAAGAATATCATTTATTGATGGATGGTACTTCTTTGGATATTTATGATACCTATAAAGAGCAGATTGCCGGATAAAAAGAAACAAGATTATGGCATGTGTTTTTCTTTAAATAAGCTTAGAAAAAAGTGTTATTACTTTATAAAAAAGCAAGTATCCATTAAGGGTACTTGCTTTTTTCAGATCTGATTTATTTTGCTTCCGTTTCCAAGGCTTCAGCAGCATGGTAGGAGCTACGCACAAACGGCGCAGAGGCAACAAAATCAAAGCCCTTTTCTTTTGCAATTTGGCCGTAACGATCAAATTCTTCGGGGGTTATGTATTCCTGAACGGGATAATGTGCCGAGGAGGGGGCGAGGTACTGACCTATGGTCAAGAATTCGCAGCCAACAGTTCTTAAATCATCCATTACCTGATAAACTTGCTCCGGCGTTTCTCCAAGACCAAGCATAATGCCGGTTTTAGAACGGGTTTGGGGAGCCAGTTCTTTAATGGATTTCAACACATCCAAGGATCTTGCATAAATTGCTTGGGGGCGTACTTGATCATAGAGGTCTTTTACGGTTTCAATGTTGTGGCTGATCACCTCGGGATTTGCATCCGCAACGATTTTTAAAGCATCTTTATTTCCCTGGAAATCAGGAATTAAAACTTCAACGGCGGTATGGGGATTTGATTTATGAATGGCACGAATTGTTGCCGCAAAGTGCCCGGCCCCGCCGTCAGGCAAATCATCTCTGGTTACGGAAGTGATTACCACATATTTCAATCCCAGCTTGGTAACTGCCTCTGCAACTCTGTTTGGCTCATCGGCATCAACTTTTTGGGGTTCACGATTGATTACGTTACAAAAACGGCAATTTCTGGTACAGTTTACCCCTAATATCATAAAGGTTGCTGTTTTTTTTGAAAAGCATTCTACATAATTAGGGCACATTGCCGCATCACAAATTGTGTTTAATTGAAGTGCACTTAGCATTTCACGAACATAGTTTAAATTTGAATTATCTCTATAGGTTCTTTTTAACCAGTGGGGTTTTTCTAACATGTTACCATCCTCCAATTTATTTATATTTAAAAATTTATACTCTTTTCTTAATACTACACCAGGTCTGCTTAAGAAAATAAAACAGATAAAAATTCATCAGCAGTAATTCCACCAAGATAGGGGAGTAAATCAGTATTGTTTACACAAGCCATGAGTGTACCCTTATCAAACGCTTTATGGGTAAGGTGTTTTTCTAATTCTTCTATGGGTTTGATAGAGAGAAAATCACCACGTATGGAGCAGGATGCAATCATACCGCCCTTAATATCCAAATAAACCTCGACTTTGCCCAAAGGGAAACGTTTTTCGTTAGAATGGGTAAAGTTATTGTTGGTTCGATAGATCCAAAGAGGATTTGCATATTTCTCTTTTCGAATTTTTTCAATGGCGCCAAGCTCCTCTTGGGAGAATGTGTATGTATCCATAGGAATAAGCTCCGCTAAAGCCTGTATCAAATGAGTTTTAAATTCCTGAGTTGCATATTTTTCTGGAAGATGTTGATAAATATTGGTAACACGACTGCGTACAGAAGCAATTCCCTTGTTTTTTATTTTCGATTCATCCACAGTCAATATTTTTTCCAAAATAGAAAGGTCGGTATCGAATAAAAGGGAACAGTGACTGCAAAGACAGTTCTTGCCCAAACGTTGTGCCAAGCCGGAAAATTTTTTGCCGTCTATCAGCATATCGTTTCTCCCTTTTATTTCTCCATGAATCCCCATTTTTTGTAAAGCGGAAATCAATGGCTCCGCTAAGCGGTTTCGCCCGATTTCCTTTGCATCGTCCCCTGAGGAAAAAGGGGTGATTAGGGTGCAAAGCAAGGTGCCTTCATCAGTGTAAATGGTTCCTCCTCCGCTGGAACGGCGAACGATTTGCACATCGTTCTGTTTCGCAAGGGCGAGGTCAATTTCGTCTTGCGCAATTTGGTTACTGCCCAGCATAGCACAGCGATCTGTTTGCCAAAGCATGAAGATGTCTTGTTTTTGCCCCAAGGCGGTCATACAATATTCTTCCGTCGCAAAATGCAGTGCAGCATCAGTGGTTTTTGGCTGAATAAAAATCATTTTAGCCCTCCTTATCATTTGTAAAATATATTTTTTAGTATACTAAATTTATAGGGTGCAAGCAAGGGAAGAATAAAGAAGTACACTTTCTTCGTTTGGTGAAAAAGAAGTTTTTTCGAGAAAAAAATGAAGGGAGTAAGCCTTTTTTTGGTGAGATGTTATAAACTGTCCTGAGAAAATACAATCATTTTTGTTGTGTCTTTGGAGGATTTTCGCTATACTGAAATAAGAAGAGGTGAGCGATGTGACAGCTTTAATGAAAATTCAAACCTTTATACAGGCCTATGCCCAAGCCATTTCGTCTATTTTGGAATCTGATGTTACCGTGGTAGATAATGAGCTGATTCGTGTGGCGGGAACAGGAAATTACGCCGCTGAAGTTGGGACTACCATTGCCCATGCCAAATTTTTTAATCGAATTTTAGAAACCGGCGAAAGTGGGATCATTACAAATGTGGAACAAGATCCCAATTGTATTGATTGTGAAAAACGGGCTTTTTGCAAAGAATTGGCAGATTTAGCTTATCCCATTTTTAAAAACGGGGCAGTGGTAGGGGTGATTTCTATTGTTGCGTTTGAGGAAAAGCAGCGGGAGAACCTGTTGAAAAACCGTGCAAAGCTAGAGGAGTTTTTGAAATACATGACAATGCTCTTGGAAAGCAAGCTGTATACCGCAGAGGCTAGAGATCGTTTGGAGCAGCAATTGCAAGTTGTCAACGACGACAAAAAAGGGTGGTCATTCGTAGGCAAAAGCAAAAAAATGCAGGAGGCTATTGCCATCGGGCGCAAGGTGGCAAAATCTGATTCAACCGTTTTTTTGCGTGGAGAGAGTGGTACCGGCAAAGAAATTATGGCAAAAATGATTCATGATCTAAGCCAAAGACGGGATAAGCTTATGATTTCCATTAACTGTGCAGCAATCCCCGAAAATTTGGTGGAAAGTGAACTGTTTGGCTACGAGGAGGGGGCTTTTACCGGGGCAAAGAAAAAAGGAGCTATCGGAAAGTTTGAGTTGGCAGATAAAAGCACCATTTTCCTAGATGAAATTGGAGATATGCCTTTGCATGTGCAAACAAAGCTGTTGCGGGTGTTACAAGAGAGAAAGCTGGAACGTATTGGAGGACACAAACCCATTCCCATTGATATCCGTGTAATTTGTGCGACGAATAAGGATATTGAGCAGATGGTGAAGGAGGGAACCTTTCGAGAAGATTTGTATTACCGCTTGAATATTATCCCCATTGAATTGCCGCCTTTACGCAAGCGAAAGGAAGATATTCCGGCTTTGGTGGAGTATTATATCCCGTATTACAATCAAAAGCTGAATAAACATATCCAAGGGGTATCCACTGAGGTTTTGCAGACGATGGTTAACTACAACTGGCCGGGGAATGTGAGGGAATTAAAAAACATTGTGGAATATCTGTCGAATATAGTGGAAGAAGATGAGGTTCAGCTTTCAGATTTGCCGGATCACATTGTCTTACGTTCTGCAAAGGGATATGATGCATGGTCATTAGAAAAAATCATGGAAGAGTATGAAAAGCGAGTGTTATCTAATATGCTGAAGGAAGAAACTTCTTTGGAAGATAAGGAGAGGCTTGCGGATACCCTGCAAATCAGTCGTGCTACGCTCTATCGAAAACTAAAAAAACACCATCTGCTTTAATCTCATTTTTGAGAAATTATCTCGTTTTTGAGAAGAAAAGATATAATTGTATTTGTCTATAAGAAAGGCCTTTTTTAAAACATGAACGGTTGTGTTTTAAGAAAGGTTTTTTTGTAAGGATGAAAGAAAGGAACTTTTAGAGACTTCAAAATAATTCAGTGATTGCCACTGGAACAGGGATATATTTGTATGAAATTAAAAAATACTAAATTTTTTTTCATCCTAAAATTTTTTATAGTTTTTTGTTTTTAAAGTGATACTACGTAACAACAAATTTACCCATTTTTTCATTTAACCAAAGCGTCTATAGTTATGGAGAAAGGGGAGTTTATAATAAGATTTTTTTATGAAATGGAAAATGTTCAAAGGGCTTTCTCAAGGTTGAGAATTGAGAGGGACAATTTTTCTTATAATTCGGGAGTTTTCTCATTGGCATTAAACTTGCTCTTATTTATAGATAAGATAAAAAGAGGGGTTATATACAAGGAGGAAATAATTATGGATATGAATCTTGTGTTTGATGCGTTGAAAAGTGAAATGAAACCCAGTATGGGCTGTACAGAACCGGTAGCCATTGGACTGGCAGTTTCCAGAACCTGCGAATTGTTAAAAAAATCCGCTACCCATTTGGATATGGTTATTAGTTCTAATATTTTTAAAAATGCTTATAGCGTACAAATTCCAAATACAGGAACCAATGGAATCGAGCTTTCCTGTGCTTTAGGGTTTTTACTGAGCAAGCCCGGAAACACCATGGAGATTTTTGCTGAAATACATCCTGAACAGGTAGAGAAAGCGAAAAAATTGGTACAAGAAGGATTCGTTTCTGTAAAGGTACTTCCGAGCAGTGAATTTTATATTGAATGTATCGCTATAAATGAAGAAGAAAAAGGCCATACTATTACGGAAAAGGCTCATGATAATATGATATTTGCGGAAAAGAACGGAGAGGTTGTTTTGGACAAACGTACACTCTCAGCAGCAGAAGCAACCACGAAAGCCTTTGATGTAACGAAATATACTTTTGCTGATTTTTATGAGTGGACAAACACTGTGGATGCAGCTGATTTGGCGTTTATCAAGGAAGGCATTGATATGAATCTTTCTATCGCTGAAATTGGTATGCAGAAGAAATATGCCCTGGGCATTGGGCCTGCTTTAAAGAATTTAGCAGGAAAAGGTCTTATTTCCAATGATATGCTTACGGAAATTAAGCAATTTACTGCGGCAGCCAGTGATTTTCGTATGAGTGGCGGCAACGGCTCTGTTATGACGTTTTTAGGCAGCGGCAATCAAGGAATTGAAACCATGGTGCCTATGGCAGTTTTTGCAAAGCATAGGAATGTTTCGGAAGAAAAGCTTTTGCGGGCTGAATTTTTGGGTATGCTGATTATTATGTATATGAAGTATCATGTTGGACGTCTATCCCCTATTTGTGGAGCGACCTTAGCGGCATCAGGCGCTGCAGCAGGCATGGTGTATTTGATGGATGGGAATCTCAAGCAAATTTCCGGCGCAGTTCAAAATATGATGGGCGGTATCGCAGGCATGTTCTGTGATGGAGCAAAGGGCGGTTGTTCCTTGAAGCTTTCTGTTTGTGCAGGTGAGGCGGTATATTCTGCTATGTTTGCCATGGATGACAGTGTGATTCAAGATACAGATGGATTTATCGGCGAAAAAGCAGAAGATACGGCAAAGAACTTGGCAAGACTTTCCCATGAGGGATTAGCGGATGTAGATATGAAAGTCATTGAGATTATGATGGCAAAGTAACAGAACATCAACAGTTTATGAAGCTTTGCCATTGAAATCTATACTCATGGGGTAAGACCACTGAAAAAACACGAATGATTGTTTTATAGTATCTCTATTTTTGTACAATGGCGTGCAAAAAAGGGATATAAAAGGATGCAAATAACGTTTTTAACATAGAATCCCCTGAAAAAACTCCTTATATTTTTGTAAGGAGTTTTTTCATATCTTAAGAGACTCTTAAATCCCTGAAAATGCATTGTAGCATATATTCATATATGGTAAACTGTTACAGGAAAAAAATTGAAATTAAATAGTAAGTGATTCTTTTTGCTAAGCTTAAGTTTTATCATAGGGAAGTTGTTAAAAAAGGATTTCTGTTTCGAAGGTTATTTCGTAAAAAAGAGAATCAGGGAAGCTTTAAAAGGGGGAAAAGTATGACAAAGGACGAAATCAGTGCGGCTTATGGGGTGGAATTGCTTACCATTGAGCGTTTCCGTAATATAGGTCTGGTTACGCCAAAACGTATGGAGGATGGGTCGCTGGTTTATTATGAAGCGGATGGAGAGAAGCTTCAGAGGTTGTTGCTGTTGGAAAAAATGGGATTTTCAGAGAATAATTTTGTTATGTTAAGAAGCAAAGAGAGAACCCTAAAGGCATTACTGCAAAGGTGGTTTGATGGGCTGGAAGATGGTTGTGTGGGAAAAGAAATATGCAGAGAACTTTTGGAGGAGGAGGCTGA
>NZ_DAOUQB010000082.1 GCF_030625865.1 Anaerotignum sp. | reverse complement strand
TAGCATTAATAGCGGTTGAGAATAAACTTATTAAACAGGCTTTCTCTATTGCAAAATCAGGTATTCCTTATGATGAAAATTATGTATTAAAATTAGCTTGATAAAATTTGGATTTTACCACAGTTCATTGTTGTGCATTCGTTATTCTTATTATTTGAGTATTATACAGTAATAACCACATTCCCTTTTTTGTGCCCTTTGTCAACATACCTATGAGCCTCTACTATTTGTTCTATAGGGTAGCGTTTGTCTATTACAGATCTTAGCTTTCCTGCCTCGCAGAGATCTTTGAGAAAGGTCAGGTCTTCAATCTTTAACTTAAAGTTGCTTGACAAAGCAAGAACGTTAAGATAGATTCCTGACTCCGTCAGAGATTTTTTGCGTTTTGAAGATACAATCTTACCTACTGCATCAAAAATAACATCATAAACATCAGTACTTTGGGTGAAATCTTTTTGCGTATAATCAATAAGCTTATCAGCTCCCAGAGATTTCACCATTTCCAAATTCGCAGTACTACAAACTCCTGTAACCTCTGCCCCAAGGTGCTTGGCAAGCTGTATTGCAAAAGTACCAACACTACCAGAAGCCCCATAGATTAATACCTTTTGACCCTTTTTAATATTTGCTTTTCTGAGGTTAAGCAAGGCAGTTAAACCCCCATTAGAAAGTGGAGCCGCTTCCTCGTAACTCATATTAGTTGGTATTGTTGTCAGAATTCCATTTTCTGGCATACAGCAGTATTCAGCATAGGCACCAAAATCAAATTCAGTAGATCCAAAAACAGAATCCCCTTTATTAAACATTTTGACATCTTTACCTACTGCTTCAATTTTTCCAGCCAATTCCATTCCAAGTATTTTTTTTCTTGGCCCCCTGAAACCCATCATTATTCGCATTATTGGCTTGAAAAAGAAATCCTTGACACGACCTAAACCAGGCTCTAATCGTCGCACTTTAGTATCTCCTATATGTACAGTTGTAGCGTGCACTTTTATCAGTACTTCATTATCTTTTGGCAAAGGTTTTTCCACTTCTTTAAACTGAAGAACCTCTGGTGGTCCTTATTTGGTGCAAACAACGACTTTCATTTTTTATATTTTTAAAATATTTTATTCACAGGCCAATCAAATGACGCACAACGTTTAGTATATGGAGTGTAGCATCCCCTAAGGTGCTATAATTTCATATACACTGTTGGCATTTTGTTATTTCATTTTGTTTTTCCTTTCGGTCTCAAACTCTTCTGTTCTTTTTATCTGCTCTTCAAGATTCCATTCAAAATCAAATCTATCTTTTAGATGCTCCGCTATTGGACCCAAACCTATTTCTGCTCTTCTTTTATCAATATTTACAGGGTCATATACAGGCCATACGTTAAAGCTTTTAGTTTCAGGATAGTATTTCATTTGCCCACCATAGATCTGTAACTCCCCTTTGTCGGTGGCTATTCTATCTTCGGCTCGGACCAGATACCTTGGCTCTAATTTCTTGTCAAGTACAGCCTGTCGCATCATTGGTATATAATGCTCTCGGGTTACTTGATCAGCATGTTGTAGAACATTGCATATAGTTCGGTTTCCTTGATCTCCAATCACTGTCCATTCAGGCCAGCCATGGTTGTTCAGAATGGCCTTAATTTTCTTGATATTGATGGTGTGGTTTCCTCTGTATATCTTCTGGTATACTTCTGCTTCCTTTGAATCTACACCATATACTTCCATCAGCGAATCTCTTTTTCTGATGGGTACTTGTTCGGCAGTCCAAATAGTGTCAAGAACCTGAATCAAATATTGACCATCAGCATATTGATCTTTTGTTTGCTGGGTTTTCTTTTTTTTCTGACCTTGTGAACAAGATGTTATGATGACCAATACAATGGCCAATGTTTTAATTTTCATAGATGTTTATTAATTATATATGCTCTCAACAATATCTTCGATTTGCTCCAAAAACACTTTTAGAAGCTAGTCTGCATGTTGTTCCTTTTGATAAATCCGTTGTGTAATTTCTATTTGTTTTCCAAATTGAGTTTTTAGAAGTTTTTTTTGTTTCCATTTTTACGAGTTTTTAAATTAATAATCACAATCAAGACTAAATAGAAACAAAAAAGATGCAAAATTTACTATTTATTTTTTTAAATGACTCCGCAACGGTTCGCAACTTTGTTTAATTTCTATAGAAAGAAGATTTCCTTTTTCATCTAATTCTAAGTTACTGCACTCAATAATTTTTTCTTTTAATAGTTTTCTTGCTCTTTGAATTCTACTTTTTGTAGCGGTTAAACTCAAATTGATTTTTTTTGAAACTTCAGCTTGTTTTATGTTCTCGATATCCGATAATTGGAGTGGAACAGCATACTTCTCAGGCAAGAGTTCGATAAGAGGTTTTATTAATTCTTCTGCTTCCTTATATGAATTATTTTCATCTTTTTCAAAAATTTCAGGAATCTCATTCGTGAATTTATTTTCTTTCTTTAAGTAATCAATAGTAGTGTTATGGGCAATTTGAAACATCCACGATCTCACATTCTTTATTTCATTATTAGAACAACAAGAATTATAAATTTTCATCAACACTTCATGAGATAAGTCATTAGCTATATCTTTGTCTTTGACTCTTTTTAGAATGTAAAATTGCAATCCATTTTTATAATCGGACCATAAAGATGAAACGTCTGTAAATTTATTAATTTTTGTCATATTAGATTCAAGGTTGTAACAATACGAAGATAATATTTTTTTAACATTTTAATTTTATAATGTGGATTCATTTAGGTACCCCCTTTCTATTTCTTTGATTTAAATCAATGAATTTGATCCATCATCCTCAATTTTTCAAAATGTATGCCAACGGTCTTGTATATAAAAAATAGCCAATTAAGCGCAAGCTTTAATGACTTGCGCTTAATTGGCTATTTTTTATATACTTCTTAAGTTTACAATCTCTTATATTTAATAAATAACTAGAAAGAACAAAAGAGAGGAAT